>WHTO01000014.1 GCA_009377665.1 Dehalococcoidia bacterium
GTCGACACACAGCCATCGGAGGCTTCCCTCCCATCAGCCGTGTCACCAACCTCCCGGGAAAGTACACCTAGTCAGCTCAGCGTGCCCGCGAGGGCTCGCGCGCGAATCAACATGGCGGCCAGGTGCTGGGCGTGCGTGAGGTCTCCGAGCTCCGCGTCGGGGATGGGATTGGTCCCCCCGGCCTGGCCCTCCTCCATCAACATGCGCAGACCCTCGGCCAGGGCAGCCACCTGGCGGGCAAGGATGGCGACCGGGGCGTCGGGACGGGACTGCAGCGGCCTGCCCTCGGCAGGCGGCGGCGACGGGGCACGTCCTGACCTGGCCTCGCGCAGCATGCGCAGGTCGTCGCCGAAGCGGGCGATCAGGTCGCGCGCGGCCGACCTGGTCTCGGGCCGCTCGGCGACCGGCGAGCCCAGGCGCGACTCAACGTCGCGCAGGGCGGAGGCCACCTCCCTCGCGAGGTCGCCTTCCGACGCGCCCGCAGCCAGCCGTTCGACCTCGTCGCGTGCGATCAACCGGGGCCGGCCGGATAGTCCGGATGGGCGACCGCCGCTCGGACCTGGTCGACGTGGTCGTTGGTGTGGACGCGCAGGAACAGCACCCACTCCTTCGCGTTCATCTCACCGAACGTCGGGTGCGCGGTGTAGGTCTCGATATTCGGCTCGCGGCCACGAAACGCCTCGTCGATCTCGGTCAGCGCCGTAAGCGCGGTGTCGGCCGCTTCCTGAACGGAGAGGTGGGACAGTGGGGGCTCGCCCAGGTTGCGGCGCGGATAGGCGACGTTCCTGCCGGCGTCGAGCTCGCCCATCACCCATCGCACGTTGGGCGTGTAGGTGGCGACGTGCCCCATGACTTCCTGCAGAGTCCAATCGTCGGGATTGCCGCGGAACGCCGCCTGCTCCGGCGTCATGTCGCGCACGAGCGCCGAGAGCTCGTCGTAGGTGGCTCTGACGCGGGTGACCAGGTCGGGTAGCGGATGGCGCTCGGCCTGGCCTTTGACGTAGCTGCGGACCTGCTGGACCGTGTCTTCGGAAACCATCGCATCCTCCTCGTACCAGAGAAGGCTAGGCGAGAAGGGCCGGGAGCGTCAGGAGATGGCGACCGCGCCCTCGTCGGGCTCGATCTCGCCGCTGCGCGCCATCGAGGCCTCCGTCGCGATGACGCGCTCGAGCGCGTGCACGGCGACCTCAACCATGTCGTCCGTGGGCTGGCGGGTGGTGAACGACTGAAGCGCCAGGTTGGGGCGGAACAAGAACCGGACAAGCGGGATGTGCTGATGGCCCCCGCCAACCCTGATCACCTCGTAAGCAATGGCCGCCAGGACCGGGACGAAGAGGATCCGCGAAAGAAGCAGCCGCGAGAGGTCGAGCTCGCCGAGAAGGACGAAGACGAAGATCGAAGCCAGGGCGACAACGAGCAGGAAGCTGGTCCCGCAGCGCGGGTGGGCCGGGCTGAAGCGCTGAATGTTCTCGACTGTCAGAGGTTGGCCCGCTTCATAGGCGTGGATTGTCTTGTGCTCCGCCCCGTGGTAGGCGAAAACGCGTCGGACATCCGGCACGAAACCGATCGCCCAGATGTAGCCGACGAAAATTCCGACGCGAAGAAGGCCCTCGAGCGCAACCACTACGTGGGGGCTGCTGATGTGCCCGTGCAGCCAATGCGTCGCCAGCACGGGGCCGACGAAGAAGATGGCGATACCCACGACCAGCGCGAAGGCGAGGCTGGCCCACATGCTGGCCCCGGCCTGCCGCGCCTGCTCTTCGGACGCGCCGATCTGAATGTTCGAGGAGAAGTTCAGGGTGCGGATGCCCAGAACCAGCGTCTCGGCCAGCACAAGGATGCCGCGCACGAACGCCATCTCACGGACGTGGCCGGTGAAGAGGCCCTTGAGCTCTTGCGAGTACGACGCGATGCTGCCGTCGGGACGGCGGCAACTCACCGCCATCGAGCGTGGGCCGCGGATCATGACGCCCTCGATGACGGCCTGCCCGCCGTAGTGAAGCCGTGTGTCGTCTTCCGCCATGTATGGACCTAGCTAATCGAACGAAGTGTCGCCGGGCAAGGGGAGAAGGCTGCCCGTGGGCAGCCTGTGACTAATCCTTGATGCCGTAGCGCCGCTTGAAGCGGTCGACTCGTCCGGCGGTATCGACGATGCGCTGCTCACCCGTGAAATAGGGATGGCAGTTGTTGCACAACTCGACGTGCAGCTCGGGCCTCGTGGCCTTTGTGGTGAAGCGGTTGCCGCAGACGCAGGTCACGACGGCTTCCACATAGTTGGGGTGAATTCCCTGTTTCATCGGCTTTCCAGTTCTCTTGGTATGGTCAGGCGCTGGCGGCGACGGGCCCTGCGACCGGCAGGACGCTGACCTTCTTGCGCCGGCCCTTGGCGTGGGGCGCGAACTTTACGGTGCCTTCGACCAGTGCATAGATGGTGAAGTCGCGGCCCAGCCCGACGTTAACGCCGGGATGAAACTGGGTGCCGCGCTGGCGAAGGATAATCGTGCCGGCGTTGACCAGCTGGCCATCGTAGCGCTTGACGCCCAGTCTCTTGGATTGGCTATCGCGACCGTTGCGCGAACTGCTTACGCCCTTTTTGTGAGCCATGACTTCTTCCTCGGCGCTTGATTTACGCCTGGTCTTCCTTCTTCTTTCGTGCCCGGCGCGGCTTAGGCGCAGGTTCCTCGGCCGAGGCCTGCTCGACCTCTGCCTCGGGCGTGTCGGCGAGGGCGCCCTCGGCGGTCTCGGCGACCGCTTCATCGATGGACGCGGCTTCCGACGGCGCCGTGTCGTCGAGCTCTGCCTCGGGAGAATCGGCGAGCGCGCCGGCGGCTACGTCGGCGACCGACTCCTCGATCTCCGCCTTCGCGGCTCGCGTGCGGCGGGCACGGCCCGGCTGGGGCTGATCCCCGGCTTGCTTGCTCTCGGCCACGGCTCGCTCACCCCCCGCCACGATCTCGCGAACGAGGAGCTCGGTGTAATGCTGGCGGTGACCGCTTTTGCGGCGGTAGCGCACCTTGGGCTTGTACTTAAAGACGACGACCTTGGCCGCTCGGCCGTGACTCGCGACTTCGGCCAGGACACGCGCCCCCGCGGTGACTTCGTCACCCGAGTGCGTGCCGCTCTCCCCCGAAACGAGCACGACGTCGTCGAGCTCGATGCTGGCGCCTTCGTCGGCTGTGAGACGGCCAACGCGTAGTCTCTGTCCGGGCTGGACGCGGTATTGCTTTCCGCCGGACCTGATAATGGCGTAGATAGCTATCCTCCGTTTAGTAGGGGCCCGCTGATTCTAGGGTGTCGCCCAACCCTGCGGCAACCGCCGGCACGCGGGGCTACGCAGGGCCCACGGCTAGGGTGAGCGTGGAGGATCGATCACGCCATGTTCCGTTCGATAGACGTTTTCCTGAGGTACTTCGACGGCCTCAATCGGCGCACCATGCGCGACGTCGCCGCCCTGCCGCAAGAGGCTGACGGCTGGGCGCCCGGCCGCGGTGAGGGCGAGAACGCCTGGGGTATCAACCAGATCGTCGGGCACATGGCGGCCACGCGCCTCTACTTCGCCAGCGCCTACCGGGACGAAGGCTGGCTCAGCCCGCCCAACCCGGACGTCAGCTCGCGCGACAGGTGGCTGCCGGCGATTGAGCAAAGCGCGCACGACCTCAAGGGCAGGCTGAGCAGCACCCCCGACGACTGGCTCGAGAGGAAGGTGCCGATGCTCGACAGCGACGGCACGCTCGCCGGGTGGCGCATCCTGATGATGCTGGTGGAACACGAGGTCCATCACCGCAGCCAGATCGACACCTACGCCGGGCTCAACGATTGGGAGCCGCCGCAGATCTACGAGCGGACGTGGGAGCAGGTGACGGCGCTGCAGGCAAGCGAGCGCGCCAGGCAGTCCGAAACTGGCGCCTGATCCCGCACCTGCCGGCCGCGCGATCAGATAGCTCTCTGCCCGATAATCTCTGCAGCGCCATGACGACCGAAACGCGTGCCGCGGAGGACCGCGAGTTCTACGAGGCTCAGCAGCGCAGCGAGGAGCTGCGCGCCGAGATCCGCCATCACGACTACCGCTATCACGTGCTGGACTCGCCCGAGATCAGCGACGCCGAGTACGACGCGCTGGTCCGCGAGCTGCGCTCGCTGGAAGGGCGCTTCCCCGAGCTCCAGACGCCCGACTCGCCGACGCAGCGCGTGGGAGGGCAGCCCCAGGCGGCGTTCGAGCAGGTCGTGCACCAGGTGCCCCTGCTCTCGCTGGCCAACGCCTTCAGCGGCGACGAGTTGAGGGCCTGGCACCGCCGGACGCTGGCGCTGGCGGAGCGCTCCGATTTCCAGATGGTCGCCGAGCCGAAGATAGACGGCCTCGCCGTCGCCCTCGTCTATGAGGACGGCGCGCTCGTGCAGGCGGCGACGCGCGGCAACGGTCTCATTGGCGAGGACATCACGCAGAACATGCGCACTTTGAAGACGGTGCCGCTGTCGGTAGCGAAGGATGCGCCGCCTCGCTTCGAGGTGCGGGGCGAAGTCTATATGAGCCGCGCGGGCTTCGAGAAGCTCAACGAGGAGCGGGCCGAACAGGGCCTTCCGCTGTTCGCCAATCCGCGCAACTCGGCCGCGGGTTCGCTGCGCCAGCTCGATGCCCGGATCACTGCTTCGCGCCCGCTCGACATCTGGATCTATCAACTGGGCTGGGTGGAAGGCGCTGTCCCGCCGGGCTCGCACTGGGACGCTCTGCAGATGCTGAATGGGCTGGGCTTCCGGCTCAACCCCAACATCAAGCGTTTCGACGACCTGAACGACGTCGTCAAGCACACGGAGTTCTGGGCCGAGGAACGCGACCGCCTCGATTACGAGATCGATGGGATGGTGGTCAAGGTCGACGACCTGGGACTGCAGCGCCAGCTGGGCGCCGTCGGCAGAGAGCCGCGTTGGGCGATAGCCTTCAAGTTCCCGCCCACGCAGGCGACCACGCTGCTGCGCGACATCGCCGTCAACGTCGGCCGTACGGGCTCGCTCAACCCGTTTGCCGTCCTCGAGCCTGTCCGCGTGGGCGGGGTGACCGTGAGGATGGCAACGCTGCACAACGAGGACGACATCCATCGCAAGGACATACGTATCGGCGACACGGTCGTCGTGCAACGCGCGGGCGAGGTCATCCCCCAGGTCGTCGCCCCGGTGGCCAGCAAGCGGACCGGCAAGGAGCAGGTATTCAAGATGCCCGCGCAGTGTCCGGTCTGCGGCGGTGACGTTGCCCGTCCCCCGGGCGAGGCAATGTCCTACTGCACCAACAAAGCCTGCCCGGCGCAGATGCAACGTTGGATAGAGCACTTTGCCGGCGTCATGGAGATCGATGGGCTGGGCGAACAGCGCGTGCGGACCTTCGTCGAGCAGGGGCTGATCACGGACCCGGCCGATATCTACTTCATCACGCGGGAGCAGCTGGTGGCGCTGGAGCGGATGGGCGAGAAGAGCGCGGACAACCTCCTGGCTTCGATCGAGGCGTCGCGAAAGCGTCCGCTGGCCAGGCTGATCTCAGCGCTGGGCGTGCGTCACGTGGGCTGGGAGGTGGCCGAACTTCTCGCCGACCACTTCGGGTCGCTCGATGCCTTGCAGGCTGCGAGCGCTGAAGAGATCGCGGAGATCCCGGGGATTGGCCCCAAGATCGCGGCCAGCGTGCGCGCCTACTTTGAGGAAGATCGCAACCTGCAGATCATCGAGAAGCTGAAAGCGGCGGGCGTGCGGACGACCGCGGAGCGACGCGCGGGCCGCGAGGGGCCGTTGTCAGGGAAAACGTTCGTACTGACCGGCGGACTCCAGGCGCTGAGCCGTGACCAGGCCGAGAGGCGGATCAAGAACCTCGGCGGCAGCGTAAGCTCCAGCGTCTCAAAGAAGACCAGCTATGTGGTGGTCGGTGAGTCGCCGGGATCGAAGCTGGACAGGGCGCGGGAGCTGGGCATCGAGGTCCTCGACGAGGACACCTTCACAGCCCTGGTAGAAGAGGTCGAGCGATGACTGGACGGCCCCCCGAAGGGACTGTGCACAGGCTTATGCTGATCGGCACGCTGAGCCCCGAGACCTGGCGTTTCCTGAAGTACGCCGCCATCGGCATCTTCAACGGCGTCGTTGACTTCGCGGTCCTCGGGATCCTGGTTTGGGCCTTCGACCCGGAACGAGAGCTTTCGGTGGTCGCGGTGAATACGACGGCGTTTTTCGCCGCTTCCTTCAATAGCTTCGTCCTTCATTCGCGCCTGACGTTCCAGAGGCGCCTGCCCCTCTTTTCTCGCTGGTTCGCCCTGTTCTTCGTCGTCAACCTCGGCAACCTGGTGCTCTCCAATATCTCGCTGTTAACTTTCCGCTGGCTGCTCCAGTCGACAACCCCGCTTGAGGGGCAGCTTGCGATCCTGGTTGCCAAGCCGCTGACGGCGCTGGTCCTCGTGTCCTACGGGTATTTCGCCTTCCGCAGGCTTTTCGTCGGTCCGGACAGTCCGATGGTCGCTTCCGAGGAAGTGCCCGGACGATCGCGCGTCGCGGCGCGATAGTCTGCCACCGACGGGGCAGGTAGATTTTGTTTCTTATTCGTAACGCAACGCTGGGAGTCCAGCGACGATGATATGAGTGAGGCGCACCACGGTCCCTCTTTCCGCATGACCACACCAACCGAACTGGCCCCAACCGAGCTCGTCGAGGCCCGGCCTCCGACGTCGAGCAGCCACCTTCACGCGCCCGCGCCTTCCGGCGTGCGCAAGGAAGCACGGCGGATGATCACATTCGGCATGGTGGGGGCCAGCAACGCCGCGGTGGACTTCGTCGTGCTGGCCGCGCTGCTGTGGCTGGTGGATCCAGGAACAACCCTGGCCCTGCTGGCCTGCAACACCGTCGCCTTCGTGGCCGCCGCCACGAACAGCTTTCTGCTTAACTCCCGGGTTACGTTCCGCAGTCCACGGCCCTTGCTATCGCACTCGTTCATGCTCTTCATGCTCATCAACTGCGGAAGCCTGGTCCTGTCCAACGTTTCGCTGCTCGCGTTCAAGGGGCTGATCGAAGGACTGCTTGGCGTCGAAGGTCGGGCGGCGATCCTCCTGGCCAAGCCGCCGGGCGGCGTCCTGCTGGCCGTCTACGCCTATCTTTCGTACCGCAAGCTCTTCCTCGGCCGTGGACCGTTGGCGCTGGCCGGGTCGTTGCTGAGGGCGCGCTCCGGCCTGCCGGGGCCCGGGCTCTGAACCCGCCAGACCCAGCAAAGCCGATGCTCTATACTCGGCCACAGTAAGGTCCTAGAGCGGTGGAACCCGCCTCGAAAGATTCCGCATGCCCTTTCCAAACCCGCTCTCCGTCTTCTTCGGGCTCTTCTCCCACGACATCGGCATAGACCTCGGCACGGCCAACACGTTGGTCCACGTCCGTGGGCGTGGCATCGTCATCAATGAGCCGTCCATCGTCGCGATCGACCGCGCGAACCGGCGGATCCTGGCGGTGGGCGCCGAGGCCAAGCGGATGGTCGGCCGCACGCCGGCCAACATCGTGGCCGTCCGTCCCCTCAAGGATGGCGTGATCTCCGATTTCGAGGTAACGGAGCGTATGCTCCAGTA
The DNA here is from genome assembly GCA_009377665.1 of Dehalococcoidia bacterium. GTDB lineage: Bacteria > Chloroflexota > Dehalococcoidia > WHTO01 > WHTO01 > WHTO01. Next base: position 7,581 of record WHTO01000014.1, read on the forward strand.
CTTCATCCGTGCCGTGCACGACCGCTTCGGGTTCGGGCTGCCGCGCCCGCGGGTGGTCGTCGGCATCCCCAGCGGCGTGACGGAGGTCGAGAAGCGGGCGGTGCACGATGCTGCGCTCAACGCCGGGGCGCGCGCCTGCTACCTGGTCGAGGAGCCGCTGGCCGCCGCCATCGGCGCGGGCCTCCCGATCATGGATCCGGGCGGCAGCATGATCGTCGACATCGGCGGCGGTACCACCGAGGTGGCGGTCTTCTCCATGGGTGGTGTGATCGCCGGCTCGTCGATCCGCATAGCTGGCGACGAGATGGACCAGGACATCATTTCCTACGCGCGCCAGGTGCACAACATGACGATTGGCGAGCGGACTTCGGAGGAGATCAAGATAGAGTCCGGTTCGGCGTTTCCGATGGACGAGGAGATCACGGTGATCATGCGAGGGCGCGACCTCGCCACGGGAATGCCGAAGGCTGTGGAGGTCAGCAGCATTGAGATTCGCGACGCCATCGCCGGGTCGGTCGAGGCGATTTTTACCTCGATCCACCAGACCATCGAGCGCACGCCCCCGGAGCTCGTGGCCGACCTGATCATCAACGGCATCGCCCTGGCCGGCGGCGGCGCGTTGCTGCACGGCCTGGACCGGCGGCTGGCGCAGGAAACCAAGTTCCCCGTCTACGTCGCCGAAGACCCCCTGACCTGCGTGGTGCGGGGGACCGGCGAGGTCCTCGAAGAGGCCTCGACGCTGGCGCGCGTGCAGACCAAGCTGGCCACGCGCCGCCCACCTCGCTAGAATTACGGTCATTGCAGTACCCTCTCGTTAGTCGCCGAAGGTGCTGCGGGGCTGGGCCGCTATTCGCAACGCTGGCGTAACCTCTCGAACCGGACTCTGGTTCATCGTTGTCTTTGTCGCCGGGGTCTTCCTTGTCATCATTTCGCAGAGCGGAGCGTTGGACCCCGTGCGCAACCTCGGCGTGCGCCTTGCCTCCCCCTTCACCTCTGCGCTTGACTCGATCGCTGGTGGGATCTCGGGCCAGGACGGGCAGAGCGCGATCGAGTCGGAGCTGGAGCAACTCCAGGTCGAGATAGCCGGCCTGCGGGCCCAGGCGGGGCGCGTCGCCGAGCTCGAGCAGGCCCTCCAGTTCACGCAGTCGCAGACGGCGCTGGGACTGCTGCCGGCCGAGGTGATCCAGCGGCGGTCGGGCAACTTCGAGGACATCCTCGCGATCGACCGCGGCAGCTCGGACGGGTTGGTCGAGGACATGGCAGTGCTTTCCGCGAACGGTTCGCTGGTCGGGATCATCGTGGAGACCTTTCCTGACTACGCGTGGGTGCGGCTGATCACCGACCCGGCGCTCTCGGTCGACGCCCTGATCCAGGGCGTCGAAGGAGGTACCGGAGTGGTCCAGGGCGACGGCGCCAACCCTTTGTCGTTGGAACTTGTACCGAAGGAGGCGAATGGCAGGGAGGGCGATACTGTGGTGACATCCGGGCTGACCGGACGCTTTCCAGAAGGCCTGTTGATCGGGACCATCAGCTCGGTCAGCCAGTCCGACGAGCTCTTCCTGCGCATCGCGATCGAGCCGGCAGCCAATCTTGGTAGTTTCGAACTCGTTATGGTCGTAACCTCTCCCCTCCCGCGCGAGCTGGAGCCGCCGGAATGAAGCAGTGGTCGATAGCCGTGGCCTTACTGGCGGCGACAGCGGTCATCCAGGCCTACGCGCTGACCTACTTCCGGGTGGCCGATGTGCGCTTCGACCTGATGATGGCCCTGCTTATCGCCTGGGCGTTCACCCGCGGCATCGAAGAGGCGATGGTGGTCGTACCACTTGGTGGGTTCATGGTCAGTTTTTTCTCGCAGGAGCCGCTTGGAGCATCCGTGCTCGGTTACGCCGCGATTGTCCCCCTGGCAACGCTCAGAGACCTGCGATTCGTCGAGTACGAGTCGCTCGTGGCCGCGGCCGTTGCCCTGGCCGCGACGTTCGTCCAAACGATCATCTACCTCGTCGTCCTGCGCGGGACCGGCCTTTCGCCGGACTGGTCGCGCGGCCTGATTGAGGTTGCGATCCCGGCGGCGTTCATGAACATGGTGGCTGCCCCGCTGGCGATAGCCGTATTCAAGAGGGCGACGTCCGAGCGTCGGACTTACGGCGCCGGGCCGGCCACGGCGTACCGGCGGACAGGCCGCCGGCTGGAGCTGCCGTAATGTTGGGCCCGTCCGAGAACCGGCGCCGGCCGATCACCAGGATCCTTGTCTTTCGCCTGGCTGTGTTCATTCTCTTCGGCATCCTTCTGCTGCAACTGGCGCGCCTCCAGATCGTGCGCGGCGAAGACTATGCCGAGCGGGCCAGCAACAACAGCGTCCTGATCATCGACCTGCCCGCGGAGCGCGGGATAATTACCGACCGCAACGGTGTGCCGCTGGTGAGCAACGTGCCCGCCTACGACGCGGTCGCCATTCCGGCCCGCATCCCGGACGCCGACCGGCGCGAGATCATCTTCACGCTGGAGGGGATCCTCGACGTACCAGCCGAGCGCCTGAACCGCCTGATCGACGAGGGCGAAGAGGTTGCGGGGTTCTCGCCGGTGGTGTTGAAGGAGAACCTGACACGCGACCAGGCCCTGACGCTGCGCTCCATGGAACCCGATCTGCGCGGCGTGACCCTGGAGGTCGCCGCCACGCGACGCTACCTTTCGGGCGAGCTGTTGGCTCCGATCGTCGGCTACATCGGGCCCATTTCGGCGGAGCAGTACGGGACGGAGGAGTACGCACAGTACGGGCTGAGCGACCGGCTCGGCCAGACGGGGATAGAGCTCGAGTACGAGGACTATCTGCGGGGCGACAACGGCCGCCGGCTGATCGAACAGGACGCCATCGGGCGTCAGCTTCGCGTGCTGCGCGAGGAAGTACCGGTGCCGGGAAATCGGGTGGTGCTGAGCCTCGACTACAACCTGCAAACCGCGGCGTCGCTGGCGCTGAGCACGGCGATGGACCAGTACAGCGCCCCGATGGGCTCGGCTGTCGTGCTCGACACGCGGACCGGCGAGGTCCTGGCGCTGGTGTCGCTGCCGAGCTACGACGCCAACATCTTCAGCGCGGGTATAACGCAGCGCCAGTACGACGACCTGGACAACCTCGAGGTGAACCCCGGGCGGCCACTCGTCAACCACGCGATCAGCGATGCATTCCCTCCGGGGTCGGTGTTCAAGGTGGTGACCGCCGCGGCAGCGCTGGAATTCGGAAGCGCCACCCCCGAGACACGCATCAACAGTCCCGGCCAGATGGTGGTGCGCAACGAGTTTGGAGCCGAGGACGCCGACCAGATCTTCAGGGATACCTTCACCGGGACGGCCGACTTCAGCGACGGGCTGGCCGTCTCCTCGAACGTCTACTTCTACTGCCTGGTCGCGGCCCAGCAGCCGGGCTCGCAGTTCATGGAGCCGGGCTGCCCGCCCGAACTGCAGGGGACAGGGCCCGGAAACCTGGCGCGCATGGCCGCGGAGTTCGGCCTGGGTCAGACGACCGGCATCGACCTGCCCAATGAGACGCCGGGACTGGCGCCACCGGGCGACGCCGACGACCCCGCGGATCCAAGCGACGACGTGGGCAACACGAACCCGGGCGACGGCCCGCTCACCAACCTGAGCCAGTGGTTCGGCGAGATCAGCGGCTACACACCACCCGAGGCGTGGTTGCTGGGCAACACGCTCCAGTTCGCCATCGGTCAGAACGTGATCACCACGAGCCCCATCCAGATGGCAACGGTCGTGGCGGCCATCGCAAACGGGGGCCAGCTTCTCGAGCCGCGGCTGCTGCACGAGGTGATGGGGCCCGAGGGCGAGACCGTGATCCCGGCGCACGGCGCGGACGTCAGTTCTAACCTGCCGGTTGCGGGAGAGAACCTGGCGGAAATCCGCCAGGGCATGCTCGACGCCGTCAACGCCGAGTACGGCACGGCGCGCGCGGCGGCGATCCCGGGCGTGCAGATAGCTGGAAAGACGGGTTCGCCGCAGGTCGACGAGATTGACCCGGCCACCGGCAGACAGCGGACGCACGCCTGGTTCATTGGCTTTGGGCCGTTCGAGGACGCTGAGATCGCGGTCGCGGTCTATGTCCAGGGTGGCACCGGCAGCGAGGCTGCCGTGCCGGTAGCGCAGGCGATCTTCTCGACCTACTTCAGCCAGACCGCTGTCGGATCGGTCTCACCGTGATCGCTTCCTTCAGGGCGCACGAGTTTCGCAACTACGACTACCTGCTGATGGCCTGGGCGCTTGGGCTCGTCGCCGTGGGGCTGGCGATCCTCTATAGCGCCTCGACATCGGAAACGAATAGCCCGACGGCGACTCTTACCGACGCGATCGGCAGGCAGATACTCTTCCTGGTGCTGGGCGTGGGCGCCAGCCTGGGACTGGCCCGCCTCGACTACCGGGTGCTCGGTAACTACTGGCTGGTCCTCTACTCGATGGCGGTTTTCGGGCTGATCGCCGTGCTGATAATCGGCGTCGAGATCGCCGGCGCAACGCGCTGGATCAGCCTGCCCGGCGGCTTTCTGCTGCAGCCGTCGGAGTTCGCCAAGGTGCTCGGCACCGTGGCGCTGGCAAAGTACCTTTCCCAACGGGAAGCGCGGTTGCATGAACCCCAGGTTTTCCTCGGATCGCTGGCGATCATCGCGCCCCTGATGGCCCTGGTCTTCGTCGAGCCCGACCTCGGCACGACGATAGTTTTCGCCGTGATCTGGCTCGCCATGTTGATCATGGCCGGCGCCTCCAGCCGCCACCTGCTGATCATGGGGGGCGTAATCCTGGCCCTGATCCCGTTCGCGCTGATCATCGCCGTGAGCGACTACCAGGAGGAGCGACTGGCGACGTTCCTCGATCCCAATAAAGACCGTTTCGGAGCCGGCTACAACGTGATCCAGGCCGAGATCAGTGTCGGCTCCGGGGGGCTGATGGGGCAGGGCTTCCTGAACGGAAGCCAGAGCCAGCTGGGCTTCCTCCAGGTGCGCAGCAGCGACTTTATCTTCAGCGTCTTTGGCGAGGAGTTCGGGTTCGTTGGCTCGCTATTCCTGCTAACTCTGTTCGGAGCGTTCATCCTGCGGGCGCTGAGGGTTGCGCAGGAGGCCCGGGACCCCTTTGGAAGGCTGCTAGCTACGGGCTTCGCGATCATGATCCTGGGGCAGGTCTTCATCAACATCGGCGTCAACATCAGGCTGCTTCCCGTTACCGGGATCCCCCTGCCTTTCATCAGCCAGGGCGGCAGCTCGCTGATCAGCATCTTCATGGGGATTGGGGTGCTGCAGAGCATCATCATGCGCCAGCGCCAGAGCTACTGAGCCCGCTCTTTCGCCAATGCTGGCGAAGGGAGAAAGTTTGCGGATCGAAGGGACGCCCCTTTGCAGCCCGGCCGGGGGAGCGCCCTCCCGGACTCTCCTTTTTGTCAGTCGGGGGTGACGGCGCTGATGACGTGGTCCACTCCGAGCACCCTGCCAGAGCCATCGAGGTCGACCACGATGAGGTCGATGCGGCGCGCCTCGTACTCGTCGGCCTCGTAGTTCTCGGCATGACGCAGCATGCGCTGCGCCTTGCGCCCGGCGATCGAATCGGCCGCCAGCCCGCGCTCCCCGCGCCGCGTCCGCACTTCAACGAACACGAGTGTGTCGCCATCGAGGGCGACGATGTCAACCTCGCCGGTGTTGGAAAGACGGGCGTTGCGCCGGATGATGCGGTAGCCCCTGGCCTCGAGGTGGTTCACGGCCAGCCTCTCGCCAAACTCGCCGAGGCGGCGCCGGCCATCCGTCATCAGAGGAGGACGCCCTGGGCAGCAAGCCGCACCGGGGCGAAGAGCATGCGGTGCCAGGGCGAGGCGCCATGCTGTCGTATAGCCTGCTTGTGCTCGGGCGTGGCGTAACCCTTGTTCTCGCGCCAGCCATAGCAGGGGTACTCGTGGTGGAGCACCTCCATCATGTGGTCGCGGGCGACCTTGGCCACGATTGACGCCGCGGCGATGGACATACAAAGAGCGTCGCCGTCCACTATCGCCTGCTGGCGATAGGCCGTCCCGTTGCGCCCGGCCGGCCTGTGCTCCTGCCCCATATCCAGCAGGTGCGCCTGGACGTCGTGTCCGTTTGACCGCCGGGCTGTGGCCGTCGGCAGGTCGTTTGTCAGCTCGAATGCTGGTCCTGATGAGGCGAGGTAGGGGTTGGGAGGGCCGTTCACCCTGAGGCTGGCGGGGACGGCGTCCCGGGGCTCGGTGTTGATGAGCATCTTCCCATCCACGAGCACGACGTCGGGCTCGACCGAGGCGTTGACGAGCGCCATGTGCATGGCCCTGCTGACGGCGGCCGTCATGCCGATGCGGTCGAGATCCCAGGCCTGGACAACGCCGAGGCCCACGGCGTCGCACTGGTCAAGGATCATGCGGCAGACTTCGGGCCGGCGGATCGCGGGGACGAGCTTGGAATCACGGATACCCTCGAACCAGCGGCGCCGGCGACCGGAAGGGGGCAGGGCCACGGCGGCCGCGACCAGGGGTCCGGCGAGGGGTCCGCGCCCAACCTCGTCGACACCCATGACGACGGCGCCCTCGGCCCAGTAGACCTTCTCGTAGCGCAGCGTCGGCGTGATGAGCCGGGACTTCGTCGCGGGCTGACGCTGGCGGCGCGTGGTTATCGGGACGGGCATCGTTCCAGTCTCGACCCTACCAGAGGAGGAACCCGATCAAAACAGGTTTGTGCACGTCGTCAGCGTGGCAACCGGCTTGCCATTCGCGCGCCGTCATCTCACCCTTGGCCTTGGAGGTGACTCAGTAATGCCGATCATCCGAGTCGAGATGTGGAAGGGCCGGACCGAAGCCCAGAAGCGAGAGCTGGCGAGGGCCATAACCAACGCGATGGTGGAAATCGCTCAGACCACGGCGGACGCGACAATCGTCGTTTTCGAGGACATCGAACGCGAGAACTGGGCCGAGGGTGGGAAGCTGGCGACCGAGGACTAGGCGGCCCCTTCTATCCGCCGATAATTCAAGCGCAAAGCATCCGGCCCACGGGGCGAAGCGTTGATCCAACCAGGAGGGGCAACGCCTATCGGGTGCCATGCCTCCTGAACTAGACTCGGGGAAGGATCCCGGGTCCCGGGCTCTGCCGGCGATAGCGCCGGTGGCCGAGGGCCCGTTTTAGTCAGCAGCACCCTCCCGGGGGCGCCGCTGAAACAGGCGGATAAATGTCAGGACGCTGGTTCAGAAATAGCTTCATCTACCTGCTGATACTGGTGGCCGTCATCGCCATCGTCTTTTCTCTCTTCCAGCCCGGTGGAGACTCGGACAAAAGAGACTTCTCGCAGGTAATCGACGACGCCAAGCAGGGGCGTATCCAGGAGATCGAGGTGGACGGCAATTCGCTCAAGGTCCACCTCAACGACAGCACCACCTACGACTCTCGCAAGGAGGACGGTCAGAGCTTGATCGAGACCCTCCAGAACGAGGGCATCAGCCCCGAAGATATCCCGATCTCGGTCAGCGAGCCAAGCCGATTCGGTAACTGGTTCGGCATCATGATCAACTTCCTGCCGCTGATCATCTTTGGCGGCCTCCTGATCTTCATGATGCGGCAGGCCCAGGGCTCCAATAGCCAGGCGATGAGCTTCGGCAAGAGCAAAGCACGCGTCTTTACGGGCAACCGGCAGACGGTGTCATTCCTGGACGTTGCCGGCGTTGACGAAGCCAAGGAAGAGCTCCAGGAAGTCGTTGAGTTCCTGAAGTATCCCGAGAAGTTCGCCGCGCTGGGCGCGCGCATCCCGAGCGGCGTGCTGCTGGTGGGCCCTCCGGGTACGGGCAAGACCCTTCTCGCCCGCGCCGTGGCCGGTGAGGCCGGGGTGCCTTTCTTCTCGATCTCGGGTTCCGAGTTCGTGGAGATGTTCGTGGGTGTCGGCGCTTCGCGTGTCCGCGACCTCTTCGAGCAGGCCAAGCGCAACGCGCCCTGCATCGTCTTCGTCGATGAGATCGACGCCGTCGGCCGTCAGCGAGGCGCTGGGCTCGGCGGCAGCCACGACGAGCGTGAGCAGACCCTGAACCAGATCCTCGTCGAGATGGACGGGTTCGACACGAACACCAACGTGATCGTGGTCGCCGCCACCAACCGCCCCGACATCCTCGACCCGGCCCTCCTGCGGCCGGGACGTTTCGACCGCCGTGTCGTGCTCGACGCGCCGGATGTCCGCGGCAGGCGCGCGATCCTCGACGTGCATATCAAGGGCAAGCCCCTGGAGACGGACATCGAGCTCGATATCCTGGCCAAGGAGACGCCCGGCTTCTCCGGCGCCGACCTGGCCAACCTGGTCAACGAAGCGGCCATCCTGGCCGCGCGCCGCAACAAGAAGAAGGTCTCGATGCCAGAGTTCAGCGAGGCGGTCGACCGCATCGTGATGGGACCCGAGCGCAAGAGCCGGATCATTACCGAGAAGGAGAAGAGGGTTAAGGCTTACCACGAGGCCGGGCACGCCCTGGTGGCCTCGAAGCTGCCCGAGTTCGACCCTGTCCAGAAGGTGACGATCGTCGCCCGCGGCATCAGCGCCGGCGGCTTCACGATGGCCCTGCCCGAGGACGAGAGTAACTCCCGGTTGCCCACCCGCACCTATCTCGAGAAGAACCTGGCGTACGCCATGGGCGGCCGCGCCGCCGAGGAGGTCGTCTTCGAGGAGATGACGACCGGCGCCAGCAGCGATATCGAGCAGGCCACGAGCCGAGCCCGTGCCATGGTCACGCGCTGGGGCATGAGCGAGCGCCTGGGACCACGCACCTTCGGTAAGAAGGAAGAGCTTGTCTTCCTCGGCCGCGAGATATCGGAGCAGCGGGACTACTCGGAGAAGGTCGCCGAGGAAATCGACGAGGAAGTCCGCCGGATCATCGAGAAGGCCTATCAGACGGCGAAGAAGATCTGTGCCGAGCACCGCGACAAGCTGGACAAGATTGCCGACCGCCTGATCGAGGAAGAGACGCTAGAGGGCAAAGCCCTGAGGGCGCTCCTCCTCGACGACGACGAGGCGGTCGAGGATCCGGCTGAGGCCGAGCCGCAGGCTCCCCCCGACGCCCAGGAGCAGACGGGGCCGACGCGCCGTGTCCCGAAGATCCCACCAAAGCCCGGCCTGGCCTGGGGCAGCGGCACCACGATCTCCGACAACCCCAGCTAGCCGCGCCCGGCAGTTGTGCCTCCGCTCACACGAACCAATGCCCGTTTAGGCTGGCCTAGACTGGTCTAAATCGAGAACTGAATGTGAAGAGTGTCGGAGCCTACGAAGCCAAGACTCACCTGCGCAGGCCGTTGGACGAGGTCGAGGCGGGCGAAAGCATCGCCATAACTCGCCATGGTCGGCCTGTCGCGATCCTGAACCCTGCCCGGGAGCGAAAACGTCGACCCGTGGAGGCCGTGATACAAGAAATTATGGAGCTCAGCAGAGGGAACAGACTCGACGGGCTCACCATCCGCGAGATGATTGATGAAAGCCGCCGATACTGACGTTCGTCCTGGATGCGTCCGTTGCGATGCCCTGGTGTTTCGAGGATGGATTGGATGACTACAGCCGTAGAGTGCTGGCGATCCTGATCGCCGACCACGCTGTTGTCCCTGCCATTTGGCCATTCGAAGTGACTAACGTCATCCAGGTCGGGGAGAGACGTGGCCGCCTCTCGCGGGTTAGTGCTGTCCGTTCGTCGGCACGCTGCAGGAGCTGCCGATATCAGTCGAGTCGTCGGACATCCGGCATGTGCCTGGCGCGGTGATGCCGGTTGCGGCCGCATGCTCTCTGAGCAGTTGCGACGCATCCTATCTTGAGCTGGCGATCCGGCTTGGTGCGCCCATCGCGACCCGCGACGAGCGGCTGCGCAGAGCTGCGACTGATCGCGGAGTTCAGCTGATTTAAGCCCCTGGCGGCAAGACGTCGCCGACAACTGGCTGTTAAAAACGCCCTCGCATAGACTCAGTTACGGCCTTTCACGGGTCAAAGTTCTGTGTCCACCGGACGCAGTCCCCCACTGGCACACACACGCGCAGGCCACACCACGAAAGAAAGGGAGCTTAGCTTATGGAGCTATGGCCAGTAATCCCGATTGCGGGAATCGGCGCCATGCTTTTTGCCTTGTGGCTCGCCCAGGACGTCCTGAAGCGAGATAAAGGCACGGCCTCCATGCAGGAGGTCGGCAACCGCATCTATGAGGGCGCCCAGGCATTCCTCTTCCGCCAGTACAGGACGATCGGGATGCTCGCCATCGTCACGGCGGTCGTTATCGGTGTCATCGTCGGCATCTTCTCCGAAGACAGTGAAGAGGGAGTGCTGACGGGTATCGCCTTCATCGCCGGGGCCCTCTGTTCGGCTGTCGCCGGCTTCATCGGCATGTACATCGCCGTCCAGGCGAACGTGAGGACGGCCTCAGCGGCGCAGCGCAGCCTCGCCGAGGCGGTGACGGTCTCCCTGCGTGGCGGTGCGGTTTCGGGCTTCCTCGTGGTCGCCCTGAGCCTCATCGGCGTCAGCGCGATGTACATCATCTACAAGGAGCTGCTCGGCAAGGATATCGAGGAGACTCCCTTCCTGATCGTGGGCTTTGGCTTCGGCGCGAGCTTCGTGGCTCTCTTCGCCCAGCTCGGCGGCGGTATTTATACCAAGGCTGCTGACGTTGGCGCCGACCTCGTCGGTAAGGTCGAGGCCGGCATCCCTGAGGACGACCCGCGCAACCCCGCCGTCATTGCCGACCTGGTCGGCGACAACGTTGGTGACTGCGCCGGGCGTGGCGCCGACCTCTTCGAGTCGATGTCGGCCGAGAACATCGGCGCGATGATCCTCGGTGTCGCGATCTTTAAAGCGACGGGCGACGAAGAGTGGATCCTCTTCCCGCTCGTTATCCGGTCGTTCGGTGTCCTCGCCACCCTGCTGGGGATGGTATCCATCCCGTTCTTCGCGCGGGGCTCGAACCGCGACGCGATGACCACGCTCAACTACGGCTACTACCTGGTGTCGATCCTCTCGGTCGCTTTCATGGCCCTGGTAACCTCGATCATGCTCGACGAGTGGCACCTCTTCTTCTTGGCCGGTGTGATAGGAATCGTGGTCGGCATCGCGGTCGTCTTCCTGACTCAGTACTACACGTCGGGGAGCTGGCGTCCGGTCCAGGAGATCGCAGAGGCGTCGCGTACCGGGCCGGCAACGAACGTCATCTCCGGTACAGCGGTCGGCCTGGAAACGACCTTCGCGACCGCTGTGGTCATCGGCCTCGCGCTGGCCAGTGCGTTCTTCCTGGGCCAGGAGAGCGGACTGCCCAACGGCGGCGTCTACGGCACGGCGGTGGCCACGATGGGCATGTTGATGTCGGCTGCCTACATCCTGGCCATGGACACCTTCGGTCCGATCACCGACAACGCCGGCGGCATCACCGAGATGTCGGACGCACCGGCCGAGGCTCGCGCGATCACAGACCGCCTGGACGCGGTGGGCAACACGACCAAGGCCCTCACCAAGGGCTACGCGGTTGTCTCGGCTGGTCTCGCGGCGTTCCTGCTCTTCAGCGCCTTCCTCGACGAGGTGCGGGAGGAGCTGCCCATCGAGGACCTGCGGGCTCTCAACGTGATCGACGTCGCCGCCCTGGCCAACCTCGGTGTCAACATCGATGACGTCGAAGACCACGATGAGCTGAACGAGCTCGAGGAGCGTTCGTTCGCCGAGACGGGCGATTCGCTCTTCGAGAGCCTCCCGGTCAACCTCTCGAACGTCGAGACGTTCGTGGGTGGTTTGCTCGGCGCGATGCTTGTCTTCCTGTTCAGCTCGCTCGCCATCCGGGCGGTGGGCAACACGGCGGGGTCGATCATCGAAGAGGTCCGTCGCCAGTTCCGCGAAAACCCCGGGATCATGGACGGCAGCGTCCGCCCCGATTACGGCCGGGCGGTCGACATCACGGCGGCCGCCGCCTTGCGGCAGATGATCGCCCCGGGAATCCTGGCCGTCGGCCTGCCGATCGTGGTGGGTGTGATCTTCCTCGTCACGAGGGGTGGCAACGCCGGTTGGGAGTCGGTCGCGGGACTGCTGATCGTCGGCACGATCACGGGCATCATGATGGCCACGTTCTTCAACAACAGCGGTGGCGCCTGGGACAACGCCAAGAAGTTCATCGAGTCCGGTGAGATGAAGGATCCCGATGGCACGGTCGTCGGCAAGGGCTCGCCAACGCACGCGGCCGCCGTCATCGGCGACACCGTGGGCGACCCGTTCAAGGACACCGCGGGCCCCAGCCTGCACGTCCTCGTGAAGCTGCTCAGCACCGTGACGCTGGTACTGGCCCCGCTGTTCATCTAACAGCGCGCGCTGGAACGAAATCGGGGGAGGGCTTCGGCCCTCCCCCCTTTCTGTGTGGGAACTTCCCGCCCGACCAGCGAACACGGACCGCGCACCTGACTACAAGCCATGATGCCGACGGCGGCGGCGTCCTCGGTATTCGGCGAGCCATGTCCGCCGGTGACCGCCCTCTGTTGCACGCCACGGGGCGTCATCGCCACCGGCGATGAGGTCGGTGCTTGAAGCGTGCGCCTCGATAGAACCGTGGCTAAAGCCCCATCCTGGCCGAGAGTCGCAACCGTTTCGTGCTGATTCTTACGCGAAAGCGCTGAACTGGTGAGGCGAGCCTGCCGATAAACAGGTTGTAGGGGCGATGCCGTCTGGAGGTTGGGCCAGGGAATCTCCGGCGGCACGCCCCAACTTCATTTGAGGGGTAACCAGGATTGGCAACTGACGGAAGCGTGTTGGACCGGCAAGCGAGAGTAGCTTCGAGCACCCGCTCCCCGCGGCGCATTCCGGCGCTGAGCCTGCCTGAGCTATCGCTGGCGACTTCACTCGCTGTAGATTTGGCGGAGGGCCGGGTGCCCGGTCACGCGCAGCGGGTCTGCTTTATCGCCACGTCGATTGCCCAGGAGATGGGAGTCAGCGCCGAGGAACAGGCGGGCGTCTTCTACGGCAGTCTCCTTCACGACATAGGCATCCCGCTGATATCGGCTTCGCTGACAAAGCGCATCGGCCTCGACGAACACCGAATCTTCGGACAAAGCTCCTCGCAGATGTTCGACAAGCTGATGGTGATGCTGCCCCAACCCGAGGCGGAAGACGTCAGGAGCATCATCGGCACGCACTGCGAGCTCGGCGCCGGCTACGTGGAGAAGCTTGAACTGCCGGAGTCGGCGGCCCGCGCTATCCGCTATCACCACGAAAGCTGGGACGGCTCGGGCGAGCGCGGCGGCCTGAAGGGTGGGGAGATACCGGTCGAGGGGCGCATCCTGGCCCTCGCACACGCGGCCGAGACGATCATCGCGCGCGAAGTCAACGCCCTCTCGGCGCGCAGCGCGGTCGTGATCGCAACCGGAGACATGGCGGCGGAGCAACTCGACCCCGAGATCGTCAACCACTTCATCAACATCGCTCGCCGCGACGCCTTCTGGCTTGAGTACTACGACGAGGAACTGGCCAGCCTGCTGAACGAGATAAAGCCGGCAGACGCTCAGAAGAGGTCGCGCAACCTTTCCGTGGGCTTCGCCGAGAACTTCGCCGATATCGTGGACGCCAAGTGTGGCTATAGGGCCGGACATTCGCGCCGATCAGCCGAGCTCAGCAGGCTGCTCGCCCTCAAGTGCGGACTGTCAGAGGAGCACTCCCGGCTGGTCTGGTGGGCATCGCTTGTGCACGACATCGGTCACCTGGGCGTGCCCAGCCGGATCATGGCCAAGTCCGACATCCTCACGGTCGAGGAGATGCAGATCATGCAGCAGCATCCCCTGCACTCGCACATGGTGGTTGAGTGCCTGCCGGAGCTGGCCGACGTTGCTGACTGGGTCAAGACGCACCACGAATGGCCCGACGGCAGGGGCTATCCAGACTCGCTCCACGACCGCAGCATCTCGCTGGAAGCCAAGATCATGGCTGTGGCCGATGTGTTCGAGTCGCTGACGTCCGACCGTCCTTATCGCGACGTTATGGAGCGCGACGACGCCCTTCAGCTGATCTCCAGGGCGGCCGGCACGCAGCTCGACCCCGAAGTGGTGCGGCTGCTTCCTCAGGTCATCTGAGCCCGATCGTCGCCCCGCCTGGGTGGATACCTCCCCCCGCGTGATCCCGATAGGCTAGAGGCAGGTAAGCCCGTGGCCGAGGAGGGATGGCACCATGACGGTCCAGGAGTTGGACAGCCCGCTGAAGGTCCTCTATGAGCGGATCGCACCGTTTACCGGCCCTGATCCCGAAATGGATTCAATAGCTTCGGCCCTCGCCGACCTGGGGATGGACGATGAATACGGGAGTTATGTCCTGTCGCAGGTTGAGCCCGGCAGCCTCAAGCAGGTCCACGTCCCGGAGCAGGGGCCGGCCCTCCTCGTGGTCTACAGCGGGCCGGGAAGGATCCCGCCCATCCACTCCCATCGGACGTGGGCAGCTCTCGCGCCGATCACTGGCGTCGAAACACACCGTCAATACGAGCTCGTCGACCACACGCATGAGCGTGCAACCCTGAGGAAAATCGACGAGCGCCGGGTTACGAAGGGCCAGACGGTGACGATCACGCCGCCGCGCGACATCCACGATCACGGGCACATCGAAGGTACGGGCGATCCGGCCTGCTTCTTCGTCCTGACGGGCATCAACCAGTTGATCCACCCGCGTGAGCAGTACGTCTACCCCGAGGGGCCCTATCGGATCATCGAGCCGGGCCGCTTCTACGCCCCGAAGGAGTAACCGCCGAGGCCGCTGAGCTGCGTGGCCGACGACGACGCTAGTCGCGGGCCAGCTGGTAGACCTTGCCCTCGGTCTTGATCGAGGGGGCGACGATCAACTCGACGTTCTGAAAGTCGCGCAGGGTCTCGGCGCCGCACATCCCCATCGCCGTCCTGATCGCGCCGACGAAGTTCTCGGTGCCATCGGTCCTCGAAGTGGGCCCGAACAGGACCTGCTTGAGCGTCGTGCGCACGCCAACGGTTACGCGCGTCCCCCGCGGGAGGTCGACGTGCGGCGTGGCCATACCCCAGTGGTGGCCCTTGCCGGGGGCTTCCTCAGTGGCTGCGAAGGGCGAGGCCATCATCACGCCGTCGGCGCCCGCGGCGATTGCCTTGCAGAGGTCGCCCCCGGTACGCAGCCCGCCATCGGTGATGATCGGCACGTAATGTCCGGTTTCCTGGTAGTAGGCGTCGCGGGCAGCGGCGCATTCAATCGTGGCGCTGACCTGGGGCACGCCGATGCCCAGGACCTCGCGGCTGGTGCAGGCGGCGCCGGGCCCGACGCCGACAAGGACGGCGGCCACGCCGGTCTGCATCAGTTCCTTCGTCGGGCCATAGCCGACCGTGTTGCCGACAACCACAGGTATGCGAATGCTCCTGACAAGGTCCTCGAAGTTCAGACCGGTTGGCGAGCGCGAGATGTGCCTGGCTGTGGTCACGGTCGACTGGACGACGAAGATGTCGGCGCCGGCTTCCGCGGCAATGCGTGAGAGACGCTTAGCACTGGCCGGCGTGCATGACACGGCGCAGACGGCGCCGCTCTGCTTGATCTCCTGGACCCTCCTGGCGATCAACTCGTCGAGGATTGGCTGCGCGTAGGCGTGCTGGAGGATCGCCGTCGCTTCCTCGGCGCCGGCCCTGGCCACTTCATCGAGGATCGCGTCGGGGTCGTCGTAACGTGCTTGGAGGCCTTCCAGGTTGAGGACGGCGAGGCCGCCCAGCTCGGAGTACTGGCTGATGAACCTGGGGTTGGTGACAGCGTCCATGGCGGAGGCGAGGATCGGGTGCTGGAACTTGAACCCGGCCAGTTCGAGGGAGACATCGCAGAGCTCGGGGTTGATCGTCACCGCGCCGGGGACGATTGCGACGTCGTCGAATCCGTAGGCGTGGCGCATGGGCTTGAAGTCTGGGGTTGACATGCTGCGATCCTCCTCATTGCGCTCACTGCGGCCGGCCCCGGCGCCGGGTAAGCGCAGCCGAATCCGGTGGGCTTTCCGGATTTTGGTTGCACTAATCCCAGGTGTCATTCAGTGGGTTTTTGAGCTGGTCCCGAGAACTCGGGGGCTTTTTGCAAGCTTAGCAAATCAGCCGAGCCCTAAACAACTTGCCGGGCGGCAGTGAGGAGGAATGGGGCCGCCGCCTTGACGCTTGTTGTGGTGCTAGACAGGCTTGACCCATGCTTGGAGAACCCGAACTCAGGCGTATCGCAGAGGCAGCGCTGAGCGCGAGCGCCGCCGACCAGACCGAGATTCTGCTGTTCACCGAAGGCGGCGCGTTGACCCGCTTTGCCAACAACCACATCCACCAGAACGTCGAGGAGAACAACGTGCGCATCTCGGCGCGCGTGGTCCTCGGGAAGAAAATCGGTGTCGCGACCAGCAACGACCTGGCCGACACCAGCGTCAAGGGCCTGGTCGAGCGCGCGACCAACCTTGCCCGCCACCAGGTCGCGAACGAGGACTTCAAGTCGCTGCCATTCTCAGAACGCGCACCCTCCATTGAAGCCTTCGTTGAAAGCACGGCACGCTGCGGACCCGAGGAGCGGGCGTCGGTCGTGGGCAGGATCTGCGAAGCCTCGCGCAGCGCCGGCCTGACCGCGGCCGGGGCGTTCAAGACGGCATCGGAAGAGGTTGCCGTCGCCAACTCGCTCGGCACCTGGCAGTACTCACGGCAGGCGCAGGCCGATATCAACACCGTGATCATGGGCTCCACCGGATCGGGCTATTCCGGCCGCGTCTCGACGGATGTCGCCGACATCGACGGCGACGCCATTGGCGCTGAAGCCGTCGAGAAAGCGCTGATGGCGCAGGAGCCGCGTTCGCTGGAGCCCGGCACCTACGAAGTCATTCTCCAGGACTACGCGGTGGCGGACCTCCTGGACTTCTTCGGGTACTTGAGCTTTGGGGGCCTCGCCTACCAGGAGAAACGTACCTTCATGGCCGGGCGCATCGGCGAGAAGGTCATGGGCGAGAACGTTTCGATCTGGGACGACGGCCTCTCGGGCGAAACGCCACCGCAGCCCTTCGACTTCGAGGGCGTGACGAAGAAACGAGTCGAGTTCATTACCGACGGCGTGGCCCGCGGCGTGACCTGGGACAGCTATACCGCCGGTAAAGAGCCCTCGGATCAGGAGACAACCGGACACGCGCTCCCGGCCGGCAGCACTTTCGGGCCCATCCCCATGAACATGGCGATGCAAGAGGGTCAATCCTCGCTGGAGGAGATGATTGCGTCGACGAAGCGAGGGCTCTGGGTTACGCGCTTCTGGTACACACGCCCCGTCCATCCCTTGAACGTCATCGTCACGGGCATGACCAGGGACGGCACCTTCCTGGTCGAGGACGGCGAGGTAAAGTACCCCGTGCGCAACATGCGCTTTACGCAAAGCTACGTGGAAGCCCTGAACCACGTGGACGCGATCAGTCAGAGGCGCTCTTTGCAGCCCGCGATCATCGGGCGCAGCCTGGTCCCGGCGCTAAAGATCGGCAGCTGGGAGTTCACGGGACAGACCGAAACACAGACCTGACCCGACATCGTTGCCGGCCAGCCTTGTCGTACGATCAACAGGCGCAACCTCACGCCCCGGTCCAGGGGCTGGACTCGTGTAGCGAAGGAGAGCGACGGCCATGGCAGGACTACCCATCGTACATTTCGATTTTCCAACTGATGACCCCGAGCGCTCCAGGAAGTTCTATAGCGAGCTCTTCGGATGGTCCGTGCAAGAGTTCATGCCCGGATACTGGGGAGTCGAGACCGGCGGCGATCTCGACGGCGGCATGATGACACGGAAGGGCCCGCAGCAGGGCTTCGCCTACTACGTCGGCGTCGACGACATCGATGCCTACGGACGCAAACTCGAAGAACTCGGCGGCACACTGCACATGCCCAGGCAGGCGGTACCCGGAATGGGCTGGTGGGCGATCGGCATGGACCCCGACAAGAACGTCGTCGGGCTGTGGCAGCACGACGAGTCCGCCGCCTGACGAGGCGCTGCTTCCTTCCCGCGCGCACACACCCAGCAACGAACTGGCACCGACGCCGGGCCTTGACGGCGAGGCGGTGCGTCCCAATCCTGTTTGGGTGAAGCCCCCAAAAGCACTCCTCTGGTTCGCCGCGCTCTCCACACTGGCGGCGACCGGCATCACCTGGTTCTCGCGGCTCGCCATCGGCAGGCGCCTGTTCAGTACAGGGGGACCCGTGGACATCGCCAGGGAGCACGGGTTGGAGCTCGACCACGTGGAGTTCTTCGCGTCGGACGGCAAGCGTCTGCATGGGTGGCTGTACAGGGCGAAGCGGCCGCGGGCCACGATCCTCTTCTTCCACGGCACGAGCTACAGCACCGTCCAGATGCTTTCCGACCCGGTCCATGGCCGCCTGTTCGGGCGCTTCCTCGAGGAGCTCGAGTGCGACTGGTTCACGTTCGACTACCGCGGTTACGGAGCGAGCGAGGGCACGCCGAGCGAGGGCGGAGTTTATCGCGACGCCGAGGCCGCCCTCTCCTTCCTTCGCGGCCGCGGCGACATCGACATGTCGCGTCTCGTGCTCTATGGCTTCTCGATGGGAACGGCCATCGCCGTCGAGATGGCGACACGCCACGCAACCTGGGGCGTCATTCTCAGGGCGCCGTTCTCGTCGATTCGCGATATCTCGGAGTCGCGCGTCCCTTTCACGCGCTACCTGCACGTGTTGATGCCCTGGCTTCCGGGCACTCGCTTCGACACGAGGGGCAAGATATCGAGACTGCGCGCGCCGCTGCTGGTCATGCACGGCGACCGCGACTCGTCGGTCCCGATCTGGATGGGCCGCTGGGTCTATGAGCTCGCGTCCAGCGAGAAGAAGCGCTTTGTGGAGCTCCGCGACACAGCGCATGGCGACTTTCCGGTCGACCAGATCCTGGAGGCTATCGGCGAGTTCGTCGAATCGCTCGACGGCCCATTGGTGGCCTCCGACCCGCCCTCACGACGCTGGCGCGCCTGGGACGGGCGCGGCGACAGGGCGGGGGAACGCTACACCGAGAGCGTCGATTCCACAACGCCGGTCCCCGCCGTGCCGGCGGCCGATCTGTTGGCCGGCGAAAGCGCCCGCCCGCCGGCTTGACGCCCGCGCAGCCACGGTCAACCCGAGAGCCTGGGGCGACCATTAACAGAAGCGAAATCTCCTGTTAACGCGACGGCGCTCGTTTCTGCCGATGATCCCATTGGATTAAGGAGAAACACCTGTGGTTGACTTGTTGACAGTGGAACTAGCGCTTCTCAGGCACCGCCGCGACGGCCTGGCTCAGATAGGTCTGCGGCGCACCCGGCGCATCGAGGAGTACGGGCGAGAGAGCGTCGTGGATCGCGCTCCGCTGCGGTCCCTGTGGAGCCTGCTTTACAGCCAGGCCGCCCGTTCCGAAACCGCCTGAGCTGACTGGGCCCGGCGCCCGGCCGACCAGGCCGAAGGCCTTGCCTGTTGAGGCTGCAGGCGCGAACCTTCCCTAGATGTTGCCGCTAGAGGGCTACAAGGTCCTCGACCTTTCCCGCCTGGCGCCAGGCCCTTTCTGCTCGATGGCGCTCAGCGACATGGGCGCCGATGTGTTGCTCGTCGAGGCCCCTCCCGCGGCCGTCGCCAACCGCGAGGCGCTGCCCCCGCAGGACGGAAAAGCAGAGCGGGCGGCGGCCTTCGACCCGTTTCGTCGCAACAAGCGGTCGCTCCAGCTGAATCTACGCGAGGAGTCTGCGCGCGAGGTTTTCTATGAACTCGCCCGCGGGGCCGATGTCGTCCTCGAGGGCGCACGCCCCGGTGTGGTGAAACGCCTGGGCGTCGACTACGAGACGATATCGGGGATCAACCCGCGCATCGTCTACTGCTCGCTGTCCGGATATGGGCAGGACGGCCCGTACGTCGGCCTCGTTGGGCACGACATCAACTACATCTCGATCGGCGGGGCGCTGGGCATGATCGGCTGGCCCGAGCAGAAGCCCACGATCCCGCTGAACCTGCTCGCCGACTTCGCGGGCGGCGGCCTGATGGCTGCGTTCGCCATCGTCACCGCGCTCCTCGCTCGCGAGAAGACAGGCCGGGGCCAGTTCGTCGATATCGCCATGTCCGACGGCGTGATGTACCTGCTGGCGATGTTCGCCGGGCAGTACTTCGCGACGGGCAAAACGCTCGAGCGCGGCGCCAACCTGCTCAACGGAGCCGCACCCCACTACAACGTCTACGAGACGGCCGACAGCAAGTGGATCAGCCTCGGCAGCCTGGAGCCTCACTTTTTCGCCAACCTCTGCCGCCTGACGGGGCGCGAGGACTTCACGCCACACGAGTACGAGAGCTCGAAGTGGCCCGAGATGCACGAGCACTTCACGCAACAGTTCAGGAGCAAGACGCGCGACGAGTGGTTCGCGATCCTGGGCGAGAGCGACGTCTGCGTCGCTCCCGTCTATGACTTTCCGGAGGCAGTGGACGACCCGCAGAACCGCCACCGCCAGATGATCGTCGAGCTAGAGCACCCCGAATTCGGGACGATCCGCCACGTCGGCATCGCGCCCAAGTTCTCCGACACTCGGCCCGAGGTGCGCAGCACAGGTGTGGTGCCGGGCGCCAACACCGACGAGGTCCTCGGGGAGCTGGGTTACTCGACGGACCGGATATCGGCCCTGCGCGCTTCCGGCGCAGCCGCCTGACGGCAGCCGGCTGTCGCCGGCCACCGAGACCTCGGGATTACCCTTGGCTGGGACTGATCGCCGTTGCGGCTGCCCGCCGCCGGACCGACGAGGTGCTGCGATACCCGTGAACTACGAAGAGGCCATCGGCTATCTCCAGTCGCTCACAGACATGGAGCGCGACCCGGCGCAGTCGCTGGCGCCGGTGAACTTCGACCTGCGTCGTGTGGAATCCCTCCTGGCGAGAGTCGACTCGCCCCACCTCGGAAGACGGACGGTGCACATCGCGGGCAGTAAGGGGAAAGGAAGCACCGCAACGATGGTCGCGGCCATTCTTCGCGAGGCGGGCGAGTCCACCGGCCTCTACACCAGCCCCCACCTGCACCGTTACGAGGAGAGGATCGCCGTCGGCGGCGCGCCGATCTCGGCGGAGCAGCTCGCCGAGCTTACGGAAAGGGTGCGCCCGACCGTCGACGCCGAAGCGGGCGCGGGCGGCTTCGGCGCGCCCAGCACCTTCGAGGCGCTGACGGCCATGGGCTTCCTGGCCTTTAAGGATGCCGGATGCAGCGTCCAGGTCCTCGAGGTCGGGCTCGGCGGCCGCCTCGATGCCACCAACGTCGACCTGGGCGATAAGGTCTGCATCCTGGCGCCCATCGGGCTGGAGCACACGGCGATCCTGGGCGATACGGTCGCCGCCATCGCCGCGGAGAAGGGCGCGATCATCGGCGCGGGCTCTAAAGTCGTGATGGCGCCCCAGCGAGAATCGGCCGCCGAGGTCATTCGTTCGCGCTGCCATGAGACCGGCAGCCGTCTCTTCGAGGTGGCGGCGGAGGTCAGGATGCGCGT
>WHTO01000178.1 GCA_009377665.1 Dehalococcoidia bacterium
TCCACGGCACCCTGCGCGACCCGATCTGGGAATACCTGACCACGATCGACGCCGCGGCAGGACACTTCGAACAGCAAAAGACGCAGTACTCACTGTTCGGCCATACCCATCTGCCCGCCGTGGTGCGCCGGGACGGTAGACTGCGGCGGCAGCCGCTTCTTAGCGCCCTCCCCGGCGGGGCTACGGTGCGGCTGAGCAGTGAGCGCCTCGCCATCAATCCCGGCTCGGCCGGCCAGCCGCGGGATAGCGACCCGCGAGCCTGTTATGCCCTGCTCGACACGGACGCGGGCTTGATCGCCCAGCATCGGGTCGAGTACGACGTCGCCGCCACGCAGGCGCAGATGGTTGAGCACGGCCTGCCGCTAGCGTCTCCCGCCGGGCGGCCCCGCCGCAAGACCCTCAGGGGAAACTGGGGACTACGACGGGCGGCTGCCCGAAGCCTCCGCCTCCATTGCCGCCTCCACCCGGACCGAAGCCTCCCGGACCGCTGCCGGGACCGCCGCCGCCATCACCACCGCCACCACCTGGGCCGAAGCCGCCCGGACCGCCGCCTCCCTCGCCGTCGTCACCACCACCGTCGTCGCCCCCGTCGCCGGGCTCGCCGGAGCCGAACTCACCTCCGAAACCGCCGCCCACGGCGCCGCAGAGCTGGCCGATCAGGCCCTCGAGGGAAGGGTCCCCCGCCTCACTCGGGGTGTAGCCCGACTGCCGCAGGATGTCGGCGCACTCTTCATAGGTGAATGGGTTATTCGGTGGTGCACCGCGGCGCGCTGACGCGGCGTAATCCTCGGGTACGGGGGGCTCCTCGAACTCGATGCGCTCGCGCTCGCAAAGGAAGGTCTCCATGACGCTCTGGAAGAGCCGGCCGGCGGTGCCCGTGCTGAAGGAGTCCCGCGTCATTGGGCCGTTGTCGCTGTTGCCGACCCAGACGGTCACCGCCAGGTGGCGCGACCAGCCCATCGTCCAGGTATCGATAGAGGCCTCGCCGTCGCCCACGCGTTCGTCCTGCTCCTGCGTGCCCGTCTTCGCAGCCACGTCCTGGTCGCAGATCGAGTAGCCCAGCGTCCCCGTCGGCATTCGCAGGACATCAGAGACCAGCCACGCGTAGTAAGGCGGGACGACCTGCTCCTCAGTCGGCTGGTCGTAACCGTAGATGACGTTTCCGGTCGCGTCCTCAACGCGGAGAATCGACGCCGGGTCGATGTTGCGGGCGTTCTCGCCGGGGGCGATGCGGGCGTTGCCCGAGGTCGCCACGCCGGTCAGGCGCAGGTCCCCGCTTACGGATGGGCGGCCTCGCATCAGGCCGTTGTTGGCCAGGGTCGCGGCCACGAAGTTCAGATCGAGGGGCCGCAGGTCGACCCCGCCGACCGTCAGGGCACAGCCGTATCCGCTCGGGTTATTGAGGCCGATGATGCCCAGCTGGTGAGCCGTCTCGATAACAGCCTGCCAGCCGACCTCGGCGATCGTGCGCACGGCGGGGATGTTACGCGAAAGGCGCAGGGCGTCGCGGATCGTCATCTGGCCGCGGAACGAGTGGTCGGCGTTCTGCGGCGAATAGTCGGGATCAACAGGGTTGATGCAGCCCGGCAGCGGAGGATTGATCGGCTCGTCCAGCACTGGCGTGTCCGGCCTGTAGTGCGCCAGGTATTCGTCCCAGCTGCCCGTCTGCGGGTTGTCGGGCGCGCCCCTCCAGAACGCCGCCAGGTAGGTCAGGACCTTGATCGTGGAGCCTGGCTGCTGCAGCGAGACCAGGATGTCGTTCTCGCCCTGGATGGGCAGGTCGTTGTAGTTTCGGCTGCCCACGTAGACCAGGATCTCGCCGCTGTTCGGGTCGATTCCACTGAGCGCCGCGTTGTGGGCGTCGTGGGTCAGTTCGAACTCATAGCTCCATTCCTGGGTGATGCGCTGGGCCGTCAGCTGCATTCCCAGGTCGAGCGAGGTCGTCACCTTCAGGCCGCCACGATTGTAGGCTTCGACGCCGACCAGCTCCCGCAGCTCGTTCTGGGCGTAACGCACGAAATGCGGTGCGGGTGACTGCTTGAGACTGGCCACGTCCGGGGCGCCCGTCGTGAAGCCGTAAGTTTCATCGAGCGGCTCGTTGCGGGCGGCGTCGGCCTGGGCGGGGGTTATCAGCCCGCGCTGGGCCATCAGGTTGAGGACCGCCGCCTGGCGTTGCTGCGTCCGGGTCCAGTTGCGATAGGGGTCGTAGTCCGAGGGCGACTGGGGGATGCCCGCCAGGAGCGCGGCCTCGCCGAGGGTGAGCTCGGAGGCGTGCTTCCCAAAGTACACCCGCGCCGCAGCCTCGACACCCTGCGTCAGGTTCCCCATCGGCACCGTGTTCAGATATGCCTCGAGGATCTCGTCCTTGCTGTACTGCTCGTTGAGGGCCAGGGCGAGGAAGATCTCCCGGTTCTTGCGCTCGATCGAGCGCTCTATCCGCTCGGCGTACTCGAAGTAGATCAGCTTGGCCAGTTGCTGGGTTATCGACGAGCCTCCTGAACCCTCGAAGGCGTCGCTGTCCGACTCAGGGAAGAGGTTCTCGTAAGCGGCGCGCATGAGGCCGCGGACGTTGATCCCCGGGTTGTCGTAGAAGTTCGCGTCCTCGGTCGAGACGACCGCCTCTATCAAATGCGGCGACATGCTGCCGAGCGACACCGGCTGGCGCAGAATGCGGTCGCCGTCAACGTCGCCGCCAACCGCGTCCTGGTGCAGCAGGGCGCCGTTGCGGTCGTAGAAGACGTTGCCGGGCAGCAACTGCGCCTCGATCAGGTCGGGCAGCAGCTCGGCGTCATCCGAGGCAACCGCGAACTGCTGGAAGAAGAAGCCGGCGCCGCCGGCGGCGGCCAGCGTCAGCACGAGGCCAAAGAACCCTCCCGCGATCCAGAAGATGCGATTCGAGGGCTTGCGACGGTGATTAATCCGGTGCAGCCGCGAATGCCGGTGCGGGCGCCCGTTCCTGGTGTGGCTCAAGGAAACAACCTCTGGACCCGGCGTGAACGGCTCGGGAACACGTAGCTCTCATCGATGATAGAGGCCGACAATGCCGCCCTTGATCGAGGTGATCAGGCTACCACTCTGATACGACCAAGACGCTCCCCGCGATTCCTTAGCCTCCGAGCTGAAAGCGCTCGGCCATCGCGACCCTGTCGCGGTGCGGCGGGTGCGTGTAAAACCAGATCTTGGCCAGGTACGAGGGGTCGGCTTCCGTCAGGTTCTGGTCCGCCAGCTTGGTCATCATCGAGATGAACTGGGAAGCCATCTTCGTTGACTCGAGGGCGTAGCGATCCGCGCGAGACTCGATCAGGCGGCTATAGGCGTTCTCAATCGGCCGCAGGACAAGGCCGATGGCCGACAGGACGAGCACCACCAGCGGCATGCCCGCCACGTCGGAGAGGCCGTCGTAACCGAGCGCGTCCATCGCCCAATCAAGGATGAGGGCGGCGACCGCGAACGTCGCCAGCGTCGAAGCGGTCGAGATTGCGATCCCCTTGGGGATGTCGCGATGCACGTGATGCGCCAGCTCGTGCGCGATTACTACCTCTATCTCTTCCTGCGTGCAGTTGTCGAGCAGCGTATCGCCGAGCAGGATGCGTCGCGTCGCTCCGAGCCCCATCAGCACGGCGTTGGATTGCGTGCCCTTGCTGCTCATGTCGATGACGTAGACGCCCTTGATGCGGACGCCGGCCTCGGCTGCGAGTGCCTCCAGCCGCCGCACGAGGACCTCATCCTCCAACGGCTTTGGCTTGAAGAAGAGCGGTACGAGCAAGAGGGGCGCCAGCGTGCCGAGCACCACCGTGAACACCAGGTACCCCCCGGCGGCGATCAGCCACCACCATCCCGGCACCCAGTCGAACGTAAGGTAAAGGCCCTCCACGAGCACGAGCGCCAGCAGGCCTCCGACTAGCGCCGCCTTGGCGACGTCGCCCAGCCAGCCCTTGATGCTCTGCGTCAGGAGTCCGTAACGCTTCGGAAGCAGGTAGCCACGGTAGAACGAGAGCGGCGCCTGGAGAAGCGTGTAGGCGCCGAAGATGATCAATGCGGTAGCCGCAACCTCGACCAGCAGCGACGACTCCACCAGCTCGGCGATCTCCTCGTTAAGGCCCGAGGCCAGCAGCGCACCCATGAACGCCGCGTTGGTGACGATGTCAACCAGCGACAGGAGCCTGGTGCGCTTCGACAGCTCGCGCGCTTTGCGCTGGCGTTCTGGGTCTGGCGTGTCCAATCTACTGGGGATTATCGGCGGCGGCGCTCCTGCGGCCACCACAGGAGGGGTGTAGCCTCAGCGAGTCACCAACGATGGCGCTGGCTACAACGGACGGCGGCCTTTTCGGGCCGCCCTCCTTTTGCTTGACGATGCGGCGTCCTAGTTGTGCTTGCTGACTTCGCCCCGCCAGGCTCCGGTCTCGCTCCCTCGCGACTCGATGAACTCCTTGAAGCGCTCAAGGTCGCCCTTGACGCGCCGTGCCGTAACCCCGAGCGCGGAATCCGCCGCGTTCCCGACAGCGCCGGCCGGTGGCTCGACCTCCATCGTCACGCTGACCGCCGTGCGTTCCGGCTCCAGGTAGTGGAAGTTCACTACGCCCGCGTTATGAGCGCCCGAGGTGCTGACCCAGGCCACTCGCTGATCCGGCGTCTGCTCGGTTATCTCGGCACGCCAGCTCTGCTCGCGCCCGCCCACGTTCGCCTGCCATTCCAGGTGCGTGTCATCGACCTGCCGAACCTGCTTGACGCCCTCCATGAAGCGTGGGAACTCCTCGAACTGCGTCCACTGGTTATACGCCGTCCGCACCGGCACGGCGACGTCGATAGTCTCTTCAACCTTTGTCATGATTCCCTCCCTAGCTGACCTGCAGAGAGGTTAGGGCGACGCCGTCAGCAGCCAGCAACAGCAGCCGAGGGGATGTTGCAAGCGTGTTGCAGTGGGGATGTCAGGCGCCGGGAGCGTCGCGGAGCGGGAGGATGACCACGGCCTTGCCGGTTATCGGGCGCCCGCCCTGTTCGTC
>WHTO01000179.1 GCA_009377665.1 Dehalococcoidia bacterium
AGCTCAGGCGTAGCAGTTCAATAAGCTCCGCGGCAAGCTGAACCATGCTTGATCTAGACGCGCCGGGCGTTGAGGACTGAAGCCCGTCACGTCGTCAGGCTCCGAGAAATCTACGTTGTTGCTGTTACCCAGTTAGCCCCTCGCGTTGCTCGCCCAACACTTGACGCCACCGGAAACAATAAGAGCGCAGCTATGGCTGCCACCGGCGCTGATCACCGACACGTCCTCACCGAGGCCGCTCACGTCTACTGGCACATGTCGAACTTCGTTGGGACAGTGGTTAACGGCTTAGTCACAGCAACCTCCCCGGAGAGGGTCCTGGATGTCGAGGAGAAGCAACGCAAGAAGCCGTTCCGATACGCGTTCACTGCTGGGCGGCTTTTTTTCCTACAAACTAGGAAGCGACATGGCAACCATGAATCGAAAGGCCGCACAGAAAAGTAAGGGGACTGTATTCTGGAACAACAGAGCACTTGAATCGGAACATCGTCTTACGATCATCATATGTCGGGGAGCGTTCTGACTGAATCCAAGAAACAGGTCCCTGTTGGAGGGATTCACCACTGGCTACACGAATACCAATCGCCGCTGACGGGCGACGTTTCCCTACAGAGGGGCGCTCGCGATAAGTTTTCTTGACTATCTGGGTAACAGGTGGGAACACCTGCTGGACCTGGGCATCGAGCACGCCATTGTGGTCGCGCAGGCAATCGCCATTGCCACCGTGCTTGGTGTTGTCCTCGGCCTGGCGACGTTCCGGACCGACCGGCCGCGCGAAATGGTGCTGGCCGTCACGGGCGCGTTCCTGACCATCCCTTCGCTTGCTCTCTTCGCCCTCTTTATTCCGGTCTTCGGCCTCGGCACGCGGCCTGTCCTGGTCGCGCTGGTCATGTACGCCTTGCTGCCGATCGTCCGGAACACGATCGTCGGCCTGCGAGGTGTCGACCCTGCTGTGGTTGAGTCAGCCCAGGGTATGGGGATGAGCCGGGTGCAGCGCCTGTGGCGGATTGAATTGCCGCTCGCCTGGCCGGTGATCCTCACGGGCATGCGGGTATCGACAATCCTCATCGTCGGCATCGCGGCGATCGGCGCCTACGTGCGCGGTCCGGGCCTCGGCAACGACATCTTCGGCGGTATTGCCCGCTTCGGCAGCCCGGCCGCTCTCAATCTCGTCCTCGGGGGGATGCTGGGCGTGATCATCCTCGCCATCCTCTTCGATGCGGTCTATCTACTGGTCCAGCGCCTAACTGTACCGCAGGGTATTCGATGATGGCCAAGATCCGGCTTGAAGAACTGACGAAGGTCTTTCCCGGGCAGCGAGAGCCAGCGGTGGACTCGCTGACCATGGATATCCCGGAGGGCGAAATCGTCATCCTCGTCGGGCCGTCCGGGTGCGGCAAGACGACGACGATGAAGCTGATCAACCGCCTCATCGAGCCCACGTCCGGCCGTATCTTCCTCGATGGCGAGGACGTGACCCGGGTCAACGCGGACCAGCTGCGCCGGCGCATCGGATATGTAATCCAGCAGATCGGCCTGTTCCCGCACATGACGATCTTCGACAACATCGCCACCGTGCCCAGGCTCCTGGGCTGGGACAAAGGCCGCATCGTCCAGCGCGTCGATGAGCTGCTCCTGGCCGTCGGTATGAGTCCGGAGGACTACCGCCGGCGCTATCCTCGAGAGCTCTCCGGCGGCCAGCGCCAGCGCGTTGGCGTGGCCCGGGCGATGAGCGCCGACCCGGACGTGATGCTGATGGACGAGCCCTTTGGCGCCATCGACCCGATCACGCGCGACCGCCTGCAGAACGAATTCCTGCGCCTGCAGAGCGAACTCAAGAAGACCATCGTCTTCGTCACGCACGACATCGACGAAGCGATCAAGATGGGCGATCGCATCGCCATCCTGCGCGACCATTCCCAGATCGCCCAGTACGACACGCCGGAACGGATCCTGGTCGACCCGGCGGATGATTTCGTCGCCGACTTCATCGGGCGGGATGCCTCACTCAAGCGGCTGAACCTGAGCCGCGTCCGTGACGTCCAGCTCCTTGATTGGCCTTCCGTCCAGGAAGGCGCCGGCCGCGACGAAGTGCGCAAGCTCCTCGAGATCAGCGGCAAGGCCGCTGTCGTCGTCCTTGATGGACAACGGCGGCCAAAGCGATGGCTGGAGATGATCGGCCTGTCCCAGGTCGCGGATGGCCGCCTGGCCGAAGCGGGCGTGCCGGTCGAGACGATCGGCGCCAACGTCACTCTGAACCACGCCCTCAACGAAATGCTCGGCGCCTACCAGAGCCTCGCCGTCGTCATCGATGACGACGGGGCGTACCAGGGCGTGATAGACATCGCCGTGATCAACCGGGCGATCCGCCAGATGCGCGGCGACCGTCCGGATGCCTCCGGCGCGGCAGTGGCAGGGAGGCCAGGCTGATGACGACGGCTGAGTTCAGCGTCGATCCCGCGGCCACATCGCGAAGCCGAGACCCTTCTTCACGGCGCCGTGGCCTTGGCGGCTATCTGCTGACGCCTGTGCTGCTGGCTGGCGTCTTGCTTGCCCTGTACGTGTGGGTGGACGGCCAAGACCTCGACAGCATCGAGCGGCGGCGGGTCAACATCGACTTCATCACGTCCGCCGTAACGCGGCACATCGAACTGACAGTGGTGTCGACGGCGCTGGTGCTGCTGATCGCGATTCCTACCGGCATGGTGCTTACCCGGCCGTTCGCCCGGCCGATCACCGCGCCGGCGATCGCCCTCTTCAACATCGGCCAGGCAGTGCCTTCGGTTGCCCTGATTGTGATCCTCGCCAAAGGGTGGACGATCGGCTTCTGGCCGGCAATCGCGGCACTCGTGGCGTATTCGTCCCTGCCCGTCCTTCGCAACACGATGGTCGGCCTGCGGCAGGTGGACGCGACGATCATCGAGTCGGCGCGGGGAATGGGGATGAGCAAGCTGGGAACGCTACGCCGGATCGAGTTGCCGCTCGCCGTGCCGGTGATGCTGGCCGGCGTGCGTATCGCCCTCGTGCTCAACGTGGGCACCGCCGTGCTTGCCGTGTTTATCAACGCGGGAGGCCTGGGCGAGATCATCACCACTGGGATCGTCCAGAACCGTCCAGTTATCACGGTCGTCGGCGGTGTACTCACTGCCGTATTGGCCCTGTTTGTCGATTACATAGCCAGCCTGTTCGAGGACGTCCTGCGGCCTCGCGGGCTTTGAAAACCCCGGGAAGGGAGAGCACGACATCGGGGTATGGAATGATGAAGCAGAGGAGTATTTGATGCATAAGAACAGACCAATCCGTATCTTTGGACTTGTAGCAGCCGTAGTGCTGGCGCCCTTTTTGCTCATCGCCTGTGGCGACGACGACGACGATGACGGCAGCGACACAACCCCCTCCGCCGACGCGGCGCCGCTGGAGGGCGTGTCATTCGCGGTGGGTTCCAAGGAATTCACCGAGCAGCTGGTCCTTGAGATCGCGATCAAGGCGCTGGAACACGCCGGCGCTTCAGTAGAAGACAAGACGTCTATCTTCAGCACCGCCAACGTGCGGGCCGCCCTGGACTCGGGCGACATCGACATGTACTGGGAGTACACCGGGACGGGCTGGAGCGTTATCCTGCAGCGCGAAATTAGCGAGGCTCCCGCCGACACGCAGGAACTCTATCAAGCGGTTGCCGATGCTGACCTGGAAGAAAGCCAGGTTGTCTGGTTGGACGCCGCGGAAGCCAATAACACCTATGCCCTGGCAACGCTCAGCAGTCGAGCCGAAGAACTCGGCGTGACGACGATCTCGGAATTCGCCGAACTGGCGAGTTCGAACCCGGAGGCGGCGACGCTGTGCGGCGCTACCGAGTGGCTGACCCGCGATGATGGCTATCCCGGCCTCGCGGCGGCCTACGGCTTCGACCTGCCCGACAATGCGATCGCCGAGGTGGAACTGGCGATCATTCCTTCCCAGGTCGTCAGTGGCGACACCTGCAACTTCGGCGAGGCGTTCGCCACGGACGGCGCTATCGCCGCGAACGACCTGGTCGTGCTCGAAGACGATGAGGGCTACTTCGTGGCCTACAACCTGGCGCTGACGATCAACCAGGACGCCTACGAAGGCAACGAAGAGGAGATCGACGCCATCTTCGACCCGATCACAGAGAAGCTCACGAACGAGGTGCTCCAGGAGATGAACGCGAAGGTTGACGTGGACGGCGAACAGCCGGAAGACGTCGCGGAGCAGTTCCTGCAGGACAACGGCTTCCTCGACTAGCTTCGATCACACAAGCATGGCCATGCAACTCGCGTCAAAGGGGCCGCTGCCGGCGAGACCGCCAGCGGCTCCTTAATCTACGCCCGGTCTACGCCGTGACCTCAGCGGTGCGAGCCAGCAACGCCAGGCTGGTGGCGTTCGAGCCGGGCCTCAGGTTTGTGTTCAGGCAAATCATCGCCAGCAACCGGGCTGGCGGCTGGCGAAAGCTAAAGCACGAGAGCGAGTGAGCCTCTTGGCCTTGGCTCATGGCCCAACCTAGCGGTCCCAGTTGGCGGCCTCGAAGAGCAAACGCCGAATCGATGCCAGGTTTCCTCCAGCTCGAACAGAACCTGGTCTGGCGACCGAGCTTTCTCTGATGATGCCAGACGATTCCACAAGCGGGACAGGTCCGTTCGACTGACGGCTTAGGCCGAAGGTCCATGGTTCCGGCCACGGACCATCACGAGGGGCTCCATACGTGACGCCTAGCCTTCATCCGGGCCGGCGCGACAGGCGCTGAGGCCGGCTGGGGAAGAGCAAATGAATGACAACTCGATTCCGACCTAACTCAGACCGCTCGCATGAGCAACAAAGGCTTTTTCAGCATAGGATGCGGCGAACATGGAAATCACTGGGCCTGATGGATGTGGCCCGGTCCCGTTATAGCAAGGATGCTCTCGTATGGACTCAAGAACCGCAAAAGGG
>WHTO01000015.1 GCA_009377665.1 Dehalococcoidia bacterium
GGGAACGCTCACGAGGCGCTCAATCCTGTGCGGAACCTTGCGGAAACGCACCTGTTGATGCGCCGATGCCTGCCGATACTCTCGTTGTCATACGCCAAATCCCTGGGTTCTGAGAGGGAGATCCGCTCGTGAGAGATATCCTGGCCGACGGCGCCGAAGCCGTCATCGCGGCCGTCCGCAAGAAAGCGACGGAGATCGGCGCCCTCAGCAACATCGCCGTCGTTGATTCGGGAGCCAACCTGAAGGCGTTTCTGAGAATGGACGACGCCCTCCTCGGCTCCCTCGATGTGTCGATAAGGAAAGCGAGGACGGCCGCTCTCTTCGGGCTCGCCACCGAGACGCTCGGCGAGCTTGCCCAGCCCGGCGCGCCGCTCTACGGCATTGACTCGACCAACGGCGGCTTAATCCTGTTCGGCGGCGGCGCCCCCATCGTTAACGCCGAGGGAGCAGTCATCGGCGGCGTCGGCGTGTCGGGCAGCACTGTTGAAAACGACACCATGCTTAGCGCCGTTGGCGCCGCCGCGGCGAATGGCTAGCACAGGGGATCACCAACCAGGCATAGCAGCAGGAGCGAGACAAGAATGAAGAGCAACAGCCCATACCTCCCCATCTCGGACTACGGACTGATCGGCGCCATGCACACGTGCGCCCTGGTCGGCAACAACGGTTCGATCGATTGGGCGTGCCTGCCGGCGTTCGACAGCCCGTCCACCTTCGGGCGTCTGCTGGACTGGCGCAAGGGCGGCTACTACCAGGTTGCTCCCGTGGACGTGGTCTCGGTCGAACGCCGCTACCTGCCGCGCACGAACGTCCTCGAGACTACGTTCACGACAGCATCGGGAGTAGCGCGGCTTGTCGACTTCATGCCGATCCATCCCCCGTCTCACTCCAGGATCACCCTGGGCAGTGGCCGTCGCGGTGCGGAGCCCGACGTCTCGCACTTGCTCAAGCACCCGCGCTCGTCGCACATAACCCCGACCATTTCCTTGAGCGGCAGCGATGTCTCCGAGCCCTTCGAGCTGAGGTTCGAGGAGAAGATCGTGAGAATCCTCGAGTGCGTCGCCGGCGAGGTCGAGTTCGCCGTGGATTGCTTCCCGGCCTTCGACTACGGGACGATCCGGCCCCGCGTCATCCTGGACGATAACGACTCGCGCCACGGCCTCGCCCACGGCGGCGCCAACGCCCTGCTCGTCTACAGCTCGATGCCGTGGGACGTTTCCGAGGACGGATTCGTTGCCCGCGGCACTATCAGCAGCGGCGAGAAGGTGTACACCGCCGTCGCCTCGATGTCGCACTACACAACAGACTTCTCGATCAACGAAGCCTGGGTGGACCCCGCGCAGATCGAGCACCTGCTCGAGAAGACGGTGGCCTACTGGGAGGACTGGTCGAACAACTGCGGTCCGGAAGGCGGGCTGTCCGACGACCTGCTGCGTAGCGCCCTGGCCCTCAAGGCGCTGGCCTACGAGCCCTCGGGCGCCATCGTCGCCGCGCCCACGACCTCCCTTCCCGAGAACCTCGGTGGCGAGCGCAACTGGGACTACCGCTTTACCTGGATTCGCGACGCCACCTTCTCGCTCAAGGCCTTTCTTGACCTTGGTCTGACCGAGGAAGCGGCAGCCTTCAAGGACTGGCTCGAGTGGACCACAGCCTATCCTGAGGACCTCCAGCTGATGTACGGCATCAGGGGAGAGCGCCGCCTCGACGAACGGGTGCTGCCGCTCGAGGGCTACTGGTGGTCGAACCCGGTGAGGGTGGGTAACGGCGCCGCTGAGCAATTCCAGCTGGACATCTACGGAGAGCTCCTGGATTCGGCCTACATATATAGGGAGTTGAGCGGAGAGCTGCCCGATCGCGACTACTGGGCGCTCCTCCGCGACGTTGTCGAGTTTGCTGCCCAGAACTGGAAGCGGCCGGACGCCGGCATCTGGGAGTCTCGCGGTGGCGACCGGCACTTCGTCTACTCCAAGGCGCAGTGCTGGACCGCGGTTGACCGCGGTATCAAGCTCGCCGAGGACCTGCGGTCGCAGCGTCCGGACGCCGGCCTCGACCAGGACATAGAGCGCTGGATCCCTATCCGGGACGAGATCCGCGACGAGATCATGGAAGTCGGATTCGACTCCGAGCTCGGCGCCTTCGTCCAGTCCTATGGAGCAGGACACTCGACGCCTCGGCGCTGATGCTCCCGCTGATCGGCTTCATCGAGGCCACGGACCCCAAGATGCGCTCGACCATCGAAGCCATCGAGCGCGACCTGACCTCTCCCGAAGGCCTGGTGTACAGGTATCGCGGTTTCGACGACGGCCTCGCCGGCGAGGAGGGCACCTTCATCATCTGCAGCTTCTGGATGGTCCAGAACCTCGCTCTCCTTGGTGAGAGCGCCAGGGCACGGTCGCTCTTCGAGAAGCTGCGTGGATACGCCAACGACCTTGGCCTCTTTAGCGAGGAGTTCGATACCCGCACGGGCGAGATGCTGGGCAACTTCCCCCAGGCCTTCTCGCACCTGGCGTTCATTAACAGCGCGATCCTGCTCGATCGCCTCGAGCGCGAGCAGAGCGTCTTAGCGAGCGAGGCAGCCTAGCCACCAGCCGCGCAGCAGTACAACGCTCTCGTTCCCGGACGCAAAACCTGGCGTGTTGAAGCGCAGGCAAGACCGGGGAAAGGTGACACTGGCACATCCGCAACCCAAGGAGGAGGAACAGAAGTGACCGCAGAAACAAAGAACGTAGACGTCCTTATCGTCGGGTCTGGTCCCGTCGGCGCGACGTACGCCCGAAAGCTCGTCGAAGCAGGGCGGTCGGTCTACATGGTGGACATGGGTGCGCGCTACTCGCGCCGGACGGGCGCGCACCTCAAGAACTCGTACCTTTACCAGCGCAACATTGACCTCTTTGCCTCGGTGATCCGAGGTCATCTGCATCAGTTGTCCGTCCCCACGAACAACATGCCTATCCTGACCATGGATCCCGGCTCGTTCCGCGTCGACTTCGACAAATTCGACGGCTTCGTGCACAACAACCAGAACCCCGACCAGGACCCGGACTACAACCTGGTCGGCGCCGCCGTCACCTACGCGGTGGGCGGCATGGCCACCCACTGGACCTGTTCGACGCCGCGCCATCACCCCACGATGGAGCGCAGCGACGCCTACAGCGACGTCGAGTGGGACCGCCTCTACACGATGGCCGAGGGACTTCTCAACACCCACCGCCACGAGTTCGACATGTCGATTCGTCACAACATTGTGCGCGACGCGCTGGCCGCCGAGTTCGCCGAGCTCCAGAGCCCTTACAACGTCCAGAACCTGCCCCTGGCGGTGGAACGTAGGAAGGACAACCCCGATCTCGTCCACTGGACGGGTACCGACACGGTGCTCGGTCCCCTGGCCGACGGCGACCAGGATGACGAGCCCTTCATCGTCCAGGAGCAGCACCGCTGCACGCGCCTTGTCCCGTCGGCCGACGGGAGTACCATCGAGTACGCCGAGATCCAGGACCTGATGAACTGGCGCACCATCAACGTGCACGCCAACCTCTACATCGTCGCCTGCAACGCCTACCTGACACCGCAGGTGCTGCACGCCTCCGGTATCAGGCCGCCGGCTCTTGGACACTATCTCACCGAGCAGCCAATGTCCTTCTGCCAGATCGTCCTGAGGCAGGACCTCGTGGACGCCGTCGTCGACGACCCACGCTTCCGTGATCGGATCGCCGAATTCAACAAGGAGCGCCCGGAAGACCCGATCCCTCTGCCCACCGAAGACCCGGAGCCCCAGGTCTGGATCCCGGTCTCCGAGAACCGGCCCTGGCACTGTCAGATCCACCGCGACGCCTTCCACTATGGCGAGGTTGCCCCCAACGTTGACAACCGCCTCGTCGTCGACCTGCGCTGGTTCGGCATCGTCGAGCCGCGCTACGAAAGCTGCCTGACGTTCTCGGATGTCCACCGTGACTCGTTTGGCATGCCTCAGCCCACGTTCAACTGGATATTGGGCGACGAGGACCGCACGAACCAGCACCGCATGATGGGAGACATGCTGCGAGCCGCGAACGCACTGGGTGGATTCCTGCCCGGCGCCGAGCCGCAGTTCGTCGCGCCTGGCCTGCCAATCCACGTGACCGGGACGACGCGCATGGGCACGGACCCAGCCGACAGCGTCGTGGACACGAACTCGCAGGTCTGGGGAATCGACAACCTCTACCTGGGCGGCAACGGCCTGATCCCTCGCGGTTCCGCCGCCAACCCGACGCTGACCAGCGTGTCGATGGCTCTGAAGGCCAGCGAGCACATCGTCGGCTCCAGCAGCAAGTAGTTCGGACCCTGCCGGGGCGAATGTTCGTCCCGGCAGGACCGGCTTCGCTCGCTACGGCTCAACTGATTAGGAGGTAAGCGTGTTCGATAAGAGTCGCGTCCGGCTGGCCGCGGTCCCGAATGCCTGGTGCAACGACGACCTGCCCGAGCTGGGCAAGGACATCACGTTCGAGCAAACGATCGACGAGATGGCCCTCGCTGGGTACCAGGGCACCGAGCTGGGAAGCAAGTATCCGACCGACGCCGGGGTTCTCAAGGCCGCTCTGGACCTCCGCGGCATGCAGGCGTCGGGCGCCTGGGTGTCGCTCTTCTTCGCCGCCCGCGGCGGCGCCTACGAGCAGACGCTGGATGGTTTTCGCCGCCAGATTCCGTTCTTCCAGGCAGTCGGCATCCGGGATGTCTACGTGGCGGAAGTGACCCACGCGGTGCATCAGTTGCCGATCCCCGCCCTGGCGAACAAGCCCGAGTTCAATTCCGAGCAGTGGGGCGCCCTCGTGCAGGGGTTGAACGAGATGGGAAAGATAGCGCGGGACAATGGTTTGCGCATCAACTACCACCACCACACCGGCACCGCCGTCCAGACGAACGAGGATGTCGACCGCCTGATGGCCGACACCGACCCTGAGAATGTCTATCTCCTTCTCGACACCGCCCACATCACGGTGGGCGGCGGCGACGCGCTGAAGCTGACGAAGGACCACGCCTCGCGCATCGGCCACGTCCACCTCAAGCAGGTTCGGGCGGAAGTGCTGGCGAGGATGAAGAGCGAAGGCCTCAGCTTCTGGGACGGGCTGCGAGAGGGGATCTTCACCGTACCGGGCGATCCCGAAGGGATGATCGACATGGACCCAATCCTGGCGCTGCTCGCTGAAAGCGGCTACGAAGGCTGGCTGGTCGTCGAAGCGGAACAGGATCCCGCCACCGCCAACCCGCTGACCTACTTCCGGATGGCCCGGAGCTACATCGCCGAGAAGACGGGACTCTAGAAAGGCCGCCCTGTGAACGCATCCCGATACGTGGAACTCGAGTCACCGTCGCTGCAGGCGCGGGTGGATACACACGGTGCGCAGCTTGTGTCATTGGCCGCCAGGGTCGATGGCGAAACGCGCGATCTTTTGTGGCCCGGCAACCCGGCGACGTGGCCTGACCAGGCGCCCGTTCTTTTCCCTGTGATCGGGCCGCTGACCGATGGCCTGCTTCGCCACGGCGGCGAGACCTACCCGATGCCTCCGCACGGGTTCGCCAGGCTGCGTGACTTCGACCTCGTCGAGAAGTCGGGTTCGCGCTGCGTACTCGAGCTGCGGGACGACGACGAAACCAGGGGTCAGTATCCGTTCGCGTTCGTACTCAGCGCGGCGTTCGAGCTGGCCGGTGACCGATTCACCTGCACCCTCTCGGTCGAGAACCCCGGGGTCGAGCCGCTGCCTGCCGATGTTGGGTTTCACCCAGGCTTCAACTGGCCGCTGGAGGCGGGCAAGACCAAGGAAGAATACTCTGCGATTTTCGAGAAGGATGAGCCCGCGCCGATCCGGCGCGGCGTCGGCGACCCTGTCCTGCTCCTGCCTGATGGGCGTCCAACACCGGTAAAAGGCAAGGTCTTAAGGCTCAGCGACGAGCTTTTTGTTGACCTGCCGATTGTGTTCGATCGGTTGAACAGCAGGTCACTCGTCTTCGGTCCGGACCGTGGGATCGGCCTGCGGTTCGACTTCCCGGACAGCCCGAACCTGGGCCTCTGGATGCTCCCCGGCGAGCCCTTCCTCGCGGTCGAGCCGTGGCAGGGTTACCCAAGTGAACTGGACTTCCACGGCCCGTTCGTCGAGAAGCCGGGCGTAGCCGTCATCGGCCCTAGCGAGCGGCGCAGCTGGCGGCTCTCTGTACGGCCAATCAGCCGCTCCTGAAGCGAAGAAAGGACAGACCCGATGGTTCACCCTGACGTACTGGCGCCGCATTTCGAGCCCGAGGTAGTGGCGAGAGACCTGAAAGACGGCTATTGGATAGAGGCTGCTGACATCGATGGCGACGGGCGCCTCGACCTGGTGACTTCGGGCCTCGCGATTGGCGAGGTGGTCTGGTACCAGAACCCAGGCTGGAAGAAGTATCCGATCGCGACGCTGCCCAAGCCCGTTGCGCTCGACCACGCCGACATCGACGGCGATGGGCGGCTGGACCTCGTGATCTGCCACGACTACGGCAGCTGCATGTACAACTGCAAGCCGGAAGACGGCAAGATCTCGTGGCTACGAAACCCCGGAACCTACGACGCGAAGACAGACTGGGACGTCCACCCCGTGGCCGAGCTCATGGCCACACACAGGCTGCGGTTCGGGCACTTCACGCAGGCCAGTCGGCTGGAGCTGATGGCCCTGCCGGTCGTCGGCCCCGCTGGTGTCCACGAGCCAATCCAGGTCATGCTCTACAAGGTCCCGGACGATGTCCAAGGTGCTTCCGCCTGGGATGGCGCTTTGGTCGATGGGGACTCCTTCCGGATCATCCACGACGTGGTCGTGGACAGGTTCGGCGCACGGGCCGGATCCGAGTTGCAGTCGGTGGTCCTGGCCAGTGAAGAGGGCATAACCTGGCTGCACTACGACGAACGCGGTAGCTGGAAGCAGGATCGGTTTGCCCCCGGCGAGCAGGGCCAGGTCGAGCAGACGCACTTCAAGGGCACCGGCAACGTAGCAGTCGGCAGGATCGGTCCGGATCCGTACGCCTATATCGCCACCATCGAGCCTTTTCACGGCAACACCGTGTCGGTGTACAGCAAGGACGCCAGCGGCCAACTCTCGGGGACTCAATGGAAGCGCACCATACTCGACGTTTACGCCGACCCGAACGAGAGCGGGGAAGGGCCCGGCCACCACGTGATGTGTGGCGACTTCGACGGTGACGGTGACGACGAGTTCCTCGTCGCCCTGCGCGGTCCCATGCCCTGGCAGGGTGTTTTCTACTACAAGGCCATCGACGCCGCGAAAGGCATCTGGACCAAGACGCGGGTCTCGACTCCGTCGGCAGCCCGCATCGCCGTCGGCGATTTTGACGGCGATGGACGGCTGGACTTCGCGACCACCGGGTACTACACGCCGGGGTATTTTCTGTGCGCCGACCCGCAAGTGACGGTCTTCTACAACCGCTTCGCCCCGGTGGCCGCTTGAGAGCCCGCTCGCCTGCCGGCGCCCGGGATCCGCGCAGTGACTGATTTTCTGACCAGCCTCCCCGAGGCAGCGTTGCTGACCCTCGTGGTCGGGGTCGCCATAGCGCTCTCAGTCGCTGGACTGCTGGCGGTCCGAAGTGTGGTACCGCATCCAGTCCTTCAGGAGCACAACGACGTTGCCGGCTTCATCTTTGCCGTGGTCGGAGTGGTCTATGCGGTGCTGCTTGCCTTCGTGGCGATCGCCGAGTGGGAGAACTTCGAGAACCTCCGAGTCGGCGTTGAAGAGGAAGCGGCCGAAGTGGTCAACACCTACCGCGCCGCGGCGGCTTTCCCTGACGCCGAGCGCGATGCGATGCGCAACTCGTTGGTGGATTATGCGGACACGATCGTCAACACCGAGTGGTCACGGATGGAGAAGGGCGAGGCCAGCCCCGACACCGAGCGGGAGCTGGAGGAAATCTGGCTTGAGGTCCAGAACGCCGACCCGCAGACCGCGGGCGAGATCAATTCGCACGCCGCCATGCTCGACGACCTGGGCGCCCTTACGGTGCTACGCGAGGGCCGGCTGGATGGCGCCTCGGCGGTTATGCCGGACGTCATGGTTGTGGTGCTCGTCCTCGGCGGGGCAATCACCGTTGCCTACACCTACCTATACGGCGTGCGCAATACCATTGGGCAAGCCGCGATGACGGCGGCGCTGGCCGGGATCATCGGGCTCGTCGTCGGGTTGGCCATAATCATGGACGCGCCCTTCCGCGGCTCGACGGCGATTGAACCGACCGCTTTCGAGAACGCGCTAGAAGCCATGGAGGCAACGGCGCCGGACTGAGCGAAACCGCACTTCGGGCCGATTGCGGCAGCGGGCGGACACTCTATGCTGACGGCAACCAGCGTATGGGGGCCTCCAATGGGACTGTTCGACTTCCTCACCTCAACACGCAGGCCGGAATCCGGCGCCGCCGCGCTGCCAGCGGACGAGGTGAGGCGCCGCCTCATGGCCCTCAATCGGGAGAGCGCGCCTTATCGTATCGTCGACGGCGGTTCGGATGGCGTAGACGTCGTCGCCGAGTGGAAGATCGTGGATGCGCAGTGGTACGAGATCTTCGCCAGGGCCGGGCTGAAGAAGGTCTTCAGGATCTTCCTCAGGCTGCGCCCGGAGTCCAATGAGGTGCGCGCCCTGGACAGGGAGTACGAGGTCGAGTGGCGCGCCGGGGTGCCCGAGCTCTCGCTGGCCCGTCGCAGCTTCTCCGGCCAGAAGCAGAGCATCGAGTTCGGCAAGCGCTACGCGTTCAAGGAGAACCTGGAGTTCGGCGAGGTCTACGAGTACAAGTTCCAGACCGGCGAGATGAAGAAGCCGATCCAGGACGCTGTCACTTCGGCCGGCTGGACTTACAAAGGCGTGGTCCCGCCGCTGGGCAAGCTCTGAGGTGTGGCGCCCGGTCAGGCAGCGTCAAGATGGTCCCGAGCACAACGGCCCAGGGCCTCTTATCTTCTCCAGCACCCGAAAGCGTCCCTCGCGATAGCAATCGCCAAAGCCCTGCGGCGGTGACGCATTGAAGAGCGCGCTACCGCGCAGCAGGATGACCAGGTCGGCATCCCAGCGATCCATCAGTGGCGAGAGCTGGTCGAAGCTTTCCAGCGCCCTCAGGGCGCTGGCATCGCGTGCTCGCTGCGCGCCCATCACCTCCTGGCCCCGTGGACCTCGAAAGAACGGATAGACTACTACATTGGCGTTCTCGGCGTAGCCGGGTAGGAACTGGCCGAACCGTTGGACGACAGCACGGTAACGCGATGCGGTTCGTCGCCGACGATCTCATCAATGGCATCGAACATGCGCTCCTCCTGAGCTTCTGGCCCGGAGATATGCTCGTCCGGGTAGTCGCTGTAGGCGCTCCACGCGGGGACGCCGGCAAGTACCAGGGTGAGTGCGGCGGCTGCTGTGCCCAGGCGGCGCTGGGATGCGGTTGCATCGTCCCTGAGCCAGCCGACGAGGTCAGCAGTAGATAAAACAAAGGCCAGCGGGAAGATTCCGGTCAGCCGGATCACCGTCTGGTTGCCGACGAACCGGGCCATGAGGTCCGGCACTCCCGGGACAAACAGTGGGAGGCATACGACATAAAGGCAGGCCGCCAATTGGAGGGCAGCGGTCCGTCGCCGGGCGCGAAGCGCGAACGCGATCCAAACCAGCGCCCCGATATTGAGGATCGAGATCACCCCAGGGTTAACCATCGCCAGCGAGCCCACGAAGACGAACCACGGCACGGGATCGGTTGGGGTGATTCCGAGGTCCCCCATATCCAGGTCCAGCGGGCTCAGCTCCCCCCTTATCTGAAAGGACGCTCCAAGCGAGTCCTCGGGCAGGAAGAGCCGCATCGCCGCTGAAAGCGCCACTGCCGGCAGAAGGCCCAGGAAGCAGCCCAACGCAACCCTGCGGTCGGGCCACGACCAGCGCCGCCACGCGGATTGGAGGACCAGCGCGGCGCCGATCATCGCGGAGAACGCGGTACCGACAGGGTGGATGGCCGCCGCCAGGGCAGCGGCGGCCGCAAACGCGGCGACGCGCGCTGCGAATGCCCGCCGCTCATGCTCCGCCCGCTGGTCGCGCGAGTCCGACGCGAACCGCGCCAGCCACGCTCCCGCGGCGAGGACGAAGGGTGCGAGCACCAGCCAGGTGGTCATCTTGTCCTGCGGTAGGCGGGCGAAGAATGAGAACCCGATGAAGCCCCAGTAAGTTGTCAGGAAGTAAAGTACCCACGCCACGCACCCGGCTGCGGCGACCGCCGGCTTGCAGCCGGCAGCTCGAAGGGCGATAAAGACGCCGACGAAGGAGATGACCATGAGCGCTGGCGGTGCCACCGAGTGCCAGAGCCAGACCGGGTCTCCGCCGAGGAGGGCGTTGAGCCCGGCGAACGTCCAGACCGTCAGGCTGTAACGGAAGCGGGCGAGCAGGTCGGCGTCGGTCCCCATGAAGGGGTCGTCGAGGTTGGGATTGGGCGAGTTGATCTCGACGATGTACGAGAGGTAGAACCAGTCGTCGGCGTGGAACCGGCCAAACATTGCCAGGCCAAGCACCGCGAGTGCGAGGGCTAACGTAATAAGAAGGCCGGCCGCGGCCCACTCACTGTTGGGCCATTGTCGGTGTCGGTTGTCACCGACGGTCATTCGGGGTCACCTAACTGTGAACTGTCGTTCATCCTTGAAGGTGCTGCAAGGCTGTGGGCGACCTCCTTGCGCATCGCCGGTCTCAACGCCGATTGTCGCCGCGGCGGTAGTCTCTGAGGAAGTTGATGGGTGAAAGAACTTCGTTGTGTCAGTCGGGCCTGCAAGGTCCATGACCCGCGGATCGGCTGCCTTCAATGGGTTGGCTGGCGACGTGGCGCGCATGATCGTGGCAGAGCACCCAGACACCGTCGACAGGTGGCTCGACGACGAACCCGGGAGTTGGGGACGTCTGGCCGGACTGGCTGTCATGGAAGCCCGGCGGCGGCTTGGCCGTCCCCTCGCTGAACCCGAACGCAGGGTAGTCTGGGATCGACTGTGGCGCACGCTCGAGGGCGAGCGTCTCGATCACGGATAACGTGCCGCCGTCAGGCTGACGGGTGGTTGGGCGCCGATAGCCCGCCTATACTCACTTGGCCACGCCGAAGTGGCGGAACGGCAGACGCGCTACGTTCAGGGCGTAGTGTCCGAACGGACGTGTGGGTTCAAATCCCACCTTCGGCACCATGGCAAGCGCTCGTAGCTCAGCAGGATAGAGCGCCACCCTGCGGAGGTGGAGGCCGTGAGTTCGAATCTCGCCGAGCGCACCATCTAGCTCATCCCGGCACTCCGTCAAGGGACACGACGGGCTGACCTGATAGCTCGTTAAGGGCAGGGGCTGAAGCGGAACGGGTCTCTGGCTCGGTGACGATCGACTCGGAAGCTGCGCAGTACTGGAACAACGACGACTGGGCCACTCGCGAGCTGAAGCCGGGGGTGATATGCGCGTCGGGTTCGATAACGGTGAGCGGAGCAGGCTTCAGTGGCAACGTGACCCTTGTGGCGCAAGGCGCGATCAGCGTCTCCGGCGCCGGCATAAACCTGACGAGCTTCCTCGACGTCGATGGCGATGCGCTCCTCATGGCATCGTTTTCCATGGCCGGGCTGGACATCAGTGGGGCCGGGCAGTCCTGGGTGGGCATACTGTTCGCATCGAACGGCCTGGCCCAGGCCTCCGGCGCCGGGGCGTTCTCGGTCGAGGGGGGAATCATCGCCGATCGTGTCGCCGTCGTCGGGAGCGGCATGGAACTTGGCCAGGGCGACGGCGAGGGCGACACCAGCATCCGCCTGGTCGAGTAGCACCCCCGGTTCGCCGCGTTCTCGCAAGAGGGCTGTCCCCGGTAAAATAGGGAGAGTTGCAGGGCGGGGTAGCTCAGTGGCAGAGCAGGGGACTCATAAGCCCTTGGCCGCAGGTTCGAATCCTGCCCCCGCTACCAACTCCCTTCCGTTATTCCTCACTTCGAGGAGGGGGTTACGCAGTGACTCTAAGTCATCGGCCGCGAGGTCGAGGGTCTCGAGAGCACATAGCGCGTAGTGTGTCCGACACAGCATTTCGGTCAACCGCGCTGCAGAATAGGCTGATAAGCATGAAGATTCATTCCTTTCTCATCGGCCTACTGCTCCTCTTGGCTTGTTCTGGCTGCGCGGATTCAGGGCCATCAGTTATACCCCCAACTCCAAGCGCACCTGTTGCACTGACACCCTTCACCGGAAGCCCCGACTCCCTGCGGAGCCTCGCAGCTCAACGTGGCCTACTCATTGGTGCGGCGGTCGAACCAGATTACATTCGGAACGATGAACTATACGGTGAAACTCTGAGGCGCGAGTTTAGCCTGGTCACAACGGAAAACGTCTTGAAGTTCAGAGCAATTCGTCCGGACCGACGCACCTTCGCCTTCCATCCGGCCGACCAGGTTGTCGACTTCGCGCTGAGGAATGACATGCAAATACGCGGCACAAACCTGGTCTGGCATCTTGGACTACCGGACTGGATTAGTAACGGCCGCCTTAGCCGGGCCGAACTCCTGCAGATACTCGAGGAACACATCAAGACAGTCGTTGGTCGCTACAAGGGACGTATCCAGTACTGGGACGTGGTCAACGAGGCCGTGGACGATGATGGGCAACTCCGGGACACCTTCTGGCTTCGTACCATCGGGCCAGAATACATCGAGCTGGCGTTTCGCTGGGCGAATGAGGCCGATCCTGGCGCTAAGCTGTTCTACAACGATACCCGAGGCGAACGGCTCAACCAGAAGTCGGACGGTATCTTCATTCTTGTGAGGGACCTGTTGAGCAAAGGAGTGCCTATTCACGGCGTGGGTCTGCAAGGCCACGTTAGTCTCTCCGACGCTCTAGAAAGCTGGGAGCTCCGTGAGAACATCGCCCGTCTGGGCGGCCTTGGGCTGGACGTGCACTTTACCGAAGTGGATGTCCGCATCGACGAACCGGTTTCAAGCCAAGACCTGGTGGCGCAGGCGACAGTCTTTCGTGAACTGCTGAAGGCCTGTCTCGATGAGGAGGCGTGCAAGGTATTTGTTCTCTGGGGCTTCACGGATAAGTTCTCTTGGATTCCAACCTCCTATCCGGGCTTCGGCACCGCGCTGATTTTTGATGAGTTTTACGAGCCTAAGCCAGCCTACTGGTCTCTCATGGAAGCCCTGAACGAGCGAATGGACATCTCTGGCCGCCGCGTACCATTTCGCCGCGAAAGGAGTCCAGATTCTGGCATCGGTCTACATGGGCACGTCAGCCGAGAATCTACCAGGGCCAGT
Source organism: Dehalococcoidia bacterium (assembly GCA_009377665.1). Classification (GTDB taxonomy): domain Bacteria; phylum Chloroflexota; class Dehalococcoidia; order WHTO01; family WHTO01; genus WHTO01. The sequence continues at coordinate 13,276 of WHTO01000015.1, forward strand.
GGGGCAGCGCGCTGTTCCAGTCTCTCTACCAGCCGACGCCCAGCTTTCTCAGCTCACTGCCTCTGATGCCCGAGTGGCACTTGGGAACAGCCCTTGGTCGCAGCCCTTTGCCTTCTTGGGGTTGTTTGGGGGGAGAACCTGTTCGTGTCCGTGCCCCTCCTGGCGCTCTCCTTCACTCTGCCTTTCGTGCAGGCCGCTCTAAGTGTTATTCATATCGTCCATGCGGACGGCGCCAGGAGAGTCGGCAGACTATGGAGGTGCCGGCTCGTCACTTTTGCGCTTCATCTCATGCAGCCGGTCGCTCGCCTTTTGGGGCAGATTACGCCACGGTCTCGCACCTTGGCGCAGCCGAGCGCCGAAATATCTAACGTTGGCTATTCTCCACACTACCAAGCTATGGAGCGGGCGCTGGCAATCAGCGGACCGGAAGCTTGCGGCTGTATGGACAGCCGCTGGGCGTGCTGAATATGAAGCCGGAACTAGAGGACGCCCCGCGGGCCGTCGCGATCAACCGAGCCACGGGACAGCTCAAATTCGATCGCGTCGACTTCAGCTACGACGGGCGCCCGAACGCGCTCAACGACATCAGGTTCGAAGCCGAACCGGGCATGGTGGTCGGCCTGCATGAGCTGCGGCCGCCAGTGCTCGATGACTATTGGCTGACGCTAGGTTATCCAGTCGAGGCCGCAGGGTCGGTATGGCGTAGTCAGAAGTTCCGAACATCTCCGCTAGCCCAAGACCTGCCACATCTGCCCGTAGCCAGGATCAGTATCGAGAAAGACCCTGTGAGCTGCCGCCCCCAGAATCTCCTCGTCCGTAAGGAAGCCCCTAACGTTCAGGAGGAAGGCGGCGCTCCTCGTCCGCTCAATGACCTGGCGCTTCGATAGGCCCGCCGCCCCTTGCCCACGGTTGTCGTATAACAGCGCGAAATCGCCTTCGAGTCCAAAGCCCTTCATGACCGTGAGAAAATAATGGAGATTTACGGGCTCTCGAAACGCGCCGACTGGCCGGTTTCATCAACGCACATTTCCGGCTGCAGGTAGTCCACGAAGAGCACATCCCAACCGAGGCGCTTGAAGCCAAGCAAGTATTGAAGGAACTGCCAGGTGTGGCCGCCCTGCCTCGGCTTATGCGCCAGCGAGCCAGCGATCACCGCACTGTCTCTCACTACGATCATCTCGATCGCTGCATAGTCGACGCGCGACGCTCGTTCAAAGCTACCCTCTCTCGGCCTGAAGCGGGCTTCCGGACGATGGTCGAGGCGAGGCCTTTCTCGAATCCCGGCAGCAGATCGATTTGAATCGCGTCGTGAAGGTCTGCGCCCCAGCGTTCAAGGGCTTGAACTTCCGGCTCCCTGGTAGCATCGTCTAGAAGCACAATGCTGCCCGCCCGGGCGAACTCCAGAGCCTGGTATAAGATTCCTTCCCGCCCTCCAAGTGCGGCAGGTGGACCATCGATGAGCAAGAAATCAGCTGGCAGCGTCGAGGCAAGCCGGCCTCGCCGGATTTCGTAGCTAGGCAGGACATGGCCTTGGCGGGACCGAGCAACCAGCGGAGCCAGCTGCACGGCTACACGCTTGCCTGTCTTACTCGCCGTGAGCCGGGCGTACTTCGGATCGTTCTCGATCACTGATATGCGGCAATCTATTGTGTAGTGCTCGGTCGCTCGCTCGATCACGCATGTGGAGACTCCACTGCCAAACTCGATCACGTGGCGAGGATTGAGGTGAAACATAAGGCGGCCAACAAACTCGAGCGCGTCCTGGGCCATCGCCCAGGTGCTGCTGCCGCGCCGCTCCTCTGCAATCCACCTCATGTCGACAGGCGGCTCGTTTGTCAAAGCCGCATTCAAGACCACCCTCGCATCCCGAACAGCGTCCTCGGGTGAGCGGATCGGGGTGTCATCCTCGTCATTCATAGAACCCCGAAACCCCCCTTAGAAAGCAACAGCCCAACCACATATCCCAGTCGGTGCTGCTGCGCCCGATCCGGGCCTCGAACGACCCGGCTCCATGCAGGACATCGCGACGCAGCATGACGGTTGACGTAGTGATGTAGTTAGAAACGTTCATCCTGGAGTCCGGCGAGACCCTTGTCCGCAAAACGTCTCCGCCAGGTGCTGACCGTATTCAGTCGCACCCCTTCCCGCCGTGCGATGCTCGCGGAGCCTTCGCCCCCGGCCGCCGCTAACACGCCCTAGCCCGGAAGACGAGCCGTTGCTCTGTCTGGGCCGACCGCAGCCAGCGCTCCAATTCCGCGCGTTCTTCGTCCGTGACATGTACTGCCGTGCTGCCTGTGCCATGACAGGCAATATCCTACATCCAGCTCTTACTTTCTCAACTAACCACTAGCTCCTCGAACGCCCGCGACCGGGCTTCGATTACGTCGAGGGTGCTTGAGCCCCCAGGGCGATCCGAAAGGCCCCAGGGCGGCGCGGGTAGCTCCGCTAGGCATCCGACTGGATAGCAACCAGCGAACCCGCATCGGGATTACCCAAAGGGGAATCCGTGACGGTATCAGGGATCTGGCCTGGCCGAGATGGTGGTGGTCGGCTCCATTGGCCGACGGGCTGCTCGTGTAGATGCGATCTTTCGTAAAGATACGTTCCGCTGGCGGAGGGTTGTCGCGGCGCTATGATCGGGAACTGCAGATTAGGCGTCATCGATCATCTGATGGAGGCTGCTGAGTGGGTCTTCGGGTGGTTCGATCCCGAGTACCTCACGCATGTGTGAAACTTCGGCCACAAATCGAACAACCTCGACGTCTCGGACAGGCCGGGGCCGGACAACGGACTGGTTACCTGTGAGAGCGATTATCCGCTCTGCCAGCTCCACGAGGCGTACGCCGCGACCGCTGGCTACGTTGACTGGGCCGCTGTTCTCGCAGGCCGCCGCCGCGATCAAGGCTCGCACCGCGTGGTCCACCCACAGGAAATCGAGTATCTGCTGGCCCCCGTATAGCTCCAGGTCATCACCGCGCCGGGCCCGCGCCAGCCAGGTGGGGATAACTCGGTCTCTATCGTGGGGGCCGTATACATTCGCGAATCGCAGGATTTGACACTCGCAGCCACTGGAAGTGGCCCAGGCGCGGCAATATGCCTCCGCGGCCGCCTTGCTGGCGCCGTAGGCGTTCTTCGGGCGTAGGGACGCGTTTTCTGATACCGGCAGCCGCTCCGGCTCTCCGTAGACCTCTCGAGAGGACGCAAACACGACGCGGCGCACCCCGCACTTGGAAGCAGCCTTCAGCACGTTGAAGGTGCCGATCACATTAGTCGTGAACGAATAGTCGATGTCCCGCATAGCGCCGATCACGTTGGACTGAGCCGCCAGGTGATAAGCGACCTCGACGCCCACCATCGCTGCCAGTACACTCGGGTAGTGCCGTATGTCTTTCACAAGCAGATGCACCTCCCCGGAACTCGCGTGGTCTGGGAGGTTTAGCCGATGCCCGCGCCTTAAGTTATCGAAGACTACGACGTCATGTCCCTGCCCGACCAGAGCGTGGACAAGATAGCTCCCTAGGAAGCCGGCGCCGCCTGTAACGAGAACCCTCACCGCTCGCCGATCGCACTGGTTTCGGTCGCAGCGGAGGACGGGCAAGCACGACATGAGCGATCGGGCCAGCTCCCGGGGCCCCGGTTGGTCATTACAGTCTTCCATCCCCGTTGAGAGCTCCACGGAAGTAGGCGATCGTGCTGGACAGGCCTTCGCTCAGCGACACTCTTGGCTCCCAGCCCAGCAGGTTGCGGGCTCTGGCTATGTCCGGCCGGCGGCGACGAGGGTCATCTCCCACGGCCTGGTCGACAAAGATCAGGCGTGAGTCCGAGCCCACGGTTCGGCGAATGACCTTTGCATATTCTAGTACGGTCCGCTCCTCCGGGTTACCCAGGTTGAATACTTTGCCTTCGGCTTCTTCGACCTCCATTGCCAGGACAAGGCCGGCGACGATGTCCGCGACGTAGCACACGGAACGCGTCTGGGACCCATCACCGTAAACAGTCATTGAGCCGCCGCGTAGCGCCTGAGTGATGAAGTTGGGGATCATGCGTCCGTCCGCAGGATCCGAACCGGGCCCGTAGGTGTTAAACACCCGAACGATGCGGGCGCTGACTCGGTGGGAGCTGCTGTACGCTGCCGTAATGGCTTCGCCATAGCGCTTGGCTTCGTCGTACATAGAGCGAGGGCCCGTCGGGCTGACATTTCCGCGGTATTCCTCGTGCTGGGGATGCTGAAGAGGGTCCCCGTAGACTTCGGAGCTGCTCGTGTATAGAAAAAGCGCGCCATCGCGTGCAGCGAGATCCAGCAGGTTTCGTGTACCTTCGGAGTTGGCGCGAAGAGTTTCGATCGGGTAGCGACAGTAGGCGGGCGGGCTCGCCGGACTGGCGAGGTGGTAGACGCGGTCCAGTCGCGGACAGGGAGGCAGCTCCTTGACGATGTCCGCATCCATGAATTCGAATCCCGGCCGGTCGATGAGGGTCTCGATGTTGGAACGGCGGCTCGTCAGGAGATTGTCCATGCAGATGACAACGTGGCCCTCTTCGAGAAGCCGTTCGCAAAGGTGGGATCCGACGAAGCCGGCGCCGCCTGCAATCAATATGCGCACTCTGTTATCCCTTCCTCGGAAACTGACGGGAGGTCTCTGGCCCGTGAAGTACTCGCTGGCCGCAAGGGTTGGGAAAGTGCCTCACAGCTTCAGATCTCCGGCGAGCTGAACTGCCTCTGTCAGCCAGTCGTGGGCATGCTGCTCCGGGGGCACCCATTCCCGTGACCAGCCGAGACGTTGCACGGCGGTCTGTAGCCGGCAGCAGAGAAGCGCCTCGCGCAAGTCATCCCGCGAGGTGGCTGCGCCCCTGTCCCGGCCGAGAGCCTCGAAGTAGGCCTGCGCGATTTCGCCACGCTCGTCTTCCGACCAGTCCCCTGCCACCAGGGCCGCGAGGTCAGTCAGTCCTGGACCGATCGCGGCAAGCTCCCAATCAACCGGATAAACGTCGACGTGGTCGGCGGCTACCTTGACGAGAACATTGGAGGCAAAGAATTCGCCGTGGAGAAACGTCCGGGGCAGCGCGAGCAGACGGTCGATGACAGTCTCGTAGTTCTGGAGAGCACCTCTGAGGCGGGGGCTATCTTTGCCCTTATGAGCGTCTGCGAACTCCAGCGCACGCGCCGCCCAGAGCCCATAGAACCGACGGTCGTGGTTGAGCAGGGGCGCATTGGCGACGAGTTCGCGTTCGCGGCCGAAGAAGTACCGATGCACCTCGGCAAGCCAGACAGCGACGGCCTTCCATGTTTCCAGCTCGCCCACTTGATAGAGCTCGACGCCGTCGACCTTCTCAAGAAAGAGCCAGAAACGGAGACCACTGGCGGCCACCAGCGAGCCGTAGCACAGAGCGCCGAGGCCGTTCGGCGCGAGGAGGGCCTCGTAGGCTCGGATCTCGCGCAGCGGATCATAGAGGAAGTCTGGCTTCGCTCGATGGGCCTGTTTCGCCAGCGACCGCCAACCGAGGTCCTTGAAGATGACCGTGAGAGCGCTGCCGTCGCCAAGAGTCACCAACAGTTGCTCGAGAGCGAAACTGGAGCGGTAGGCTGACGCTTGCCTCTCTAGCCGCACGATCGGGCGCCTTTCGCGGAAGTGGGCGTCAAGGACTGTCTGCAGAGCCAGCTTCAGCTCTTCCGTCAAAGGAGCGGGGCTTGCGCCTATGGCATTTGACACGGTGCCTCCTCGATCCTGTCCAAAAGCCGGCTCAATACCTTGTCGGAGTCGAAATGCTCCTCGGCAATGCGCCTGGCGGCTTGAGCGTGAAAGCGGTAGTTGCGGTTGATTTCCTCGATGGCGGCGAGCACGTCCTGCGCAGTCTCGAAAGCGAGCAGACCTTCGCCCACCGGCAGGAAGTCAGGGAAGCCCGTGTCCTGGGCTATGACGGGCCGGCCTGATGCCAGGTAGCAGGCACTACGGTCGCTGAACCAACCGGCACGGGCCGCCACGTATCCGCTCTTAGCCAGCCCGAACTCGACCTTAGAGGCCTGAACAAACCGTCTGTAGGCGTCCGGCGATGCCGCCAACAGCGCGGGGTCGACTATGTGCCAGCCGTTAGCGGTCAGTGCATCGAGGTCCCTTTTTTCGTTGGGATGGATCGCAAGAGCGAGAATGAATTTTTCAGGCGTCCGCCCGGGCAGTGACATCAGTTGCCGGAGTGAGTGAGCTTTTTGGCCGTAGAGCCGGCCTTCGTACTCGATGGAACCGTAGCCTCGCCAGTTGCCGACAGTCGTCAGGCCGTGAAAGGGCCTGGTATTCACGGCCGGCCACTCGCTCAGGACAACCGGTTGGGCCGTCCCAATCCACGCCAGACCACAGTCGGGCACATCGCAGCCGTTGCTCCCGATCGCCACGCCAATGGTCACGAAGTGGGTATGCCCGCGGAACCCCATATCGATGCCCTGGACGGCGTGCCAGAGCTGGGTAAACCCGGGGTCGAGATCGAGGTAGACGCGAGACGGGATCGGCTCCAGCAGCGCGGCCTCGGTAAGGATGCCCGAGACGTTGAGGAGGAGGTCGGCATCCCGGGCGATCTCCACCAGACGGTCATAGGGGAGCCCCACTGTCTCGCGCGTACCCGGCCGGAGGAGACCGGAAGTCCCTTCGAGCCCGAATTGGCGAACGACCTCCCGGAAGTAGGCCGCATTATAGGAGCCACGTAGGGTCGAACCCGGCGGCCCCATGGCTGGATCACAGACAGGCTCCACGAAGCAAACGGCGTGCCCCAGACGCCTGAGTCCGAGGACGTACTGCAGGACAGCCCAGGTGGCTCCACCCTGGCGTGGAATCGACGCTATCATGCCGCTGACGACGATAGAAAGACGCGTGCCCGGCATCCGTCTCGCTAGCCTCCCGATTCCCTGTTCGAAGGACTCCTCGGACAAACGCGCGGCAAAGGGGAAGAGTTCACCGGTTACCTCTCGCCTCCTTGAACCTTTCGAGGTGCGGGAATGCAAGGCTCGCTCTCGGAATCTCTGCCCCTCCTATCACGCAAATGCCAACCCTGCCTAAATTGATGGCCACCCTGACGCGCTCAGCGTTGGAGATGGTCTCCCATGCCTTCTTCATCCCGGCCGACCAGCCGATGTCGTCAAACACGAGCACACCATTGTCAGGAACCAGATCGAGGATTTTCCTGAAATACCCGATCGTTGCGTGCTGGTCGTGGTGGCCATCGATGAACGCGAAATCTACGGTCCCCAGGTCGGCGAGGACGCCGTCCAGGATCTGCTGAAAAAGGCCAGTCCGGCCGGATACCGTGTTGAGGCCCAGCCTGTCAAAGTTTTGGGAGGCCAGGGCAGCGACGCCTGGTGCTCCCTCAACCGTGACGAGGGTGCCGCGGCGGTTCAGCTTGAGGGCGGCGCCCTGATACGCTCCCGAGACGCCTACGGCGGTTCCGAGCTCCAGACAAGTCCCAGGTCTTAGGCCCCGAATGAGCTTGAACAGAAAGAGGCCCCAGATAGGCTTCACGCTCCGGACCTGGATCACCTCTCCAATAGGGCTTCGCTTGTGGTCGGCTGCCTCATTGGAAAGGGATACCGGAATCTCTTCGACGGACTCACTCAGTTCCCGTCTCAGGTGCTCGATTCTGCCTATCCAGGCGGACTCCGCCGGCGAAACACTATGGTCAAGCGTGGCCGCGATCGCATCGGCAATCGTCTTCAGCCTGCCGGTGCTGAGTTCGCGAAGACTCGCCAGGCGAGCGAGGTCGTCGTCCAAGCCGTTCGTTCCTGCTGCTGGAGCGTCTCTGAGCTTGCTTATCTCCTTTTGCTCCAGCCCGTAGATGATGGTGTTGTCATCGCCCCAGATGCGCTCATAGCGTTCGTCGAGGTGTCTTCGAAAGTCGGCATAGTGATCCAGCCACCAGAAGGCGGTGCTTGGGAGCACCAGGAATTGCGCACCCTTGTCGCGCGAAGCTTCCAGCGCGGCAATAGCTTCGGCGCCATCAGCGGGGTGATGTCCGGCATAGGCACCGTTATCGCCCTGCGGAAAATGACGGGCGTCGCAGCCGAGGTCGAGCAGACTCTCGTCACCCTTGCTGACCACCGCTGCCTTGCTGTCGCGCGGGATGGTGGCCCGGGCAGCATCTCGTGTTGCCTGGCGCAGCAGCAAGTAGTCAAAACTCTTGCTCAGGTCTTCGATACGGTCCTCCAGCGCCAATACCTGTTGTCTGGCCTCCTGGAGTGCCCGCCTGATAGGTTCCATAACGTGGTCACGCCCCTTATTGGCTGTGGATGTTTCGCGGCCGTTGATTGGCGCGCTTTGGGCGGCCAGGCCGGAGCCGTTTCTTGCTACGACGTTGCGCTGGCCGCTGGTGCGCAGGTCGAAGACCACGAGGTCACTCTGGTCGTCAACGACACAGCGGTAGTGTGAATGGAGGTAGTCGCGCAGCTGGCCATCCTCCTTGAAGGCGCTGACAGCTGGCCAGGCGAAGACGATGAAGCCGATGCCCTTGGACGTTAGCTCTTCCAGCTCTGTGATCCCGGGGTACCGGATGGGCGCCTGGCTGCGTCCGGCGCGACTCCGCCGTCGAAGCGAGACTGCCTCTCGGCCGGTAAGGACCTCGGCAGTTTCGCCCAATTCCCAGTTCCCGTTGTCGACCAGCAGGAAATTGGAGCCCTCAGGGATACCGTCTGAAAGCTTGCGAGCCGTCTCGTTCAAGCGGGTTAGCCGCCGGTACAGGCCGTTCTGCTTCCGCCAGTCTTCTGGGTCGACGCGTGTGGCCCTGCTTTCAAGCCAGCCGCTCAGCATCTCGCACACCTGATTGTGGCGGTCGATATCGTCGGCAGCTCGCTCAAGGAACGGCGTTGCGTGATAGTGATTTGAATCGTGCTTCCTCCAGTACGCCTGAGGATCCGACAGGCTTCGGACCTCTCCGAAGGCGAATGCCATCGTGAAAAGGTAGAAATCTGCACATATTCGGAACTTCTGCTCGGGCACCGGCAGGAATTCCTCGAGAAAGCGGCGCGACCAGGCGTTGCCCGAGGTCGGATGCGTCGAGAAGATTCGGGGACCGGCGGCGATCAGCCGCTCCCGGAAGTCGCCCTCGGGAAGCGAAGGATCGCCTCGAAACCGGCCGGTCCTTTTGCCACGCTCGTCAATCTCCAGCAAGGGCCAGTGCACCTTTGCAACACGCCTGTCATCGAACAGCGGTACGACATGTAAGAGAGCATCAGGGAGCAGAACATCGTCAGCATCGAGAAAGACGACAACCTCGCCCGAGCTTGCGCCGAAGCCTGCGTTGAAGGACGAGGCCTGACCACCGTTTTCCTTGAAGATGGGAATGATCCGGCCTCCATAGGCCGCGATAAGGGCGCGAGATGCGTCTGTTGAGCCGTCATCGACGACAAGAACCTCAATGTTCTCGTACGTCTGCGCCAGCGCGCTATCGATGGCCTCTTTCAAGAAGTCGGCGTAGTTGTAGTTGTTGACGATGATGCTTGCCAAAGTTGCGGCCATTAGCAGCTCAGACCTGCACTTTCGATTCACACATGACTTTCAGGTTGGTACCGCCCGCTTCCTGCTGGTCTCTGAGGTCGAAGATCAAGCAGGTGTCTTCCTGGTAGAAGGCGATGCGATATCTCGCGTGCAGATGCTCGTTGAATTCGCCATAAAACTGGAGCCACCAGAACTGCGGATTCGGAATCAAGAGGAAGTCGTATCCCTTTTTCCGCAAGGCTTCCAGGTGGGAGATGGCCTCATAGCCGTCGCCCGGGTGGAACCCGGCATAGACTCCGTCCTCGTTCTGGGGGAAGTGACCGGCCTTGCGATCACCTAGCCGCACAAGGGCGTCGTCGCCCTTGCTTACAACCACGGTCCTGGCGTCCGCAGGCAAGAAGCTTCGAGCAACCTCCTTAATACGCTCGGTGAGGGAGAGGATGGTCCCGTCGGAAACACGAGGCCGGCCGTTCTCGCTGAACGCCGCGTCCAGCCGTTCGATCCTCTCCGGGTCCGGCCCAAAGCTGGAGCGGGGAACTTGGTTGAGCAGACCACTCAACAACTCGGCCTCGTCTCTAGTTTGAGACCTCGTCCTAATCTCCATGGATCGCTGGGGCGCTTCGGCGCCTATACTGTCCAACCCCGTGAATGGCCTCAGGCAGCCCGAGCTAAACGGTTCGTGGAGAAAGGAGAGGCAGCAGCGAAGAGCGTTTTCTGTGTCTTTAAGCAAGCTCGCGAATGAGACTCGCATGATCCTGTCCGAGCCGAACGCCATCTCTGCCTCAAGCAGCGCTTTGGTCGTGGTGAGCCAGTAATCGTAGGCCGACTCTTCGTTGTAGGGAGACGTTCCGTCTGGCCCGGGCCAATCTACGAGGCACTTGGCGACGGAATCCACATCGCGAATGGTGTGAATGAACTTCGCTTGAGGAAAGAGTCGCAAGAGAGCGGCGATGTTGGTCCCATGAGCCGCCGTGCAGTTGACCCACCGCCGCGGCGGGGCCGAGGAAGACCGCCACGAATTGGCAAGCAGTAGCTCGTTAACAGCGTTGCCAAAGATCTCGCAAAAGCGAGAGCGTGTAACGGACATGGCAACGAGGTGAGAGGAGTCGGTTCGATTAGTAGCCGTTTCGTACAGCAGTTCCAGATCGCCTGCCAATTTGACCAGCCAGTCGGTCTCAAGGACGTGGATCAGGTCAGGATGCTGAGACAACGCCCAGAAAGCAGGTTGTTGCCTGAGAAATGCGTACCCACGACGAAGACCGGACGGCTGACCTGGTCCATCTGACACCTCATACACCCGGGCTCCCCGTAGGTGCTTCCAAGGGCGGCGGTGGGAGTACAGGGTTGGCTACGGAGGCCCTGCGTTGTCTCACCTCCGGCCCCAGGACATGATCAAGATCGATCGGCCCGGAGACGATGTAGGGCAACAAGGCAACTGGTAAGCCTTGAGCGACAGCCTGCGCGTTATGTTGTGAACGAACCTTAAGAACCTCCCAGAGCTTCAGGCGCTCGGGAGACCGAAGCGCTGTGGAAGGGTCGGTGGTCAGGGACCCATCGCGTTTTCTGCGGAAGTAGCAGTAGCAAGGTACATTTCTGACTCGCGCCACATGGACAGCTCTCTGTAGGAACTCGAGATCGCCGCTGAAACGCAGGCCCGTCGCATAACCACCGAGCCGGCGCACGAGGTCGCGCGAAACAAGGCTGGTGGGGTGCAGCAGCCCATAATGCCAGGGCCGCTTCCGCAGCTCGAAATTGACGTCGAGCACATAGTTGAAGGTCTGGCCCAGGGCCTGATTCGAGATGATGCGGACCTCCTGTGATCCTATGAGCTCGGCGCCTGTCTCCTCAGCCTCGGCGAGGAGAATCTCCAGGCGGTCCCTGGTGGACCAGTCATCGGCGTCCTGAAACAGATAGGCGTCAAAGTCTGTGTCGTTGATCACTTGCTGGACCAGACGGTAGGGGCCGACGTTCTCGTCCGAAGCGAGAAGCGTGACCTGGGGGAACTGCCGGACGATCTCGACCGGCGGATTGCCGGATCCATCGTCGATGACCACGATTGCGTCGAGCGGGTGAGACTGGTCAAGCAACGAACTCAGGCAGTCCGCCAGCCACTCTTCGCAATGAAAGTGGGGTACCAGGGCGGCGACGCTGGAGTGCCTGTTGAGCGGAGTGCCCGATGGCCCCGCGGTCCAGCTATTGTTGCGCCCAGCAAAGCCAGTCATCGAAGTCATGCCCTTCCTGCCTCCGATTCGTCAATTTCCTAGATCGTCGCGTTGGTCCGCTGTTTGGCCATTGAGATGTACTCACGGCGAGACACCCACCGCTTCGAGTAGTCGTCCCAACACCTTGTCGGAGTCGAAGTACTCCTCCGCCAACGCACGCGCCGCGCGCGAGTGTTGGTCATAGTCGGACGCGATTCGTTCGGTTCCCGCGACCGCGTCGTCCAGGTCGCAGAACGCCAGCAAGCCCTGTCCAGTCGGGAGGTTGCGGCTGAAGCCAGTGTCCTGGAGCAGGACTGGTTTACCAGAGGCAAGGTAGCGAGCGCTGCGATCGCTGAACCAGCCGCTGCCAGTATCGACGTAGATACCCTGGGCTACCGAGAACTCTGCCCCTGACCCCTGGACGTAGCGTCGGTAACCCTGGGGATCACCGGCCACAGTGCCCGGTTCTATCACCCTCCAACCATGGTTTCGCAGGAGCGCCAGGTCCCTGTGGTCGTCGGGATGGATATCGAGAGCGATCTCGAAGCTGAAGGATGTCCTCTCGGGCAGAGCCACGAACTTCCTGAACTCGTGTACCTTGAGGCCGAAACGTTGCCCTTCGTACTCAACCTGCCCGTAAGGGCCCCGCCAGCTCGCAACGGTTGTGAAGCGAGGAGGGCGCGGGCTCGGCGCCACCGGCCACTCGTCCAGCACTACAGGCTGACGGATCGGCCGCCATGGGATGCCGTTTGTCGGGACTGAACAGCCGGGCTCGCCCACATTTTCACCGACTGTGTAGTAGAAATCATGTCCGACCAAGTGTATGCCGGAATCGCCGCTCGCCTGCCAGAACTGGGTAAACCCCGGGTCCTCGTCGATGTAGACCTTGCAGGGTATGCGGCCGAAGACCCATCCCAGCGCCAGGTGCCCGCTAATGTTGATGAGAAGTGCCGCCTCCTCTGCTCGCATGCGCAGCTCGTCGGGAGACGAACCGTACACCTGCGCACCCCCGTCATAGAGCAGCGCGGCGTCTGACAGGCCAAACGCCTCGGTAATGGCATGGAAGTAGGCCAGGTTCTCGCTGGCGTCGAACGAAACGATGCTGCCATTTCGGTCTACGCAGTTTTCGGCAGCCATCTCCTCTACGAGATAGACGCGGAAGCCAAGCTTCTTCAGCCCCAGGACGTAACTGATGACGTTCCAGGCGATACCACCGTTGTACGCCTTGTTGGCGAGGGGGCCGCCGACGACTACAGAGGTCATGGTCCCGACTCTCTCCGTGGTGGTGAACCGGCATCGAGTTTTGCTAAAAGGTTGGTCAGGACCTTATCAGAATCGAAATACGCCTCAGCGAGATCTCGAGCCGCCCGGGCATGCCGGTTGTAGTTGCGGTAGAACTCCTCGACGCCTGCGACGGCCTCTTCAAGCGTCGCGAAAGTGACCAGCCCTTCACCCGTTGGGAGCAGGTGCCTGATACCCGTGTCCTGGGCGAGCACGGGCCGACCGCTGGCGAGGTAGCAGATACTGCGCTCGCTGAACCAGCCGCACTTGCTATCGACATACATGTTGCGTGCGACCATGAACTCGGCCATCGACCCGCGCACATAGTCGCGGTAGGCCCAGGGGTCCCTGGCGACAACCCGAGGGTCGGAGAGGGACCAGTGGTTCTCTCGGAGAAGCCTCAGATCGTCGACCTCAGCGGCGTCGATATCGAGCGCGGCTTCGAAGTGGCGGGCGCTGAGGCGAGGAAGACCAGCGAACTTGCGGAACTCGTGCGCCCGTAAGCCGTAGGTTCGTCCCCCATACTCGATCGGGCCGTAGGGACCGCGCCAGCTACCGATACTCGTGAACAGCTCGCGCAGCTCGCAGGTCGCGCTTGGCCATTGGTCGAGAACGACGGGCTGTCGCCAGGTGATCCAGTCAATGCCGCAGGTCGGTATGTCACACTCCGGCCTGCCGATGTTCTCGGCGATCGTGACGTAGGCTTCGTAGCCCTCGAATATCCGGGCGAGGCCCAGCTCATGCCACATCTGGCCATAGCCGGGGTCGGTGTCCAGGAAGACGCGGCGTCGGGCAGCTGCCAGTATCTCCTCGTCGGCCAGGTATCCCATGACGTTGAGGAGGAAGGCGGCCTTCCTTGTGTGGTTGAGGATCTGCGCGCGCGATTGGCCGGCGATGTGCTCACCGCCGTTGTAGATGAGGGCATAATCGTCTTCGAGACCGAAGCACCGCATTACGGTGTTGAAGTACCGCAGGTTGACCGAGTCCCCGAAAGATACGGGGCGTCCTCGATCATCGACGCACATCCCCGGCTCGAGCCTGTCGACGAACAGAACGTCCCAGCCCAGGCGCTTGAAGCCGAGGATGTATTGAAGGAATTGCCACGTGTGACCGCCCTGCATGGGCTTCTGCGCCAGGGAGCCTGCGATCACAACGGAGTCAGGCATAGGGAAGTCCTCCGAGCTTCGTTCCTGCCAGAGCTGACCTGTCCTCAACGAGAAGGCGCCGAACCCAGGCGTGTCTGCGGAGCTCAGGCACCGCAAAGTCTCCCTTCGTGCATAAACGTGGCGCCGTCTCGCGGCAGAAGCTCGTAGATCAGGCACTTGTCGTCCGACCAGGCGCAGCGGTATCTACTTTCGAGGTGGCTCCGAAACCCCTGGTAGAAGTCAAGCCACCAAAAGGCGAAGCAGGGGAGGACGAAGTAACTGACGCCCTCGCTGCGGATGGCCTCGAGATGGTCGATAGCCTCTTCACTGTCCAGCGGATTACCGCTGCCGTCCGGCCGCGGATCGGGGAAGTGCCTACCCGTACGGCCACTCAAATGGATGAGAGATGGGTCGTTCTTGTCCACGGCGGCAATCCGGGCGTCGCGAGGCGTGAGGTCGCGGACCGTGGCGGCGATGTGGCTCATCGTTCTCTGCCACTCGGGATCAACCAGAGCGATCTTCGCCACCTTCTGGCCGTATCTCGTCTGTTCGATCGGCCGGTAAAGCTGGGCGAGTATCGCCTTCGACGTCCAGAAACATCGGTATTCATCTCGTCTTAGGAGAGCGGTGAAGAGCCTGCCCCACCCCCGCCCACCTGCCAGCGAGCCCGCCAAGACGAACGCCTGAAATGCCCAGGAGACGGACGCGACCTGCTGTTTCCGCTGAAGGGCGTCTCCGGCCTGCATTAGACATCTAAATGCCAGGGCAGCCTTAGCTCGCCGATACAGGTCCTTCCTTGAACTCACCCACGGCTGGCTGGTCCGGAATACCTGGTCAACGGCGCGGATATCACAGCGCAGGCGCTCGCCAGCGCTAGAAGTGGCCGAGATAGTGTCCGGGTGCTGTCTATATTCGGTAAGCGACTCCGCTCGGTAGGCGATGTCCGTCCGCAGAGCGACTCGCAACCACATATTCCAGTCGGTGCTGCTGCGCCCCACCTCGTCCGCGAACTGACCAACGTCGCTGAGGAGGTCGCGGCGGAGAATGACCGTCGATGTCGTGATGTAGTTCGAAACGACGAGCTCCTCGAAGGCCTGGCGCCCAGACTCGATCACGTCGGTGGGAAAGGGTGCTTCCCAGGTTCGCAGGGGTAAGCCGCGCTCATCGATCAGATTGAAGCCGCCGTGCACGAGGCCAACGGTTGGATGTT
>WHTO01000180.1 GCA_009377665.1 Dehalococcoidia bacterium
TTAGGGACGGTCGGGCAGTTGTCAATGGCGTCCGAGACGTAGTCCCCATCCTGGTCGGGGCAGCCGTCGTCGGCGACCTGGGTTCCGAGCGATGTCTCCGCGCACTCGTCCTGGGCGTTGGCGACGCCGTCGCCGTCGCTGTCGGGGTCGCAGGCGTCGCCGATGCCGTCGCCGTCGAAGTCCTCCTGGCCGGGGTTGGCGTCATCCGGGCAGTTGTCCTCCTCGTCCGAGACGTTATCGCCATCGGCGTCGGGGCAGCCGTCGTCGGCGACCTGCGTGCCGAGCGGCGTGCCCGGGCATTCGTCGTCGGGCGCCGCTATCCCATCATCGTCGGGGCCAAAATCGGGGTGAGGCGCGTTACTAGGCTTTGCTTATGAGGCATAGGAGAAACTCCTGCGTCGAGCTTCACGGAGTATATGCCAGGCCTAAACCATGTCACGGCAATTGAGCAGGGCCGATTCGGGGTTATTCGCGGTTGATCTCGACGCCGGTGAGGCCGGCAAGTTCGGGCGAGATCTCGGCGTCGGCGTCGGCGCGACCGAAGGCTATGGCGACCGTCCCTCCGTCGACCTGCCTGATCAGCAACCGCACCTCATCCTGGCCCGGGAACTTCCGCAGGGCACGGGCCAGGCGGTGCAGACGCTCGCGGTCGGCTTCTTCGTCCTCCGTCTCGTGGACCAGCACAACCAGCTTCTTGCTCGCCGGCACCGGCGCGGACCGGGGGGTAGGAGCCGCCGCAGGGGTACGCAGGACCACGCCGTCGACGCCGTTTGTGGGCTTCGCCGGCGCCGCTTCGTCGAGCCCTACGGTGGCGGTAAGCACAGGTGCGTTGCCGTTGCCATTGGTGTGCGGTGTGACCCTGACCACGTTCCCATCGCTGTGTGGTGCCGGCGCGCCGTCCGAGCCGCTTTGCGGCTCCGGAGTATTCGAAGAATCCGTCGCGGTGACAATGGCAGTGGCCGCGGCGCGCGCTTCGGGCGCGGGGTCCGGCGTCCCACCGGCGGTCGGCGGCTCGCTTGCGGGGGGAATCTCTTCGTCAACCTGCACGGCTGGCGAAGCTGATTCCGTCCCGGGGCTCTCGCTCGCGGGGCGCCGGGCTCTACGCGCGGCTTCGGGCAGTTGCGACGGGTCGTATCCCTCGACCTGGCCCGTGTCCGACTGGTAGGACCAGGCCTTCTGAACGGACACCTGTACCCTGTCGCCGCGCTCACGGACCCGGACGAGGCAGAGCACAATCCTGCCGGCCACCCACAGAGGCTCGGTGGTCTCAAGGACGTCGGACCAGGCGGTCAGCTCGATGCTGCCCGAGAGGTCCTCCAGCTCGACGACGGCGAAGGGCTTGCCCTCGCGGGTGACGCGCCGCGTCATGCTGGTGACGGCGCCCGCGATCACGACTTCGCCGCTGATCTCCGGGCCGATCTCGGCGCAGAGCGCGCTGATCTCGTTGCCCAGGTGCTGCGCCGCCCGGCTGAACGGGTGCTCGGAGACGTAGACGCCAAGGTACTCCTTCTCCCAGCCCAGGAGCTCGGTGATCGGCGCCTCGAAGGGCTCAAGCTCCAGCTCGGGCATCGGCGTGTCGACCTGGGACCCGAAGAGGTCGAACATGGTGGTCTGGCCGGTTTCCTTGAGGCGTTGCTCGCGCTGAGCGACGGCGAACAGGCGATCGATGTTGGCGTTGAGGGTGGCACGCGGGCCAAGCGCGTCGAGGGCGCCGCCCTTGATCAGGCTCTCAACGGCCCGCTTGTTGACGGTCTTCAGCGGGGCGTTGCGACAGAAGTCCTCGATGCCGGCATAGGCGCCATCGGGCCGGGCGTCGATCAGGGCCTGGGCGGCCAGCCCGCCGACGTTCTTGACCACGCCGAGGCCAAACCTGATCGCCCGCTTGCCGTCGGCGGCCGCGTCGATGGTGAAGTTGGCGCCGCTGCGATTGATGTCGGGCGGCAGGAGCGGAATGCCCAGGCGGGCGCACTCGCCGGCGGCGGCGGCCACCCGTTCGAGGCCGGCGAGCATCAGTACCGCGGTCATGTATTCCTCGGGGAAGTTCGCCTTCAGGTAGGCCGTCTGGAAGGCGATGGTGCCGTAGCAGACGGCGTGCGCCTTGTTGAAGGCATAGCCGGCGAAGGGCTCGATCAGCGCGAAAACGCTCTCGGCGTCCTCGCGGCTGTAGCCGCGCTCCATCGCCCCGTCGATGAAGCGGCTGTGCTCCTTCGCCATGACCTCCTTGATCTTCTTGCCCATCGCCTTGCGCATGATGTCGGCCTCGCCCAGCGTGTAGCCGGCGAACTTCTGGGCGATCAGCAGCACCTGGTCCTGGTAGACGATGACGCCGTAGGTCTCGTCCAGGATGTCGGCGATGTCAGGGTGCGGGTACGCGATGGGGACGCGGCCGTGCTTGGCCTCGCAGAACCGCGTTATGTGCTGCATCGGTCCCGGGCGATAGAGCGCCACGAGGGCCGCCAGGTCGGCGATCGACGACGGCTGCAGCTCGACGACCGCGCGGCGCATCCCGGCCGACTCCAGTTGAAAGACACCGAAGGTCTGGCCGCGGCCGAGCATCTCGTAGGTCTTCGCGTCGCCTTCGGGGAGGCTGCGCAGGTCTACATCGAGCCCATGGTGCGCCTTGATGAGGTCAAGGGCGCGGGCCAGGATCGTCAGGTTCGAGAGGCCGAGGAAGTCCATCTTGAGGAGGCCGATCTCGGCGACGTCCCACATGCCGTACTGGGTCATGGGGATGACGCGCTCGCCTTCCTCGCGCCCCGGCCCCGAGCGCGCCGGTTGTTGCAGCGGGACGTTCTCGATGAGGGGCTGGCTCGATATGACCACCCCGGCCGCGTGAGTGCTGGCGTGGCGCGCGACGCCCTCGAGGCGGCGGGCCGTATCGACCAGGTTCTTCACCGACTCGTCGGCCTCGTAGACCTGGTTGAGCTCGGCGACCTCGTTGAGGGCGCGCTCGATCGTCATGTTGACCGCGGTGGGGATGAGGCGGGCGACGCGGTCCGCCTCGCCGTAGCCGAGGCCGAGGGCGCGGCCGGTATCTCGAATCGCGGCCTTGGCGCCGAGCGTCCCGAAGGTGATGATCTGGGCCACGTGGTCGTGGCCGTACTTCTCGGCGACGTACTGGATGACCTCGTCGCGGCGGTCGTCCGCGAAGTCCATGTCGATGTCGGGCATCTCTCGGCGCTCGAGGTTCAGGAAGCGCTCGAAGACCAGCCGGTTGGCCAGCGGGTCGATGTCGGTGATACCCGAGCAGTAGAGGATGATCGAACCGGCGGCGCTGCCGCGGACGCCCATTGGGATGTTGCGGGTGCGCGCGAAGTCGGCGAAGTCCTTGACGATCAGGATGTAGCTGGCGAAGCCCGTCTCGCCAACCACCATCAACTCGTACTCGAGGCGCTGCCGCACCTGCTCCGGCAGGCCGGGGTAGAGACGCTCGGCACCTGCCCAGCAGATGCTGGCCAGGTGCTGGTCCGGGCTGACGCCCGGTGGCAGATCCGGATCCGGCAGGTGCAGCCGTCCGAACTCCAGGGCCAGGTCGGCGGCCTCAGCAATCTTCCAGGTGTTGTCGTAGGCCTGCGGCAGCTCCGGGAAGAGCACACGCATCTCCTCCTCGGACTTCAGGTAGTAGCTACCGCCGTCCATGCGCATGCGGTTGGCTTCGTGGACCGTCGAGTTCGTGCCGATGCAGAGGAGCAGGTCGTGGATCTGGTCGTCCTCCGGGCTGGTGTAGTGCGAATCGTTGGTGACCACCATCGGCAGCTGCAGGTCAGAAGCCAGTTGCACGAGCTTGGGGTTGATGGGCGTGAACTGCGGGTCGTTGTGATCCTGGAGCTCCACGTAGAAGTTCCCGCCGAAGACCTCGCGATACCAGCCGGCGGCGCCAACGGCATCGGCCCAACGCCCGTCCTGGAGCGCTCGGTGAATCTCGCTGGAGGGACAACCGGAAAGCACGACCAGCCCCTCGTGATACTGCTCGAGCAGCTCGCGGTCGAGGCGTGGCTTGTAGTAGTAGCCCTCGAGGTGAGCTCGGCTGCTGAGCGCCATCAGGTTCCTGTAGCCGCGGTCGTTAATGGCAAGCATCGTCAGGTGATGGGGTGACTTGTCGCCGCTAGCGCGCGAGTGACGCGAGCCCGGCGCGACATACACCTCCTGGCCGATGATCGGCTTAATCCCACGCTTGCGCGCCTCTTTGTAGAACTGGATCGCCCCATACATGGCGCCGTGGTCCGTGATCGCGAGCGCTTCCTGCCCCAGGCCCTTAGCCCGGTCGAGGAGCGCTGGGATCTTCGAGAGGCCGTCGAGCAGAGAAAATTCGGTGTGAGTGTGTAGGTGGGTGAACATTTGCCGGTGGGGTCGATTATAGGTCGATTCGGCGACCCGATCCTACCCTAGCGCGGCCCGAAATCGCGACGAGCCGGGCAGTCAACAAAAGAATGAGCAGGGCGGCGAGGCGTCGAGCCGGCTGGGCACCACGGGCGTGCCCGCTACCGGTGGTCGGAGAAGCCCGTTATCGTCAGCAGGGGCCAGGCGACGGAGGCCACGAGCGCGACAAGCGGCCAGGCGGGCAGCGGGATGGCAACAAGGATGGCGCGAAACTTTTCCTGAGTCCGCCAGTAGTCCAGTCGGGGCCAGCGTAGCCGGGAACGCCGCGCGCGAGAGCTTCACGCGCCTTCGATAGGCTCCAGACAGGGGGTGCGATGCCCGACAGCGAAGACCTATTCACCGCGATCCGAACAGGGGACGCCGCCCGCGTACGCGCGATGGTGCAGGCGGATCCGGGCCTCGCCGAGGCGAGGGACGAGAGCGGCCTTTCCGCCGTGATGACCGCCGCCTACCACCACCAGCAGGAGGTCCTCCGCGTGCTTCTCGACGCCGATCCTGAGCTCGACATCTTCGCGGCGGCGG
>WHTO01000181.1:0-749 GCA_009377665.1 Dehalococcoidia bacterium
GTAACGTATCCCCGTGACGCCATCACAGTCAGACAAGAATTCGGCGACCTTCAGCGCGTTCGTGCATTGCCTTTCGAGTCTCACCCCGAGCGTAGACAGGGAACGGTGGGCCAGCCAGACCTCCATTGGTCCCGGGATCGCGCCTGTCTGGGTGCGCCATGTTCGAAGACGCTCAGCCCAAACATCCTCTCGGGCGGCCACGTGGCCAAGCACGATATCGGAGTGGCCCGTGAGAGCTTTCGTGTCAGATGCAACGGAAAAGTCGGCCCCTAGCGCCAGCGGCTGCTGACCCAGGACGGTCGCAGTCGTGTTATCAACAGCGACGAGCGCACCCACTTGGTGTCCGAGACCCACTAGCTCAGCTATGTCGCAGACATCTAACCCAGGATTGCTAGGAGATTCGAGCCAGAGGAGCTTCGCGCCTTGCAAAATGTCCCGCTGGGCGTTGCCTGCGGTCGGCGCCTCCTTCACTACGACACCCATCTCGGCGAAATATCCGCTGGCCAGGACTCGCGTGGTGTAGTAGCAATCAGAAGGCAGGACTACGGTGTCTCCGGGCCTGAGGACCGTGGACATACGGAAGTAACCGACGCCATGCCCGAGGCGAATACTACGCTTGGGCCGCCCTCGAGCTCGCCGAGCGCTGCTTCGTAGTTGTCCCAGGTTGGGTTGCGATTTCGGCCGTAGACGAAGGGCATACTGCCTGGATCCCCCGACAAGTGATATGGCGCTGCGAATGTCGGGCCCGG
>WHTO01000181.1:759-4881 GCA_009377665.1 Dehalococcoidia bacterium
CAACACCCTGCGAGGGTCGCGGCAGCCCTGCTCGAGTCACCAAGGTCTGACGGTTCATGACGTGGCGCGTCCTTGAGGACGCAGTGCAAGGTGACGGGTTAGCCAAAGCTCGTCGGGGCGTTCCCGAACCATGGCAACAGCCGACTCACAGCATGCAAACCGAAATTCCAACGATGCGCCGACTGCTCCTTCTGCCTCCTCTCTTGGAATGGCACGGAACCCGAAGCGTAGGAAATAGTCAGCGGCCGTCTGTGTCAGCAAGAATACCTTGTCCTTCTCAGAGGCCGACTTGAGCACGGCTTCAGTTAAGGCCTGACCATCGCCCCTCCCACGGTGCTCAACCGCGACAATTAGGGAACGTAGCAGGCCATAATCGCCATGCCTTTCAAGCCCGACCGCTCCTATTACGCAAACTACGTGCCGGGCGACGAGTAGTTCGTCCAGTTGCCCACCGACAACACCTTCAACAGGAAGCCCGGCTGCACTGAGAAGCTCCACTATACGGTCCAGATCTGAAGCCTGAATGGGTTCTATGTGGAAATCCATCGCGAACATCACCTGCCCCTCCGGGTAACGTTTCCAGGCTCTGGCCTCCGCCACTTGATGGAGGCGATCGAGGAGCCTCGGTTAGGCCGTCCGATCAGGGTCGCACCGAGTCGAGGATTCGCTGCATCAACACGAGGTCCAGCCAGCGGCCGAACTTCTGGCCGGTCTCGGGCATCCGCGCGACCTCGACGAAGCCGAGTCGCGCGTGAAACCGGATGGACGCCTCGTTCTCGCCATCGATCGCGGCCACCAGGACGTGGATGTCCGCGGCGCGAGCACGCTCGACCAGGCCCTCGATGAGCGCGCGACCGATACCACGTCCCCAGTGATCCTCCCGGACGTGGATGCTGTGCTCGACAGTCTGCAGGTAGCCGGGCCACTTCCCATCGCCCCTGAAGTGAGCGTACGAGGCGTAGCCGGCCACCTCCCCTCCGTCGTCGGCTACGAGCACGGGGAATCCCTCGCGGCGCTGACGTACGAACCACGCGGCGCGCTGCTCGTACGTCTCGATTGTCTCCGTCCAGGTGATGGTGTGAGTGGGAATCCACGCGTTGTAGAGGTCGGTGATCGCGGGAAGGTCGGTCTCTCGGGCATCGCGGACGATCATGCCAGCTCGGGCTCCCCTGGCGTGGCGGGGCGAGGCAGGCTCTTCCAGGTGGCCGCGAGCAGACCGAGGCCCAGGACCGTGATCGCGATCGCCCCGACGTACATGCCTCGGAACCCCACGGCATCAGCCAGGGCGCCGGCGAGGATGGCGCCTACACCCGCACCGAGTTGGAAGGAGATGCTGAATGTTGCCATCGACTTTCCGCGCGACTCGGGCGCCGCAAGGTCCATCGCAAGCGCCGTGGTCGCCGAGCTGTTCATCGCTGAGCCCAGAGACATGAAAACCCCGCCGAGCAGGATGAGCGGCAGGCTTGTCGCCGCAACGATCATCAGGAGGCCGGCGAGCTGGGAAATGAGCCCGAAGGCGATCGAGGGCCCTCTACCGATGGCGTCGGACTTCTGGCCGAGCAGGGGCCTGATTACGATGCTCGTAAGGCCGGCAAACACGTAGTAGAGACCGATGTTGCCGATGTCGAGAGAGCGGGCGTAGAGGGGCAGGAACGCCGTGACCGCCGGCGCCGCCAGCGTTGAACAGAAGTTCAGGCCGGTCGCCAGCAAGACGCCTCGCTCGAAGAGGCCGCCGGAAGGCTGGACCCTGCTCGGCTGTGAAACGGCCTGAGGTTCCCGCATCATCCGCGCCATGCTGAAGGCGAAGGGCAATCCTGAGGCGGCGATGACCGCCGACAGCAGGAAAACGAGCTGGAAGCTGCCGGGGCCGTCGATAAGCCAGAGGGCGAGGGCGGGAAAGAACACCGAAGCGCTCGCCGTTATGCCGGTGTAGTAGCCGGACGCCTCGCCTCTGCGGAGGGCAGGAGCGGCCGTTGCCAGCGCGGTGTAGCCGCCGGTGTTAAGTCCGGCCCAGCCCACACCCCGGACAATCCCGGCGAAGAACACCATCGCCAGGAGCGGCGTGATGAAGAGCAGTCCGCCAAGGGCGAGAAGGACCAGCCCAATCGTCAGGATCCAGACCGGGTTCCAGGCGTCGCTCAACTTGCCGAGGAACGGCCGCACCGCGACGCTGGGGACGGAGAATGCGAGCAGCGCCAGTCCCGCCAGGAGCGCTGAGCCTCCCTTGTCATCGACATAAAGCGGGACCGTGGGCGTCATCAGGGCGTGATGCGCGTACCCAAGCATCACGGTGATGCAGAGCAGGGTAAAGGAGCGAGTCCAGAGCTTCGTTTCGAGCCCTGTACCGGGCGTCGCGAGATTTCGGGCACGCATTCCCGTTATTGCGTTGTCTTCAGCCATTCCGGCGTGTCGTGGTTGAGCGGTACGGTGGGCAGCTCCCAGCGTCCGGGCGTCTCGCTCAGCTGGGCGATCGGCCCGAGGTGGGTCAGCCGGCCGAACGGCGTTTGAGACTCGATGCTCAGCTCGGCGATGCGCTCGGGCGTGAGGTCTCTGGGCGCTTTCGCCACCTGCGCCGGGTCGATGCGCTGCAGATGCGTGAGCCACCAGGAGGCCTGGGCGAGCGAGATCCGTACGTGATAGCTGCCGCCGTCACGCGCCCGGCGCCCCAGCGCTGCCATCACACCAAAGGCGGACAGGTAGCCGGTGATGTAGTCGAGGACAGACACGGGCAGCAGCCTGGGTTGCCCGTCCACAACGTAGTCGTCGCAGATGCCGCTGACCGACTGGACCAGTGTGTCGAAGCCGCGCCGGTGGCTCCATGGCCCCACGTCGCTGAAGGCGCTCAGGGTCACGTAGACGATGCCGGGGCGCAGCTTCGCGAGGTCTTCGACGCCAAACCCACGGGCGGCAAGGGAGCCGGGCCGGTAGCCCTGGGAAAAGACATCGGCGGTCCTGGCCAGGCTCCGCAGTTGCTCGATGCCGCCCGCCGCCGTGAGGTCGAGGACGGTCGAGCGTTTGCCGTGACCGGTCTCGATAATCTGTGTCTCGTTATTGGGCAGCAGGTCGGTGCCGATTCGGAGGACATCAGCGCCGTGCTCCGCGAGCGTCCTCGCGCAGGTGGGGCCGGCAAGCACACGCGTCAGGTCGAGGACGCGGACCCCGGACAGCGGCCGATTGCCCGCAGGAAATGGCTCCGGCGGGCTGTCGCCGACGCGTTCGATTTCGAGCAGCGGCAGCGAGCAACGGCTCTGCCCTGCTCGTGATCCGCCCATTCGCCGTAGGGCCGGACCATGCCGGCGCAGGCGCCCGCCGCGTGTACAGCGTCCTCGAGCTCCAGGGCGTCCCACTTATTGACAGCAGCCTCCAGGCTTTGCTCATCATTGGCGCCACCAAGCACGCCGGCGATCCGGGCGCGATGGTGGGCGAAGCCGCGGTGCAGGTAGACCCAGCGGCCGCCCTTCGCCTGATAGATGTCGCCGCGTGTCCCCCGGATCGTGCGCGGAGAGGGTTCCGTCTCCGTGCTCGGCGTGTGACGGACAAGGTAGCGGTCGCCTCGCATCGCCGCTGCTGCCGCGTCGACCTCGACTCGCACCTGCTGCGATTGGCCGCTGCGCAACTGCCAGAGGCGGGCAGCGGCGACGGCGGAGGCGGCGATCGCCGCCGCACCCGCTTCCCCGACCGGCCAGGCGAGCGGGAAGACCGGGTCGCTGCCGGAGATCTCCACGTCAGCCCCGGCCGGCTCCTCGCCGGCAATTGTCATCAGTTCGTTGAGAAGTTCTCGAGCCACGTCTTGTCTCCGTTCGCGGCTATTGCGGCTATTTTCAAGGCCAACCTTATCAGCCCCGCGGACCCGTCAGCAGGAAAGGTTTCAGAGAAGGCTAGCGTATGCCGCGCAGCCGTGGGTCGAAGACATCCCGTAACGAGTCGCCGAAGAGGCTGAAACCGAGGGCGACGATCGTAATCGCCAGGCCGGGGAAGATCGCGAGCCACGGCGCGATCGTGATGTAGTTCTGGACGGAGCCGCTCAGCATACCTCCCCAGGAAGGGCGAGGCGGCGGCGTGCCGAGGCCAAGATACGACAGGGAAGATTCGAGGATAATCGCCAGCGCCAATCCGTTGCTG
>WHTO01000182.1 GCA_009377665.1 Dehalococcoidia bacterium
CTGCGGTGTCACATTCTGTGGCATTTTGTGGCACCCTCCGCCCGGCTCAGGCGGCGTCCGCGGCCGCGTCATCCGTCTGCCGCGCCGCCTGCTGCCCCGTGAGCGTCTCCCATCGTCGGACGACCACATCGCAGTAGCGCGGGTCGAGCTCCACCATCCGACAGGCGCGTCCGAGCTGCGCGCAAGCAATCAGCGTGCTCCCCGAGCCGCCGAAGGGGTCGAGGACCAGGTCACCCGCGCGGGTGCTGTTGGCCAGCATCGTCGCCACCAGTGAGACGGGCTTGCTCGTCGGGTGGTCAGGCGAGGCCTTCGGGCGGGGCACCTCGAAGACGGAGTCCTGGGCGTCGTCGCCGTACCAGCCGGTCGCTCCTCGGCCGCGCCGCCCGTCGCCCGGCAGGTAGTCGAAGAGGATGGGTTCGTGGCGGTAGTGGTAGTCGGCGTGGCCGAGGACGAAGGCGTCCTTGACCCAGACCAGCCACTGGCGCAGCCGCCAGCCGAGCTCACTCAGCACCTGCATGAAGGTGAGCGCGAGCGGCCCGGCCGGGTGGGCGACGTAGAAGGCAGCGCCGGGCACGAGCGCCTCGGTTGCGTTGGCGAAGGCGGCGCGCAGCAGCCCTTCGAGCCCTCCTGCTTCGTCGTTGGCGAGGGTGAGGGCGTCCTTCGTCTTGCCGACGTAGGCGACGCCATAGGGCGGGTCGGTCCAGAGGCAGGCCGCCCGCTCCCCGGCCATCAGCCGGTGGACGTCCTCAGCCTTGGTCGCGTCGCCGCAGAGGAGGCGGTGCGGGCCGAGGCGCCAGAGGTCGCCCGGCCGGGTGACCGGCTCGTCGGGCACGGGTGGGACATCGTTGGGATCGCCCAGGAGCTCCGGTTGGCCGGGCGCCGCCGCCAGGAGGTCGGCCAGTTCGTCCGGCGCCCAGAGGCCGGAGAGGTCGGTGTCCTCGGCGAGCGACGCCAGGACCGCGGCGTCCCAGTCGGCGAGCTCGGCGGCGCGGTTGTCGAGCAGGGCCAGGCGGCGCTTCTGCTCCGGGGTGAGGTTGGCACGGCGCACGGCGACGAGTTCGGTGCCGTCGGCCTCGACGACGCGGACCCGGGTGATCCCGACCTGTTCGGCGGCTTCGACCGTGGCGTTGCCGGCGAGGATGGTGCCGGCCTCGTCGACGACGATCGAGCGGGCGGCGCCGACCTCGCGCAGGGATCGCTCGATGAGGGCGAGGTTCCGATCGGAGTGCGTGCGGGCGTTGCGCGGATCCGGGGTGAGGCAAGCGAGATCAGCGATTTTGGGATCGTTGTCCGACGCGGCCTGTCTGTTCGTCATAGGGGTTGAACCTTTTCTCGTTATCACGTATTCACGCAATGCCGTTTGGACGAAACCGGAACGAAAAGAGCCGCCGGGCGAGCGTTGCTGCTCGCGTCCGGCGGCCCGAAATGTCCACCACTCGATTGCTGCCTCAATTCTACCACCATGTGAAGCGGGATCGTTCTACACGCCCCGCCATCGCATCCAGAGGTCACGTGGATGGGAAGCCCAAGGACCCCCGAAGTGGAAGGAGATCAGTTAGCGCGCCGTGGTCGTGCGCCCGAAGACACTTGGACAGCGCTCGGCGCACCTCCTGTGTCGGGGAGGAGTTTTGGAAACCTGTTCAACCGCTCGCCGTGGTGGTATACGAGGAAACGATGTTGAGCCGTCGGCAAGGTAAGGAACAGGGGCATGCTGCCGTTCGATGACTATCCGCACAGGGGTCGTGTGCTTCTGGGCCGACTGACCGCGGGGACCGGGTCAAGCCGCACGGGCTATGGCCTGGCGCTCCAGCGGCTGACAGGTCAGACCGCATGCGCATATTGCGGCGTCGACCTCGTCACGGACTACTATCGCTGGCTGCTGCTGACCGTCGATCACGTCGTCCCAGCCGGAGAGGCGCGGCGGCTGGGGATTCCCGGCACGTTCTCCGAAGACGCAATGAACCGCGTCCTTGCCTGCGCCGGCTGCAACGGATATCTGAATCGCTACCGCTGCCAAGGCGACCTACGTGCCCATAGGACGGTGGAGCAGTTTGTCGAGCTGCGGGACTGGGTGTTCGAGGAGCGCCGTCGCCTGCTCGAGGGCCGACGGCAGCAGGAGATGGCTCTGTTCGGCGAGCAACCCTGGTCAGTGGCGTCAACGACTCTAACGACGCCTTCGACGCCCAGCTCACTCGCCCGACCAGTCGACACAATGGAGAGCAGGGACCGGGTGACGATCTTCCTGGACGATGACGGGGGTTACCGCGCCTGGCTGGCCGCCAACCCGGGCGGCTTGGTGATCAACTCCTACCGGATTCCAAGCGCCAATTATCTGCGCCTGCACCAAGCTACGTGTCGCACCATCGATGGCGATCCGTCGCGCGGAAGCCGGTGGACGGCCGACTATCTCAAGGCCTGCGCCGCCGACATTGGCTCGCTTCACGAATGGGCTCGTCGACGCACCGGCGGCACCCTGATCCCGTGTCGGATTTGCCGACCTCTCAGCGGCACGCGCCGCGGGTGACGGGCCGAGCGACGCGGCGCTTCACGCGCGTTTTGTCGAGGCGAGTTTCGTTCGTATGTGCATGAAATGCCGAGCTCATGTGCGTCATCGTCCGCACTCTCCATGCGCTGCCGTCGATCTTATGGTTAAGCTGCTCGCAATAAAAAACTGTCCGCATCTCATCGAGCGAAGAACCAGCCATCGGTTTCTGCAATGGCTTCTGCCAGGGCCTGCACGCTCTTTACTTCTCCCAGCGCGGTGAGCACCGGGAGAAGCCCGAGAGCATTCGTCAAGAACCGCTCCCTATCGCCTGCCCCCACGTCATGCAAAGCGCTGAACCAAATGGCGTAGAGGTCAACGGTTCGCAGAGCGACGAGGCGTTGCACAAGGGCTTCCAACACGGGCAACCGGTCTCGGGGCCTGGGAACCTGAAGTGCGGCACGGAGAGCAATCTCGAGTGTCTCAGCTCGTTGACCTTCAGGGACGTTCTCCGCGATAAGGAGCAGCAATTCGGCCCGCCGTAGCGGCTGGGTGATTGTCTTTGCAACGGCCATCATCGCCTCGGCGTCGAATCGCCCGCCGCAGATGGCGATGCAGAGGTCAGCCTGCGCTTTTGAGGCAGCATCCTCGATTTCCGCGCCTAGGCTCTTCGCCCGATCGACGTAGCCGAGCTGAGCAAGGGTGCATACTAGCAGCGCGAGGGTGTCGGCTTTACCTTCACCGGCAGGCAAAGTACGAGCTTCCTGGATAGCCCTTTCCAGGATAGCCACCCGTTCATCTCCGTTGACGAGCAAGGCAATCTCTCGGTGTCGCCTGACTCGCGAGCGGGGATCATCGATGTGCGCAGCAGCATCCGCCGCTGCCTTGTGCACGGTATCCTGCTCTTCGAGGGGCAAGTGGCGCGCAAGCCGGAGCAACGCATCCACTCGGTCGTCGGGTCGGTCGACTGCCGCGGCCGCATCCAGCGCCGCCTGCTTCGCAGCTGCTTTTCTGTCCTCCGGCGCGTGCTCCAGGATGCTGATGTAGGCGTTTGCCCGCGCCCGCGCATCTGCTATGCGGGCCGCGGTCTCGAACGTGAGGGTCAGCTGCGGCGGCACGGCGATCTGCGACAGGGCGCCGAGCAGGAACCCGCGGGGCAGTTCCGCCTCGACCGTCCCCACAAGGTCCAGAGCCTCGTCCACCAAAGCCAGCCGTTCGTCGCTTGGGAGCTCCTTCGCCACCGCGGCCAGCACCTCTGCCCGCAGACTCGGATACTCGATTGCGCGGGCGAAACTGAGCGCTTGGTCGAGCAGTTCGCGGTTCAACGCCGGCAACAACTCAAGGAGAATATCGATCCTCCGCCGCTCCTGGCCGCTCCGCTCGATGGCGCGGTCAATTGGCGCCTCAGGACTGATTTCGGTGAGATTGACTTCTGAATCAATAAGAATGCCAAGCGCTTCCTGCACGAGATCAAGGCGATGCCCCTCGTCCGCGACATGCGGCGCCAGCAGCGAGATCGCCTGAGCACGCTCCATCGGTGCGGCAATCGCGTCTAGGAGACCAATCGCCGCCTCGATCACAGGTGCTCGTGCCTCCGGATCAAGCGCGGACAGTAGATACTGCAAGACCGCCACACCAGAAAGGCGATCACGATCATCCAAGCCACGGGCGGCAACTAGCGCTTGGCCCAAGATATCGAGACGGACTTCGGGATTGAGCGCCAGAGCGAGATGCGCCAAGAGGTCCGCCCTATCGCTGCCCGCAGGGAATGAATTGATAGCCGCGATCGCTTCTTGCCCAACTCTCGTCCGGTGGCGATCGGGTACGACCGCCGCCAGTTCGACGAAGTATCGAGCGCGCAAATCGGCCGACTCGATTGCGGCGATCGCGGCGATTGCCTCCTCCGCGACGTGGTCACGGTCGCGCGAATCCGCCACCTCGGCCATGGCGATCAGGTGGCGTGCCCTGACCGCCTCTCCGTCGTTGGCACCTATGAGTTCGAGTGCCTCGTCGACTTGGCAGATCCGGGTCAGATAGCGGGCGAGCCCGGCAGTCGCCCGTTCTCGACTCCCCGGATAGGCACCGGTCTGCGCCTCAAACTGAGCTTCTTGAAAAATGTCGGAACGGTCCTCCTCAGGAAGCCACGGAAGCAGGCCGAGGAGAACTTCGACGCGTAAGTCCGGGTCGTCGATCAGCGCAGCCGCTTGCTGCGCTTTTTGGAGATCTGCTGCTGCTGGTTCTTCGGGGCCTTTGGTAGCAGGCCCAGGAGGGCCGTGGACCGGTGGCCTGGGTCTTCGATGGCTTCCGCAGTCGCAGACGCCATCCGGAACAGCGAAGGCGTAAGCTCCAGCGCAATCGCCTGCACGGCTATCGAGCGATTGCCGTCT
>WHTO01000183.1 GCA_009377665.1 Dehalococcoidia bacterium
TGATCTCCTCGGCTCCGTACCGCTTCCGCTTCGCTGCCATCCCAGATCCCCTTCCCGTCCACCACGATTCTCACTCTCGCGGTGGATCCGTTTCAGGGGGTCAGGTCAGCCATGCGATCGTCGAATCAGCCGCGCAGCAGCGGCAACTGGCCTCATCGGCTTCTTCGCTACCATTTGCCACTCGCGCTTGCGAGTGCCGCGGTCCTTCTCCTGTTCATGACGCTCCCGGCCTTCGACGTCAGCGCATATCCCCCGGGGGACATCCGCAGCGGGACGTTCCCTCAAGAGGGAGCCTCGGCGGCCGAGCTTCACGCACGCCACGCGCCGTGGACGGGCCAGCCGGACAGATGGATGACGGTCAGATGGGCGGGATGGGCGGACACGCGATCCTCGGCCTCAACATGCGGCAGTTGACCGTCACCACCGGCTACATCGGCACCGGGCTTCTCGGCCTCACGCTCCTGATCGGGCCGGTCAACCTCCTGCTCCGCAGGCGCAATCCCGTCTCGCACTATCTGCGCCGTGACGTGGGGACATGGACGGCCATCTTCAGCGTCATCCACGTGATCTTCGGATTCCAGGTGCACGGCACCGGAGAGCTCTCCGGCATCCTCAGCTACTTCGTCCGCGTCCGCGATGGCATCCCGCAGCTCAATAGCTTTGGCCTCGGTAACTGGACCGGACTTGCCGCCACGGTGCTCGTGGTGGTGTTGCTCGCACTGTCGACCGACAGCGCCCTGCGGCAACTCAAAGGCAAGACCTGGAAGGATCTCCAGCGCCTGAACTACACGTTGTTCGCGTTGGTCATCTTGCATGCGTTCTTCTACGGCGCACTGCTGCGGATGACATCCCCGTTCACGCTCCTCGGCACCCTGATCGTCATCGCGGTCGTCGTCGGCCAGGCCGTGGGGATCTGGCTGTGGCGGCGGAGGTACTCGCGGGCCACAGTCAAAGTGGCCGGCGCGAGTCGGTGATGGGCCAAGAGGAGACGTCGAGATCAAGGAGTTCGGCCGTGAGCGATGCCAGGGCAGATACGGTCGCCGTATCGAGAAACCTCGAAGAGAGCGCCGTTCGAGCACCCCGTCTGGGCGGAGTGACTCAGCAGGCTGCCCGCGCGCCATCTTCGTCGAGTGCTGTGCGGAGGATGGACCGGATTGTTGCTCGAGTGCTCCGCGTCGAGCCGCGAGCACCGGCGCCGCGGCCAGCTGTCACCACGACCAGTGGCTGGCCATTCGAGACGCCGCTCCTGATCTCCGGAGTGCGCTGCACCGTACGCTACGTCGTGCTGCCGTTCGTGCTCCCGCTCCTCGGGGTCGCCACGGGCGCGACGCTGGGCGTCGTCACGGCATCTGCACTCGTCCTCCTCCTGGCGCTGGACGTGATCGCGGCGAGCGCCATCGTCGCCACGCTTCGCCGGCTGTGGCGGCACCGCCACCCCCGCCGCTGGCAGTACCTGCCGGTGGCGATCGCGCTCGCAGTGCTGATCGGCTTCTTCTTCGTGAGCGAGGCGCGGGTGCTGTTCGCGTAGCTTGCCAAATAGCCCTTTTAGGCGCTCCTCTGCCCTCGAAGGACCATGCCGCTTGGACCGGCGGGACCGACGCTATGTGGAAACGATCCGCGACAGGGGAGATGCATGGCTGAGCCGCCCGCCGACGCCGACGACGACACAAGCGCGAGGCCGAGCACACCGCGCTGGGTCAAGGTGTTCGGGGTCATCGCCCTCGTCCTGGTCCTGCTGGTCGTTGGCGTCTTGCTGTTCGGCGGCGGCGAGCACGGTCCCGGCCGCCACGGACCGTCCGGTGGCACTGGTGGCCAGACAGCGCCGTCGAGCGCCATCGAGGGGACACCGCCGGGTGGTGGCGCAGGCAACGCCAGCGCCGGCGTCGAGGACGGAGTCGAGCTCGTCGTAACCGCTCAGCGCTCAGGAGGTTCGAACTGATGCAGGCGCTGCTGATGCGGCCGCTCCGCGAGATGATGCAGACGCTTCGCGCTTCGCCCGTGTTCGTGTTCGCCGTATTGCTCACCCTTGCGCTGGCCGCGTTGAACGGTCTGATGGTCATCCTCATGGCCTTGCGGCTCGACTTTCTCCTACCTGGCGCGTTTGCCCGGATGGCGCACTTCACGACGGAAATCCACCGCACGCACGACCTCACGTTCAGCTTCATCTTCATCCCGGCCGTCGTCGGGATGCTCGCCCAACTGCGGCGGCCCGCGCAGAACGTCGCTGGTCAGGCGATGGCAGTCATCCCCGCGCTCGGGTTGCTGCTCACGGCGGTCCTGACTTTCGTCCTCTCGAGCAACGCGAGCACGTTACAGCCTCCTTGGATCACGGTCGGAATGGCAGCGCTCATCGCCGCTGTGCTTCACCCGACCTGGCGTGACTTCTTCCGCTCGTTCAGCGTCTCGCGGGTCAACTGGGTGATGCTCGCTTTGGTGATCATCGCAGCGGTGCCGCTGCTCGCGTTCGCGTCCGCCAACATCCGGCTGCAGGGGACCGTCGCCGACATCCATGCCGCCCCGGGCCACTACGGTTTCATGGCGGCTTTCGGCTTCACCATCATCGGGGTGGGCCTCCTGGCGAGCCTGCGGCCGGACGGCTGGAGGCTCACGGCGTGGGTCGCCGGCCTCCTCCCAGTCCTCCTCGGGCTCACCTCGATGGTCTATCCGGACGCCACCTCGAGCCTCGGCTTGGCCTGGGCTCTGGCGGCCATCGCCTGGGGCGTCGGGTTCGTCGCGGCGACCCACCTCACCCGGCAACCAGGCGCGACAGAGAGAACGTCTATCGCCGGCCGGGCCGACGACACCGGCGTTGGGCACGAGCGGGAATCGACGCCCGGCACGCCACGCTGATTGCAGGTCTCCGGAGCCATCGCCCTCGTCGTTGTCCTCGCGATCCCTGTCCGCGTCGCCTCGGCATCGGCGGCCCGGGTAGTCACGGACCCTGGGGCGGACCAGGGCTCCACGCAGGCGGGGACACGAGCTCGTCAGCCGCGACATCATCAGGGAGCGACCACGAAGGCGATGCGCCGCCCATCGCGGGCGCACCGGAGCTCGCCATCACCGCCGACAACTTCGCGTTGAACGTGGATCGCATCGAGCTGAACCCCGGCAGCCGGCCGTCAACGTAGCGCTGACCAGCCGACATGCTGCACGACCTCACCGTAGACGAGATCGGCTTCCACCTAACGGCGGACCGCAGCGAGACGGTCGTCGGTGGGCTGGACGGCATGCCTGTTCGGCACGCCGGGCACCTACGTCGGCTACTGCTCGGTGCCGGGCCTCGCACGCGTGCATCCGGGCCTGGCCAGTCCTCCTGGCCCTGGAAGAGGCCGTACCGCTCATCCGCGCCCAGTTCGTTGAGGTCGAGTTCTCCGACAGCCTGTTGGCAGAAGGGCTCCAAGCATGCCGGGCGCGGCTACTTGGGCTCCACGCCGGACTGGAGCAGGTCCTTGGTGAGGTGCGCCTGCCCGACGCCTCGACCGAGACGTCGGCTAGGGTACGAGACCTCCTGCATCGCGCCCTCCGCGGGTAGGAGGAACGGCGGGTCCGGCAGTACGAACCATCTCTATCTATGGCCCCGGGCTGCGGAGGGCGGCCCTGGGAGCGGGTCTGCCTGGAGGCATCGCCGAATGTCCAGCTGCAAGAACGGCGAGGGGGCGCGGAACGTAGCGACCTCGCTCCGGAACGCCGACTAAGTACCGCTCCACAGAGGTAGGTACTTGAAGTCACGCCGCGGCGTTCGCGGCAGCCGACTCGTCGCACTTCGCGAGCACTTTAGCGATCGAGCCGGTCGTCCAGTTGAAGGGATGGGCGCGCGCGTTCCAGTGCGCGAAATAGCCGTGGAGCTGGCGATCGAGCGCGAGCGTGTCCACGAAGTTGGGGGCGCGCAGCACCTTGCGCGCGAGGATGCTGAGCCACTGCTCGACCTGATTCATCCAGGAGCAGTGTACGGGCAGGAAGACGAACCGGAACCGCCGATGGTGGGTGAGCCACGCGCGTACCGCGGCGCTCTTGTGCACGCTCAGGTTGTCGAGCACGACGTGCACGCGGTGGATCGTCGGCGGCACGCTGGCCTCGAGCAGGTCGAGGAAGGCGATGAACTCGGCGGCGCGCTTGCGCGCGGCGTTCCAGCCGATGACCTGGCCGGTGCGCGTGTCGAAGGCGGCGAAGAGGTGGAGCGCCCCGCCGCGCGCGTACTCGTGTTCGAGCTGCGCGGGCTGGCCACGGCGGGCGGGACGGGTCGGCGCGGTGCGCGGTCGCGGCTGCAGGCTCGTCTTCTCGTCGACGGAGAGCACCACCTCGTCCGGGCCGAGGGGGCGCGAATAGAGCTCACACAGCTCGCGCGCGGCGCTGGCAAAGGCGGCGTTGCGCGGCGCCCTGGGGGACAGCCAGTGGTGGACGCGCCACGGCTTCAACTGGTGCGAGGCGAGCACCCGGCGCACGGTTTCTGGGGAGATCGTCTCGACCACGCCGTCCGCGACTAGCCTGTCCTATCCCCGAGGTCTGGCGACGGATCCCTCCTTCGCGGGTCACCACATCTTCGCCTTTCCGGGCACAGCCTCGGGCGTGCGCCCACGGGTCCAGCGTCCGGTGTGGGCTCGGTCGGTGTTGTAGTACCGCAGGTACTGCGCGAGGTCACGCTGCAGGCCGGTGGTCTTCGGGATCAGATGCCGGGCGAAGGCCGGCTTCCAGCACTCTTCGAGGATCGTGCCCTGCACGCGCTCGACGCAGCCGTTGGTCTGCGGCCGGCCGGCGTGGATGAAGCGGTGCTCGGCGCCCAGCCCGGCGACCGCCTGGCGTAAGTCGCGGGAGCGGAACTCGGAGCCGTTGAGTTCCTAACGACTGTCAAGC
>WHTO01000016.1:0-14696 GCA_009377665.1 Dehalococcoidia bacterium
GGCGCTTCGTCGCGCAGGACCAGGCCATCAACATTGTCGTGGGGCAACAGACCCTGTGGGAGCGCGACCTCGAGTAGGAATTCAACTCCGCTGTAGCGGATTGCGGATACAGGGCACCGCTAGCTCCCCGTCTAGCACGGCCTTGTCCATTCTATCAGCTTTGCGGCGGCTGCTTCGGCCGGGGGATGAGCGACAGATCGACTGTGCTAGCGTTATCAGTAGGGACTCTGATCGGGCTCCGCATAGAAATGACAGCCGA
This sequence comes from Dehalococcoidia bacterium, assembly GCA_009377665.1. Classification (GTDB taxonomy): domain Bacteria; phylum Chloroflexota; class Dehalococcoidia; order WHTO01; family WHTO01; genus WHTO01. The sequence continues at coordinate 260 of WHTO01000016.1, forward strand.
AGCACGTCGACTGCCGCGCCTCATCCGCCTCCACTTTCTTAGCTGGTCGCTACCCGGCGCTGGGCTGCTGGCGGGCGTCCTCGCGGTGGTCGGGCTGTTCGCCCTGCTGGGACGTGGCCCCTTCGCCGACGAGCGAACCGCGACTTCGATCCTGGGCGTGAGCGTGACAGCCGTGGAGACTCCTCCGCTGGATGCCATGCCCGAAGACACGGTCCAATCGGACCCCGCCTTCTCACTTCCCGACGTGGCAACATCGGCCACGCAGCCGGCGCCGCCCGAGCTGTTGGCGGCGACCGGGATGTCGATCGTCATCCCCAGGCTCGGCGTCAGCCAGCCAACGGTCACGATGGGCATCCAGGGCGACGGGCGCAGCTTCCAGGTCCCGAATTCGGCGCACGAGGTCGCCTGGTATAACTTCAGCGGCGCCCCGGGCTCGGCCAGCGCCAACGCCATCTTCGCCGGGCACATCAACTACCACGGCAGCCAGGGCACGTTCGGGCAGCTGCACACGATGGCTGAAGGCGACATGGTCGAAGTCCACCAGATAGACGGCACGGTGCACACCTATCGGGTGTCCTGGGTGCGCCAGATCTACAAGCCCTCGCTGAGTTGGGAGGACGTTGGTTGCCAGCCCGGCCAGGGCTGTACGTCGCAGAACACGATCACTCTGATTACCTGCGGCGGCGCCTTCGACCGCGCGAGCGGGCACTACGTCGATAACACGGTCGTGCGGGCCGAGCTGGTCGAGACCCGGCACAGTCTCTCGTGAGCCCTCGTCCGCTAACACTTACCCTGCTGCTGGCGCTGGGCGGGGCGCTGGCCTCGTTCCTGTTGATGGGCCTGGTCAGCGGCACGGGCGACCGCCAGATCGTGCGCGACAGGGAACCCCGGGAAGCGGCCACGGCTGAGCCAACGCCGATTCCGACGCTGAGCCCCACCGAATCACTGACGCGCGACTTCCAGCCGGCCGGATGCGCGCTGCAAAGCCTCAACGACGGCTGGAACGAGTGGTTGCCGGGCGCCGACGCCCGCGCCGACCGGATCGAGGTCCTGGGCGGCATCGGTTTCTGGCGCGAGGTGGTAGCCGGCGTGCTGCCTCTGGTCGACGCTATCCCCGAAACGCGCCCGATCCTGCGCCTGCATGGCGAGTCCTACCTGCAGGCGTTCGATGAGTACCTCGCTTCGCTGGGTGAGTTCTGGTTCACGGCGCAGCCTGAGACGGGGCAGGTGGTATCCGAACGGCTAACGGCGCTGCTGGGCCAGCGCGACGCCCTGCAAGCCGCGATCAGGGAAGAGGCGGGCGGGCCGATCAGCCTTCAATGCTCTGATCCTCTTTAGACCGGGCCCACGCGAACAAGCCCACGCCCGCGCCGAGCATGATCAACCCGCCGCCGATCAGAGGGACTTCCCACGGGAAGCCGTCATCCGTGGACGCCGATTCGACGATTGCCTCCGCCGTCGGAGTCGGAGTGGCGGTCTCCGTAGGAGTGACGGTCGGCGTTGCGGTTTCCGTCGGCGTCGGCGTCGGTGACTCGGTTGGCGCAGGCGTCGGTTCCTCGTCCTCTTCCTCCTCGTCCTCGTCATCTTCATCGTCGTCTTCGTCGTCATCATCGCCACGTATGGTGTTGGTCTGACGTGCCCGATTGTTATCTTCATTCCGGTCGGGAATGGTCGTTTCGAGCTCAACGAGGATCTCGTGCTCGCCGGGTTCGACCGCGGTGACGTTGATCTCCATGGTGATTTGCTCGCCCTCCTGTACAAGGGGGAGGGCGCATACGACGAGGCCATCATCGCGGTCGAATGCGCAAGGCCGCCCGACCTGACCTGGGCTGGGCCGCCGAATGATGACTCCCTGGTCGACGATGTCGTAGTGGTCGTCGAACCCGGTGACGCGCATAACCACGTCGGACGGCGACCGTCCTGAGTTTTCGATGACGATCTCGAAGAGCACTGACTCCCCGACTCCGGCTGGATCGGGGCTATCCCACTGGCCCCGCAGCACGCGAAGGTCGGGGCCGCGCCCCCCGCCGCCGGCGTCCGCCGTCGAGTGCAGGAAGGTGGCCACGCTGCCGATGAGGAAGGCTATCAGTAGAGGCTTCACAGATGAGCGCACCGAGGCGCCATTAGATGATCGTATGATTGCCGGAAGTAGTCGAAAGGAGCAGTCCATTGCTGGAGACGATGATCCGCTGCGCGCGTCTCGATTCTGCCGCGTACGAACAGGTCGAGCACGACGAGAACGCGACCGCCCCCGCCGCCGTAATCGTCGTCCTCGCGGCCATCGCCTCGGGTATAGGCGTCGCGCAAGGCGGACTCGACAGCGTGCTCTTCGCGATTGTCACGGGCCTCATCGGCTGGATTGCTTACTCGGCGATCGTCTATTTCGTCGGCACCAGGCTTTTTGCGACCGAGGCCACGAGCACGAGCGTGGAGGAGCTCTTGAGGACCCTGGGCTTCGCGCAGGCCCCTCGACTTCTCCTCGTGCTGGGATTCATCCCGGTGCTCGGCGTGTTGATAGCTCTCGCGGTATTCGTATGGATCATCCTGACGACGGTGGTCGCCATCCGCCAGGCGCTCGACTTCAGCACCGGACGGGCCATCGCCACGGCGCTCGTCGCCGTGATCGTGCTGGTGGTGATCCAGGCGCTGGTCCTGATCCTGTTCGGCGCCTGACGGCAAGCCGCAGCTCGCCCTAACGGGCGAGCCGAACGCTGTTCCTTTCTTCCTCGGCAACGGCCTCGGCCTGGGCCCTGGCGTTGGCCTTGCTGACCTCATCCAGCACGGCCTGGTCCTCGTCCCTGTCGTCGGCGTGCGAATAGCGGTACCACTCGATGTCACGCCCGTCCTCGGAATAACCCTGCCGCACGGCCTCCGCCCTGGAGGCGAGGAGGCCCTGGTCAGGGTCGTCAAGCAGCAGCTTCCAGTCCCCCGGATGGTTGTGCAGCTCGCTGGTTTCCACAACCCGGAGCAGCTTCATTGTGCGCGGGTCGATATAGACGCCACTGGCGCCCCCGGTGTACTCCATGACAACCTCCTGCCTACCGGCCAAGTATTCGCGGGGCGCCATAACAGGAGCGCCGGACATGTTGCCTGTCCAGGTTGCAGGGACGTTAAGCGGGAAGAGCCGCGGGCCTTGATAGGTCGGCCTGCGCCTGCGCGGCGTAGATGCCCATCGACTGGGAAACATCCAGGGGCACCTTGAGCTGTGCCCCGAGGCCCGAAATCAGGCCCATCACGCGGCCGATGAGCAAGAAGTCCGCCGGGATGCGCACGACGGGATTCGCTTTGACAATCGCCATCATCTCGGTGTTCATCCGCCTGGTGAGGTCGCGGTTGGGCGTCGCCGGGTCGCTCATGCGCCGCGCGAACAGCTCGCCAACGCGCTCCAGCGCGGACGGGTCGTCGTCCCGGGTCTCGAAGCCGATGGCGCGCAGGGCATCACCGATGGCCACGCGGTCCCCGCTGACCATGGCCCACGTGAGCTGGACGTGGGCACGCCGGAAATCGGCGCTCAGCTCCTTGCAGAGACCGAAGTCGAGCAGCACCAGGCGTGGGCCGGGCTGGACAAAGATGTTGCCGGGGTGCGGATCGCCATGGAAGAAGCCGTTGATCAGTATCTGGCGCATGTAAGCATCGATCACCAGGTCCATGACCTGCGTGGGTGTGACCCCCCTCTCCTTGAGGGCGACCGCATCCGTTGCCTTGACGCCGTCGACGAAGTTCATGACCAGCAGGCGCCGGGACGTGTGCTCCCAGGCGATTGACGGCACCACGATGGAGGGCGTGGCACGGAAGTCGCGGGCCATGCGCTCGGCGTTGTGCCCCTCTTGCACGAAGTCGAGCTCCTGGGAGGCGGCGTACTCGAGCTCGGCAACGAACGACTTAAGGTCGATCTCCCGGAGGATCAGCCTGTTCGCCGCCCTCGCGATTAGACGGATGTTGCGCAGGTCGATCTTGACGATCTCTTCGATGTCCGGATACTGGACCTTCACCGCTACCTGCCGGCCATCACCCAGGCGGGCGCGGTGAACCTGGGCCAGCGACGCCGAAGCAACCGGCTTCGGCTCGAACTCGGCGAAGACCTGCTCAAGGGGCCGGCCCAGCTCGGCGTCGACGACCCTCCGTATCTCGCGAAAGGGCCGCGGCGGCAGGTCGTCGTGGAGCTTGCTCAGCACATCGACGTACTCGTCGGGGAAAAGGTCAGCCCGCGCGCCCATGACCTGCCCGGCCTTGATCATCAGGCCGCGTACGCTCGTCGCCATGCCCAGGAAGCGGCGCGCGCTGCCCAGGTGCTGCCCGGAGGTGCGGGCGGCGGCGTTTGCCGGGTCCGCCCGGTTGCGCAGGCCGGTCCACTTGTATCCGAGGTAGATGACGGCCGCCGTGTAGAGCACGCGCACGGTCCGAGCAGCGCGCCGGGCCGGGTTCACGACGCTTTGTCGTACACCTTCTTCATCCCGGCCCCCAAACGGCGGATGGCCTCGGGTATGTCCTCCAGCGCTATGTACGAGTAAGCAAGACGGACGTGGTCGTGATTGTCCTCGTTGCAGAAGAAGCTCTCGCCGGCTACTACGACGGCGCCCTCTTCGTACGCCGCCGTGGCCACCTCCTGGGACGAGGCGCCCGGCTTGAGCTCGACCCAGATGAAGAACCCGCCCTCGGGCTGCGACCAGCTGGCGTACTCGCCGCAATGCTCGGCCAGGGCCTCGATCATGGCGTCGCGCTTGCGCCGGTAGAGCTCGACCATCTTCTCGCGGTGCTCCTCCATGGAGCCGTTGCGCATCATCTCGACGACCATGCGCGCCGTGAAGGGGCTGGTCCCCATATCGAAGCGCATGTTAACGAGCGACTCGATCACGGGCGGGGTCGCCTGGGAGAAGCCAAGACGCAAGCCGGTGGCGATGATCTTGCTGAAGGTACCCATACGGATGACGCCCTCGCCACCGGACAGCGCGTAGAGCGAGGGCAGATCCTCGCCGTAGAAGCGCAGCCCGTCGTAGGCAGCGTCCTCGACGATCAGGGCGCCGTGGTCGCGGGCGATGGCGATGAGGTCGCGACGTCGCTCCAGCGACATCGTGACGCCAACCGGGTTGTGGAAGTTGGGGATGACGTAGATCAGTTTCAGCCTCTTGCCGCTGGCCCGGATGCTCTCGGCGGCGGAGCGCGCCTGGTCCGTCAGCATACCCTTGTCGTCCAGGGGAATGCCCACAACCTCGACATCCTGGCCCCGGATCGAGCGGATAGACCCCGAGAAGCTGGGGTCTTCGACGATTACGGCGTCGCCGGGGTCGAGGAAGGCGCGACAGATGTTGTCGAGGGCCTGCGCTGAACCGCCCGTGAGCATGAAGTGGTCTTTGCTGAGCTCGATGCCCTCGATGCGTCCAATCCAATCGGCAAGCTCCTGCCTCAGCGGGACGGGACCCTGTGGTCCACCGTATTGCAGGGCTGTCGCGCGATCCTGCTCGTCCTCCATGAGCGCGCTCGTCGCGTCCGCGATGTCGGCGAAGGGCAAATGGCCCGGATCGGGCACGCCGCCGGCGAGGATCAGCAGGGGGACGGCGGGCGGCGCGGCACTCGCCGGCAGCCATGCCTTCAACTGCCTGGAGCGCTTGGAGAGCAACCAGTGGTGAGGAGCCTGGGTAGTTTCGAGCATGGCACTATTGTGATAGATCGAGCGGGGTCATGGGATCGCCCAGAGGTAGACACCTGCGAAGCGGACCGCGTGGAAGGATTCCACATGCGGGCGTAAGATCGATGAACACCGGGGCCCGGGAACGAACGCAGATAGAGCCCCTCCGTGCTCCAAAGGAAGGAAAGCGACGATGGCGGTTCGTGGCTACGTATTGATCGAAGCCGAGGTCGGCCGAGCGAAGGCCGTCGGCGAGGAGGTCCAGCAGATCTCGCGCAAGGAAGCAACGATCGTTTCGGTGGATACGGTAACCGGTCCGTTCGACGTGATCGCCCTTATTGAGTCCGACAATCTCGACAACCTCGGTACCTTCATTACTGACGGCATCCAGAAGGTGTCCGGCGTGGCCCGGACAACGACCTGCCTGGCCGTCCGTCTCAGTTAGCGCCCCATAGAGCTCGCAGCGCGGTGCACGATTCGATGATCAGCGTCGAGGAGGCCCTCGACCGGATCCTCGCGCTCGTCGCGACGCTCGAGGCCGAGGACAGGGCCATCGATGACGTACTCGGCCAGGTCCTGGCCGGCGATGTCGTATCTCACCTGACGATTCCACCGCTTGCCAACACGGCTATGGACGGCTACGCCGTGCGTGCCGCGGATACCCGGGGCGCCAGTACGGAGCGCCCGGTGCCGCTCCGGGTCATCGGCGAGCTCGCTGCCGGCTACATCTTCGGCGACGCCGTGGGCGACGGCGAAGCCGTGCGCATCATGACGGGAGCGCCGATCCCGCCCGGCGCTGACGCCATCGTGCCCTTCGAGGAGACGAACGAGGACAGAAGGGGCGTCCCCAGCGGCTCGCAGCGGCTTGAGAGCACGGTATCGATCTTCAAGGAGGCTCAGCCACACGCCAACGTGCGCGACGCGGGAGAGGACATCCGGGAGGGCGAGACCGTGCTGCGCAAGGGCAAAGCCATCGGGCCGGCTGACGTCGGCGTCCTGGCTTCGTTGGGCCTGGCCAGCGTGAGCGTGGTGCGGAGGCCGGTCGTTTCGATCCTGTCTACCGGGGACGAGCTACTCAAGCCCGGGGATCCGCATCAGCCAGGGAGGATCTACGACAGCAATGCCTGGGGCCTATCCGCGCTGGTCAAGTCTTACGGCGGAATACCACGCCGGCTCGGCATCGCTACAGATTCCGTCGAGCAGGTAACGGCGGCGCTGCGCGGCGGGCTCGACGCCGACATGCTGGTGACCTCGGCGGGTGTATCCAGGGGCGACTACGACGTGGTCAAGGAGGTGCTCGCGCGGGAGGGCGACATCGATTTCTGGACCGTGCGCATGAAGCCGGGAAAGCCGCTGGCCTTCGGTTCGATCACCAGCGGAGGGCGGCGCATTCCCCACCTTGGACTGCCCGGCAACCCGGTGAGCGCGATGGTAACGTTCGAGCTCTTCGGACGTCCGGCGATCCAGAAGATGATGGGCAAACCCCTGACACCGCGGCCGACCGTCGAGGCTACTACACAGGACGCGATAACGACGGTCGGCGACCCCCGCCGCTTCTACGCCCGCTGCATCGCCGAGCAGGTCGATGGCCGGTGGCGCGTGCGGTTGGCTGGGGGCCAGGGATCCGGGGTCTTGAGCTCCATGGCCCGCGCCAATGCCCTCGCCATCGTGCCCGAGGGCAAAGAGGTTGTGGAGGCCGGGGAAACCGTCCGCGTGATGCTGCTCGATACCGAGCGCCCGATCTAGGAACTACCCCCGGATCCGAAAGTCCTGCAACCCCTCGACCCCGGCAGGCTCGGCGACGACTTCGTCAACCCTGCCCAGCGCCGGACCGCGCTCGAGGCGAGCGAGGAACAGGTCGAGGTTGGCCCTCCGGCCTTCGATGTGAAAGGAAACGCCGCCGTCGATCTCGTTACGGATCCAACCGCGCAGTTCGAGGGTGACCGCTTCGCGCCGGGCGAAGTCACGAAAGCCCACGCCCTGTACACGGCCCCTGGCGGTGCCGTTGAGAGCGGCTGCCTCAGTCAATCCCGACCTCGGCGAGGGCCTCTGTGACGACATCAGCAGGGACGTCCTTGCGGACGACGGGATTGCCGAGGCCTTCCAGCAGCACCCAGCGCTGAGTGCCGGCCTGTGCCTTCTTGTCCAGCGTCATCGCCTCCATCACTGCGTCGGTCGCCAGGCCGTCGACCTCGGTCGGCAGGCCGTAGGCTTCGACCAGATCGAAGTGCAGAGCGACGGCTGTGCTGTTGAGAAGACCCATCCGCTCGCCGACGGTGGCCGCCGCCAGCATGCCCACGGCCACGGCCTCGCCGTGGAGGTAGCGTCCGTAGCCGGCCGCAGCCTCGATCGCGTGGCCCACGGTGTGGCCGTAGTTGAGCCACATGCGCCCGTCAGATTCCCGTTCGTCGGCGCTGACAATCGTAGCCTTGACAGCCGCGCTCGCCGACAGGATTGCCGTCAGCGCAGCCGGGTCTCTGGCCTGCAACGCCTGGATGTCTTCGGCCAGCTGCTCGGTCAGGTCGGCGTCGCGGATCAGTCCGTGCTTGATGATCTCGGCCCAGCCCTCGCGGAACTCCCGCGCCGGCATGGTGGCCAGGGTGTCCGGGTCCTCCAGCACGAAGAGCGGCTGGTAAAAGGCCCCGATCAAGTTCTTGCCGCGCGTGTGGTTGACTCCCGTCTTGCCGCCGATGGCGGCGTCGGCCATCGCCAGCAATGAGGTGGGCACCTGCACAAAGGGGACCCCGCGCAGGTAGGTGGCGGCAACGAATCCGGCGAGGTCACCGACAACGCCTCCGCCCAGCGCGACGATCACGTCGCGGCGCTCGGCTCGAGCCTCGACCAGGGCGTCGTAGAGCTTAGCGGCGCCGTCCAGCGACTTTGCTTCCTCGCCAACCGGGATCGTCAGCAGCTCGGCCATCAGCCCGTGGGTTCGACACGACTCCAGGGCGCGCGGCCCCCAGGCTTGAGCGACGACCTCGTCGCTGACGATGAAGGCGCGACGCGCCTGGGAGCGCTCGGCAAGGAGCGCGCCAAGGCTGTCCAGGCATCCCGGCTCGACGTAGATGGGATAGCGAGCTGCGCCGGTGACGACTTCACAACTGGGTCGCAGCGTGGCCATCACCCCTGCCCGGGTTGGGCTTTGTCCGCCGTGCCGGCCGCGGCTGCTCGCCGCTCGGGGCGAGAGGTAACTCGGTCCTCGCGCGCGGGGTCGGCCAGCGCGTGCTGGCTCGCCGTCCGCCACTCGTGGCGGATCTCGTCGGCGACCTCGTTGGGGGTGCGGCCTGCCGTGTCCACCCACAAGTCAGCGATGTCATAGAAGGGCGTGCGCTCCTCCTTGAGCGTGCGAATGCGTGTCTCCGGGTCCTCGCTGCGCAACAGCGGCCTGTCGATGGCGCTCTGGGCGAGCCGGCGATGGAGCGCCGAAGCGGGTGCATCGAGCAGGACGATGTAGCAGCCCAGGAGGTGGCGGCGATTCTCCGTCGCAAGGGGGACGCCGCCGCCGGTCGAGATGACGACCCGAGTCCTGCTGCAGGCTGCGGCGACAGCCGCGGACTCCAGCTTACGGAACTCGTCCTCGCCCCGTTCCGCGAAGATAGATGGCACGCTGATGCCTTCGTTCCGTTCGATCTCGCGGTCGGTGTCGAACGAGGCCCAGCCTATCTTTTGGGCGAGCATCCGCCCGACCAGGGACTTCCCGCTGCCGGAGAACCCGATCAAGGCTATTCGCTGTGCGGGCACGTCAAACCTCCGTCGTCTCGGCGCTCTCGATGGGTTGGGGAACGCCGCGCGGGCCAACGGTTTCCTGGTACGCGCGATAGCTGCGCAGGATCTCGTCCATGCCGTCACCGCCAAATTTCTGCAGGACCGCCTCTGCCAGGACGATGGCTACCATTGCTTCGCCGATCACGCCCCCAGCGGGGACGACGCAGACATCGCTGCGCTCGTAGTGCGCCTGCACCTGTCCACCGGACGCCAGGTCGGCAGAGGGCAACGGCTTCGAAAGCGTCGAAATCGGTTTTAGCGCAGCCCGGGCGATGACCGCCTCGCCGTTGGTCATCCCACCCTCGAGGCCACCGGCGTGGTTGCTGCGGCGCGACCACGGGCGTTCGTCCCATTCGGAGTCGGGCCGGATCACGTCGTGCGCGTCGTGGCCCGGGGTGGCGGCGAGACGAAGGCCCTCGCCGATTTCGACGGCTTTGACGGCGTGGATGCTCATGAGGGCCTGCGCGAGCCGGCCATCGAGCCGCCGATCCCACTGGACGTGGCTGCCGAGCCCGATGGGGACGCCCTCGGCCACGACCTCGAAGACACCGCCGATCGTGTCTCCCGCCTCGCGGGCACGGTCTATTGCCTCGATCATGGCCGCCGACGTAGCAGCGTCGCCGCAGCGCACCTCGGAAGCCTCGACGGCGTCCCAGTCCTCATCATCTCGACCGTGGGCGGCAACCTCGCCGATTGAAACCGTGCGGCTGTTCACCCGCACGCCAAAGCTGGCCAGGAAGGTACGGCAGACGCCACCGACGGCGACGCGGGCCGCGGTCTCCCGCGCCGAGGCCCGCTCGAGGATGGGCCGGACGTCGTCGAAGCCGTACTTCATGGTGCCGGCAAGATCGGCATGACCGGGACGCAGGCGCGTGATTCGCTTCGCCGGGCCGTCGCGTTCCTCGACGGCCATGACTTCCTGCCAGTTCTCCCAGTCTTTGTTCTCAATCCACAGCGAGATTGGGCTGCCCAGCGTGAAACCGTGCCTGACGCCGGACGTGATGCGTGCGCGGTCGCGCTCGATCTTCTGGCGGCCCCCGCGGCCATAGCCGCCCTGCCGCCTGCGCAGGTCGGGGACAATATCGTCTTCGGAAAGGGCGAGCCCGGCGGGGATTCCCTCAACCACCGCCGTAAGGCCCTGTCCGTGGGATTCTCCTGCGGTCAGAAAGCGCAACATCACGCTGGGAATTCTACTAGGGTGACGGCTTCGATCGGCTGGGCCGCCCCGCCCCTGCCGATGTTGAAGCGGGCCTTTGCCCGCTCGACGATCTGGTCGGGAGTTTCGCGGTCCCAGTCAATCTCGGCAGCTATCCCGCGGTCCAAGGCGCCGCTGAGGATGCAGCGCTGGATGGCGCTTCCGTCCTCGTGCCGGAAGGTCGTGTAAACATCGATCTGAATCTCGTGGAAGCGGACGTTCGGAATGTCGTAGAGGACCATCTCCTGGAGCTTGACAAAGATCTTCTTGCCCTCCTGGAGCGGGGAACTGACCTCTCGCCGCTGATCGCCCAGGCCCGAGTATTGCCCCTCGGCGGCGGTCGAGAGCCTGATCGCGTCGGGAGACACCTGCACGATCTCCGCCGACTGGACGCCGCCCCAGACCGAGACGCCGACACCCTTCGGGGGGCGCCCACGGCGCCAACCGTTCATCGCCTCCTCGACCAGCGCGCGGATGGCCGCCTGGTCGCCCTGCCTGACGAGTGAGCGCCAGTGACGCTGCGCGCGCACCTCCTGGACCAGAACGTAGCTGATCAGCGCAAGCAGGAAGGCCATCGCAATCAGGCCGAAGACGATGGTATTGCTCACCGCTCATTGCCTTCCGCGAGGGTCGTGGCTTTCTCGGCCGCTGTCATCATTACGTCAAGTGGCGCCTCTCTGCCCGTCCAGAGCTGAAATGCCTCCGCGCCCTGGTGGACGAGCATCGGTAGCCCGCCCAGTACGAAGCAGCCGCTCTCCTCGGCGGCTTCAAGGAACGCGGTGCGCGGAGGGTTGGCCACGAGGTCGGCGACGAAGCAGCCGGGCGAAAGCTGGCGGGGGTCGAACGGCAACCCCTGTTCGCCGTGCAGCATGCCGATGGACGTTGCGTTGACAACCAGTCGAGCCGTGCGAAAAACGCTGGGAGGCGCGGCTTCCAGGGTGTCGCAGCCAACTCCGAACCTCACGGCCAACGTCCGAGCGCGGTCGGCGCTGCGGTTGAGGACGAGGATCGAGCGGATGTCGGCCTCCGTCAGCGCCTGCAGGACGGCGCGCGCCGCGCCACCTGCTCCGACGACCACCGCCGGGCGCAGGGCGAGGTCAATACCGGCGCCCACGCAGGCCGCGCGGAAGCCGCCGACATCGGTGTTTTACCCGGTGAGGACGCCGCCGTCGTTGACGATTGTGTTGATCGCGCCGACGGCCTCGGCGACCGGGTCCAGGACATCGACTGCTGTTGCCGCGGCCTCCTTGTGGGGCACCGTGACGTTGGCGCCGAGGAAGTCTTCGCCCCGCAGGCCCTCGATGCGCTGCCCGAGTCCCTCGGGCAGCGTGTCCCAGGCTTCATAGCGCGCGTCGATTCCAAACGCGTCGAAGGCGGCCTGCTGGAACCTGGCCGAGACAGAGTGGGCAACCGGGTGCCCGATCAAACCGACGTGCTTCACTGTCTGATCTTCGCGCCTGGAGCCCCACTCGGCCACGCCGGGCGGGAGCTCAGGACGTGGCGGAGATCCCGGCGAAGTTCGGCGACCGCTTCTGAGCGAAGGCGTCCAGGCCTTCCTTGAAGTCGGGCTTGCCGAAGCAGGCGACCATCTCACGGTTTGCGGCCTGGGTGGCGGTCGAGAGGTCGGTGAACTGGGCGTCCCAGACCAGCCGCTTGATGATGCTCATGGCGCGCGGCGATGACCTCGTCCCCAGGTACTGTGCGTACTCCTTGACCGCCGTCATCAGCTCGTCGTGCGGGACCACGCGCTGGACGAAGCCCATGGCCTGGGCTTCCTGCGCCGGGATAACGCGCGCCGAGTAGAGCAGGTCGAGGGCGTTGCCCATCCCAATCTGACGGGGCAGGAGCCAGCTGATGCCGTGCTCGGCGATCAGGCCCAGCGCGGCGAAACCTGTGCCGAAGCGCGCCTGGTCGGAGGCAAAGCGGACATCGCAGTACATTGCCGCGATGAAACCCAGCCCGACGGCCGGACCGTTCACGGCGGCCAGTAGGGGCTTGTGGACCGACAGGGGGAAGGAGTAGTGCTGGTTGTAGTTGTCCTCGATGCTCGAGGCTGACTCGTCGGGTCGCACGGAGGATGAGCCATCGCTGCCCGCGATCGAGTTCAGCCCTGCCATGTCGGCGCCGGCGCAGAACCCACGGCCAGCGCCGGTGAGGATGATCGAGCGGACGCCGGCGTCGGCGTCGGCGCGCTTCAGCGCGTCGCGGTACTCGTTCTCGATGGTCTTCGTCCAGGCGTTGAGCCTGGCCGGGCGGTTGAAGGTGATGACCGCCGTGTTGTCCTGCACTTCATAGAGGATCTCTTCGTAGTTCATTGCCGTCCCTTTCTCATGGTTGAGCAGTGCGCTCGGTCATGGTGCTGTCGAACCGAACTGCGGCGCTCGTTTCTCCTTGAACGCCTTCATGCCTTCGATTGCGTCGGGGTCCCAGTCCGAGATGGCCGTCTTGGTGGCGATGTCGTCGAGGGCCTGGTGCATCGTCATCTCGGCCGCGTTGTAGATCGCGCGCTTGAGCAGGCGCTGCGCCACCTGCGGCCCGGCGGCGAGCTCCACCGCCAGCTCCAGGGAACGGTCCAGCAGCCGCTCGGGCTCGACGACCTCGTGCACAAGGCCGAGGTCGGCGGCTTCCGCCGCGCTGACAATGCGGTTGCGCATGAAGAAGTCCATGGCCCGGGCCACGCCGAGCATTTGCACGACAAGGTAGTGCCCGGCTTCGTCTGGCAGGAGGCCGAAGCGCAGCGTGCCGCTGCCCAGGCGCGCCGTGCTGGAGGCGATGCGGAAATCAGACGAGAGGGCGAGCGAGAAGCCGGACTGGATGGCTACACCATTCACCGCAGCGATGCTGACCTTGTCGAGGTTGCGGACGGCCAGGTTCACGGGCTGGGAGAGGCCGCGTAGGCCGTTGTAGGTGCCGATGAAGTGATTGTGCCCGGGGGGGATGCCGGGTACCAGCTCCTCGGCGCCGTCCCAGGATGGCGGCCGACCCGTTATGTCGTCTCCTGCGCTGAAGGCGCGTCCGTTGCCGGTGAACACCACGACACAGATCGCGTCGTCCATCTGTGCCTGCAGCAGAAGCTCGACGAGGTCGCGCTTCATCTCATGGTTCATGCCGTTCAACTGCTCAGGCCTGTTCAAGGTGATCAGCGCCACGCCCTTCTCGGGCGTGGTGACCTCGATGCCGTGAAACGTCCCGGTTTGCATGGCCTACCTCCTCTTCACGCTGCGCCGCCTGCCGGACACAAGACAGCCTTTCTGTTAGCCATAGAGTTGTCCCAACTCATGGGCTGGCAAGACTTCATCTTATAGACGATCAGAAAGGAAACAAGCGCGTGATTCTCGACCTGTTCAGACTCGATGGCCGGGTGGCGGTGGTGACGGGCGCGCGCCGCGGGCTCGGCCGGGCGATGGCAAGCGCGCTGGCGGAGGCCGGCGCCGATGTGGCCGGCGTATCGCAGAACGGCGACAGCCCGGAGACCCGCGCAGCCGTCGAGGCAGCGGGGCGGCGGTTCCTGGAGGTCAAGGCGGACCTCTCGGTGCCCGGCGACCGCACCAACCTGATCGAGCGAGTGACAGCCGAGATGGGCGAGGTGGACATCCTCATCAACAATGCGGGGATCACCGGCCGCTGGCTCGACCCCATTGAAGAGTACCCCTACGAGCGCTGGACGAAGCTCATCGAAGTGCACGTCAACGCGACGTTCGATCTCATCCAGCGGGTCATCCCGCAGATGCGCGAGCGCGGCAGCGGCAAGATCATCAACGTCGGGTCGCTGATGTCATTCCAGGGCGGTTATCACATCGGCGGCTACGCAGCCGCCAAGCACGCGGTAGCGGGGATGACTAAGGGCCTGG
>WHTO01000016.1:14706-28236 GCA_009377665.1 Dehalococcoidia bacterium
GGTGGACCTGGCGCCGGACGGGATCAACGTCAACTGCATCGCGCCGGGGTACTTCGATACCGACTTCATCTCGATGCTGCGCGATGACCCCGGGCGCTACGAGTCGATCGTGGAGCGCATCCCGGCGGGCCGCTGGGGGAAGCCCGAGGAGATAGGTGGCCTTGCCGTCTTCCTGGCCTCCGAAGCGGCAACCTACATAAACGGCAGTGTGATCCCCATCGACGGAGGCTGGCTGGTCCGATAGACGATACGTTCCACCTAAGTCAACCCCACCTGGATGGCACCGACCGCGCCCCCCGAACGGAGGGCAGGTTCCTTGAAGTCGACTTAGGTAAGATTCCCTTAACCGTTTGATGGAACGACAGGGTACGACGCTCCGTGATGCCGACGGGAGCGCCGGGCAAAGCGCAGCAGCACGCGAGGGTAAGGCGGTCGGTCGCAGCGCCTTCGCGGACCCGGTTAATTTCATCCTCGCCCTGCGACCCCGGCAGTGGGTTAAAAACGGCCTCATCTTCCTGGCCCTCGTCTTCTCGATAGAGCGCGCATGGCATCCGCTCGAGGTCGACGAGTGGTGGCCGCTGCTCTGGCGAGCAGGACTTGCGTTCGTGGTCTTCTGCGCGATCTCGGGCGCCGGCTATTTGATCAACGACATGCGGGACGTGGAGGCCGACAGGCTCCACCCACGGAAGCGCTTGCGCCCCCTGGCCGCCGGGAAGCTCAGTCCTGACGTGGCGGTCGCCGGTGCGGCGCTGCTGAGCATCGGCGGGTTATCGGCGGCGTATCTGATCAACCTCAACTTCGCGGCGATCGCGATGTGCTACTTCGTGATCACCCTGACGTACTCGTACTACCTGAAGCACGTGGTGCTGATCGACATGATGACGATAGCGGCGGGCTTCGTGCTGCGGGCGCTGGCGGGAGCGGTGGCGATAGAGGTCCCGATCTCGCCGTGGCTGTACCTCTGCACGATGCTCGGCGCGCTCTTCCTCGTGATCAACAAGCGCCGGGCGGAGCTATCCTCCGTCGACGACCCGGCGTCCCACCGCCCGACCCTGGGCGAGTACACGCTTGGACTGCTTGACCAGATGTCCGCTGTCGTGACCTCGGCGACGATCCTGGCTTACGCTCTTTACACGTTCAGCTCGGACAACCTGCCGGATAACGACGCGATGGCGTTCACCATCCCATTCGTGATCTACGGGCTGTTCCGCTACCTCTACCTCGTGCACAAGCACGAGCTCGGAGGGAGCCCCGAGGAGGTTCTGCTGCGCGACCGTCCGATGGCGGTGAACATCACGGCGTGGCTACTGGTTTCGGCGGCTCTGTTGATCATGTATCGCTAGCGTGGCGGCGCCTGGTGTCCGCCTGCGGCGGGAAGATCACCCTGCCCCGGTGGCCTAGACTCATCACATCCAGCCCGACCGCGACCCGCGGGCGGGCCTCGATTATTTGGGGACGACGTGTAAGTGCTGAAGACGAGGAATAGCGGCGAGTTACGGGCAATGGACGCCGGGCAGAGCGTAACGCTCGCAGGATGGGTGCATCGCCGCCGCGATCACGGCGGCCTGATCTTCATCGACCTGCGAGACACCACGGGCTACGCACAGGTCGTCTTCGACCCCAGGACCTCCCCCGACGCCTACGTAGTGGCCGATGGCTGCCGCAACGAATATGTACTGCAAATCGAGGGTGAGGTCGCTCTGCGACCCGAGGGCTCGACAAACGCGACGCTCGCCACGGGCGAGATAGAGGTCAAGGCCGGCGCAGCCAGCGTCCTCGCAGAGTCCGAGACTCCGCCCTTCGGCATTAACGATGACAGCGCCGTCGAGGAGCTCCTGCGCCTGCGCTACCGCTATCTCGACCTGCGCCGCCAGCGCATGCACGACAACCTGCGCCTGCGCAGCCGCGTGGCCCAGCACATCCGCGAGTTCCTGGGCCGGCGTGATTTCGTCGAGATCGAGACCCCGATGCTGGCCGCGAGCACCCCCGAGGGAGCTCGCGACTACCTGGTGCCCAGCCGCGTCCATCCAGGCAGCTTCTACGCGCTGCCCCAGTCGCCGCAGCAGTACAAGCAGTTGCTGATGGTCGCCGGCTTCGAACGCTACTTCCAGATCGCCCACTGCCTGCGCGACGAGGACCTTCGCGCCGACAGGCAGCCGGAGCACACCCAGCTCGACCTCGAGATGAGCTTCGTCGAAGAGTCCGACATTCTCGACCTCCAGGAGGAGCTCTACGTCAGCCTGTTCACGACGCTGCGGCCCGCGCTCAAGGTGCCGCGGCCCTTCCCGCGCCTGCGCCACGAAGACGTGGTGAACCGCTACGGGACCGACAAGCCTGACCTGCGTTTTGGTCTGGAGCTCGCGGACCTCTCGGACCTCGTGGCGAGCAGCGAGTTCGGCGTCTTCAGGTCGACGGTCGAGGCCGGCGGGATCGTCAAGGGCATCGCCGCGCCCGGCGGCGCCGAGTTCTCGCGCAGGCAAATCGATGAGCTCACGGACTTCGTCAAGCAGTACGGCGCCCGGGGGCTGGTCTCGATCGCCCTGCTGGGCGATCCACGGACCCTGAGCGACGACCAGCTGCGCTCGCCGGTGGCGCGATACCTGGACGTTGGTGCGGTGAAGGAGATGGCCGTCCGCCTTGGTGCGGAGGCCGGTGACCTGCTGCTGATCGTGGCGGACAGCCCGAAGATGGCCAACCAGGCCCTCGACGCCCTGCGCCGCGAGCTGGCCCGCCGCCTGGACCTGGCCGACCCGGACACAAGGCTCTTCCTGCAGGTCGTGGATTTTCCCCTGTTGGCCTGGAACGAGGACGAGGACCGCTGGGAGCCGGAGCATCACCCGTTCACCGCCCCACGCGAGGAGGACCTGGACCTCCTCGACTCCGCGCCCGGCGACGCCCGGGCACGCCACTACGACCTCGTCTGCAACGGCTGGGAGCTGGGGAGCGGGTCGATTCGGATCCACCGCCCCGATGTCCAGGCGCGGATCTTCAAGCTGCTGGAGATCAGCGACGAAGAGGCGCGCACCCGCTTTGGTCATATGCTGGAAGCCTTCACCTACGGTGCGCCGCCGCACGGCGGCTTCGGGCACGGCCTCGACCGCGTGGTCGCAATTTTGGCCGGTGAACCCGACATCCGCGAGGTCATCGCCTTCCCCAAGACCAAGAGCGCGTCCGACCCTATGACGGGCGCGCCATCCAGCGTGAGCAGCAAACAACTCGAAGAGTTGCACATTGCCGTGGTTGGAGTCGAGAACGGGGGCGGGGCCGGTCAGTCAACAGACAAGCGCCCTGAGCCAGCCTCGGTGCGCTCATCCTGATCCAGCCGCCCGGGCGTCAATCCGCTCCTTCGGCGCTACCGTACCTGAGACTAAGATCCTGCGAAGCAGTGAGAGGTTGGAAAGACCCGCATGAGTCGTAATCGAGTAGTCTGGTTCTTCGTCGGCCTCGCCGGCATCGTTGTCGTGGCCGTGGGCAGCCTGTCCATCCTCTTCATTGCGCTGGGTGGTGACGAAGACGACGCTGAAACGCCGTCCGAGCAGCTGGAGGATGGTGACCAGGACCTCGGCGAGCGACAGAGCGGCGAGCTGCGTCTGCCCGGGCCCAACCCGATCACGCTCGATCCCCATCTGGTAACGGACGCCTCGTCGTCACGCTACATCGTCGAGCTTTTCGGAGGACTGGTGGGCTTCAACCAGGACCTTGAGGTCATCCCCGACCTCGCCGAGGAGCTTCCTGAACCCGAGGAGAACGCCGACGGCACGGTCTCGTACACCTTCAGGCTGCGCACCAACGCCGCCTTCCATGACGGTCGTCCCGTAACGGCCGAGGACGTTAAGTACTCGCTCGAGCGAGCGGCCGACCCTGCCACCGGCTCGACGGTTGCTTCCATCTATATGCGTGACCTCGTTGGGGCGCTGGACAAGATCCGCGGCCGTGCCGACGAGATCGCCGGCGTCGAGGTCGTGGACGACCGCACCGTCCGCCTCACCATTGAAGAGCCCCGCACCTACTTTCTGCAGCTGATGACCTATCCGGTCTGGTATGTCGTCGACCGGAACGAGGCCGAAACCAGCCCGCGCGACTTCTGGCGCCAGCCCAACGGCACGGGCCCCTTCACCCTGGAACAGTGGGACCTCAACCAGAGCCTGGTGCTCGAAGCCAACGCCGAGCATCACCTGGATCCGCCGTTCATCTCGCGCGCCACCTTCATCCTGGCCGGCAACTTCCTGACGATGTACGAGAACGACGAGATCGACCTTGCCGGTGTTGGCGTGCAGGACATCGACCGAGCGCGGGACAGCGCCGACCCGCTGAACGCCGACCTTGTCGAGACCACCTCGTTCGACCTCAGCTACATCGCGTTCAACTCCGAGGAGCCGCCGTTCGACGACCCGCTGGTGCGCCGCGCCTTCGGACTGGCCATAGACAAGGGGGCCATCGTCGAGGTGGTCCTTCGCGACCTGGCCGTTGTGGCCACTGGCCTGATCCCGCCTGGTGTACCCGGGTACGAGGAAGGCTCCGGTGGTACTGCCTACGATCCCGCTGCGGCGCTGGAAGCGCTGGAACAATCGAGCTATGGCACCAACCTGCCACGGATCGTCTGGACCTCGCCGGGGCAGGGCGCGACCGCGGGGCCGGTCGTCGAGGCCATCGTCGAGATGTGGCGCCAGAACCTGGGCGTGGAGGTCGAGATCGAGCAGGTGGAGTTCGCGACCTTCCTCCAGGACCTCAATCGGAGCGACTTCCAGATGTTCGACCTCGGTTGGATAGCGGACTACCCCGATGCCCAGAACTTTATCGATGTGCTCTTCCACACCGACAGCGCCCAGAACGATTGGAACTACTCGAGCAGCGAGGTCGACACGCTGATCGAGGAGGCGCGGGCCGAGGTCGACGACGACCGCCGCTATGAGCTCTACGGCGAGGCAGAGGCCTTGATTGTGGAAGACCTGCCGATCATTCCGCTGTTTCACGGGAAGAACGTCGAGGTGGTGAAGCCCTACATCGCCGGCTACGAGCCGCCGGCCTTCGAGATCCCCTTCCTGCGCTTCATCCGCGTCGAGAACTAAGGGGTAACAGCGGTGGCCAGCGGGATCGCCCCATTCGTTACGCGGCGTCTGCTGTTCCTGCCCCTCGCCCTCGTCCTCGTTTCCCTCTTTACCTTCGCGATCGGGCGCTATGGGCCTGGCGACCCCGTCGAGGTTCGCGCCGGCCCAAGGGCTGACCCAGAGGCCGTCGAGCGCATACGCGAGGACCTTGGCCTGGACGACCCGTTCGTCATCCAGTACGGCCGTTACATGGGCGACCTTCTCCAGGGCGACCTTGGCGACTCCCTCGCTCAGCCCGGCTTCACCGTCTCCGAGCTGGTCCTGCCGGCTCTCTGGCGCAGCGCCCAGCTCAACGTCGTGGCCCTGGTCATCGTCTTTGGCCTCGGGATCCCGGTGGGGGTCTTCGCCGCGCTCAAGCGCGGTACCTGGATAGACCCAACCGTGGTCAGCTTCTTCCTGTTCTTCCAGTCCGTGCCGGTTGTAGTCGCCATCCCGGTGCTGCTCTACGTCTTTACGCTTCAGCTCGGCTGGCTGCCGAGTGGTGGCTGGGATGGCTTGTTCGAGATCTACAATCCGATACCCGGCGTCCTCTACATTCCGTTCTTCAATTCCCACCTCGTGATCCCGGCGCTGGTGCTCTCCCTCCCGGGGGTGGCGGGTCTCGCTCGCCTCGTCCGGACCACCACGCTGCAGGTCCTCGAAGACGATTACGTGCGCACGGCGCGGGCCAAGGGCCTCGATGAGCTGACCGTGGTCACGCGCCACGTCCTGCGCAACGCGCTGCTGCCGGTGACCACGGTCGTTGGATTGGCGATGGTGGGCATCCTCGAGGGTGCGCTGTTCACCGAGTACCTCTACGGCATCCCCGGCGTGGGTCGAGTAGCGATAGAAGCGGTCTACGCCCGCGACTACGACGTCATCATGGCGCTGACGATCATTGGCGCATCGGCGTTCATCGTGGTCAACGTCTTGATCGATATCGCCTACACGTTCGTCGACCCGAGGGTGCGCCTCACGGATTTCAGGGACCGTTGATGGCCGAGCTGGCGACAAGCGCCGAGCGACGCCGCCCGGGACCCTGGGGAACCGCTGTCCGCCGCCTGCGCAAGAAGAAGCTGGCGATGGCCGGGCTGGTTATCATCGCGGTCGTCTACGGCTCCGGCATCCTCGCCGAGTGGATCGCCCCCTACGACCAGGAAGTGATCAACGTGACGGCCGAGGACAGCGACCAGCCACCGAGCTGGGAGCATCCCTTCGGCACGGACCGCCTCGGTCGCGACCGGCTGACGCAGTCGATGTTCGCCGCCCGCACGACAGTCGTCATTACGATGGCGACGCTGCTCACGGGCGGGGGCCTGATCGGCGTGGGCCTGGGCATGCTCGCGGGCTACCGGCGCGGCTGGATCGACGCGGTGATCATGCGCTCGGGGGAGGTCCTCTCCGCGCTGCCCGGGCTCCTGATGCTGATCCTTATCACGGCGACGCTGCGCCCCCGCTACGACGGCTGGGTGCTCGACTTTACGGACGCGACCGGCCTGGACTGGGTGCGCGACACCGGATTCGCGGATATGGTCCTGATCTTTGGCGTCCTCTCGCTATTCTTCTGGGTCGGCACGGCCCGCATCATCAGGTCGCAGGTGCTGGCGCTCCGCGAGTCGGAGTACATCCTCGCCGCCCACGCGATGGGGGCGTCGACCAGTCGCATCATCTGGAAGCACCTCTTCCCCAACATTCTGCCGATCGTCGTGGTCGGCATGTCGGCGTCGCTCGGCGCCATCACGAGCACCGAGATCCTGCTCTCTTACCTCGGCCTGGGGGTAAACGAGGCCAGCTTCGGGCGCATGCTCTTCGAGGGCGGAAGCATCCGCACGCTGCAGGCGCATCCTCACCTGCTGCTCATCCCGGGCGCAATCGTGGCCGCGCTAATCTTCGCCTTTAATCTCGTTGGCGACGCGCTCAACGACAGCCTCGCGCCGCGGGGCCGCTAACCAGCCTCGATACACAACGAACGCCATGCCCGCGAGTTTACGATCATGGAGTGGAAGACCTCTATCGCGTCCTGCAGGTCAGGCCAGAGGCCGACGACGAAGCCCTGACGGCTGCGCATGTACGACTCCAGCGTCGTTACGACCCGGCCGCCGGCGGGCCGTTCGCCAGCGAGGCAGCCTGGCAGCGAGTTGAGGACGCCTACGCGACCCTTTCCGATCCCGTGCGGCGCAGGGACTACGACACCACGCGGCCGCGCGGTCTCCTGCGCTCCCTCCTCGAACGCGACCGCCCCCGCCAGCACTCCGGCCGGGCCGAGTCCGCGCAGGAGGAGCAGGAGCCCAAGACCGCAACGCCGGCAGGCACAACCGACCCCTGGTCACGGGAACCACCCTCGCAACCACCGCGCGCCCCCGAGGCCCCTTTCCCCGCATCGAGGTCGCCCGCGACCCCAGGCGTAAGGGATCCGTTCGAAGCCGGCCTGCGACCGCAAGCCGGGGCGGGCCAAGTGACCGAACAATCGGCGGCCGGGGATGAAGCGAAAGAGGCCTCTGGTCAAAGCGGTCCGGATGCCGCGCCCCGTGGGCTGCTCGACCGTCTTGGTCTGCGCAGCTCGCGCTCCGCGCGAGGCGGACACGAGGGAGCATCTGAAACGGACGACGGAGAATCGACGCCGGCGGAGCAAGACCTCGCCGGGACGCCTGCCCCACCGGACAGGGACACACGAGAGATCGACACCAGGGCGCTGCTGGCTCAATCGAGGGCGGAGCCTTCCCCCTTCGCCAACCTGGACGCGTTGCCAGTGGACAAGGAGAGCGGAAAGGCGGAACCTGAAGGACCTTCCATCCGGACGGCCACGAAAGCCGGGGGGAGCGCGCCTGCCGCAACCGATGAGCCAGCCCACGATCCATTCGCAGCACCGGTCCAAACGCACGAAGGCGAGCGCGACCTATCTGGCGATCCACCGCCCTGGCGACGCATAGGTGTCCTGGGCATCGCGTCGGTTGCGCTTGTGTTCCTGGGGGCCGGGGTGGCGTTCTGGGGAGTGTGGACAGCGCTGGACCGAACCGACGACGGCAGCCCCGGCTCCGCTTCAGAAGCTGGCTCAGGGACCGAGGAGGAGGAAGCAGCAGACGATCCAGGCCCTGGCGAGTTGGACGGCGCGGGTGAGTCCGAAGGGGTCACGCCTCCCCGCCTGACAACCGCCGCGGCGCTGCCCGACGAGCTGAGAGCCTTCGCCGAAACCAGCGTCGCCGGCTACGAGGGTCCTGGCGACGAGACCTACGACATCATGGACGTGGTGGCCACCCAGGATGGCGAAGGCCGCTACTTCTACGCCGCAGTCGGGCTGGAAGCAGCCGGGGGCGGCGGCTCGACTCAGCGTGTGTTCTTCTTTATCGACGAGTCGTTCCTGGGCACGGACTGGTACCTGGCCACGCGGAGCATCGAGAGCGCGGAGGCTTTGGCCGAAGGGACTATACGGATCGCCTACCGCGCATATGGGGAAGGCGACGACGACTGCTGCCCGGGGCTGGAGCCGGTGGTCGTGACGTTCGAGAGTGAGGGCGGGTTCCGCTCAGATAACGCGAACCCGCCCGAATCGATTTTCGCCGATTAGCGCGAAGGGCTAGTAGCGGCGGCTACCGCCGCCACCGCCGCCGCCGCCCGCATCGCGCTGCTTGCTGAAGCAGTCGGAGCAGTAGACGGGACGGTCGCCACGGGGTACGAAGGGTACCTCGGCCTCGTTGCCACAGGACGAACAGGTCGCCTTGTGCATCTCGCGTGGGGCCCTGGCGTAGCCTCCCGAGTAACCTCCGCCGCCGCCGCCACCGCCGCCGGATGCCTTGCGGGCATTGCGACAGTCTGGGCAGCGAGAGGGCTCGTTCATGAAGCCCTTGCCGGCGTAGAAGTCTTGTTCACTCTGCGTGAACACGAATGATGTGCCGCAGTCACGGCAGGTGAGCGTCTTGTCGCTCATGTGTAGCTCTCCTCTGAACTAGTTGATTGGGCGCTTCTGGTCCCTGGTACCGATCTGGGGGACTCGCCCTGAGGCTTTACCTGAGGAGAGTGCGTCCGAGAGTGGTTGGCGGGCCCGGTCGTTTCGCCGCATTTAGCTTAACACCCCTGCAGCGAGCCTGTGACCATGGGTGGCCGACCCGTGCCTTTCGGCTGTCCCGCTGCTAGTCGCTGGCTCGGCTCGCGGTCGATCACGGGAGGCCACCACCCTGTTCACCGAGCGGTCCCGACGCTTGCGAGTGGCCGACTCCTATAATCCTTGCGTGAAGGTATCCAGCGAACGTCTCCCCGACTCCCAGCTCCGCGTTGAAATAGAAGTAGAGCCAGATCGCGTCGAGCGCTCTATCGAGGACGCCTACAAACGACTGGCCAGGCGTGTCAAAGTACCCGGATTCCGCCCGGGTAAGGCCCCGCGGGCCCTCGTCGAGCGGCAGCTTGGCGGCCGGGAGGCCCTTCTCCACGACGCCCTCGACAGGCTCGTGCCCGAGGTCTATGACGAAGTCGTGGAGGAACACGAGCTAAGGCCGGTCGACCTGCCCAGCGTCTCCATCACCAATCTCGAGCCCGTCACCTTCACCGCCACGGTGCCCTTGATCCCGGAGGTCAAGCTCGGAGACTACAAATCGCTGCGCGTCGAGCGCGAGCCAGTGGCGGTATCCGAGGAGGAAGTCGAGGCCGCCCTGGAGCGGCTGCGCCAGATGCAGGCAACGCTCGAGCCCGTCGACCGCCCTCTGCAGATGGGCGACACGCTACGCGCCAATGTTTCTGGAACGCAGGATGGTGTCGAGCAGTTCTCCCAGGACGACGCCGAGTTCGCGATCCAGGATGGCGTCAACGTCTCGCTGCCCGGATTCACCGATCAGCTGATTGGAATCTCTCGCGGCGAGACCCGGGAGTTTTCGCTGACCATTCCCGACGACTACCCGGATGAGTCACAGCGCGGAAAGCAGCTGGACTACGCCGTCACCGCCAACGAAGTAAAAGAGCAACGCCTCCCGACGCTCGACGACGAGCTGGCCAAGGGCATCCGCGAGGGCTATGACACGCTGACCGAGCTGCGTGAGGAGATCCGCGGGGAGATATCCCGCGAGATGGAAAGGCGCAACGGCGAGGTGCTGCAGTCCAAGATCCTTGAGCAGATCGTGGCCGGCGCTGAGGTAGAGTACCCGCCCGTCCTGGTCGAGCGCGAGGTCGACCACATTCTGAAAGACCACGCCGGCCGCAGCGGCAGCAGCCTCGAAGATCAACTCCAGCAGCTCGGCAAGAGCGAGGAGCAGCTCAAGGAAGAGCTGCGGCCTGAAGGCGAGAGCAGGTTGCGCAACTCCCTCGTCCTCGGGCAGATAGCCGAGGACGAGGGGATAGAAGCCACCCCCGAAGAGATAAACGAAGAGCTCGACCGGCTGACGCAGGGAGCCGGCGGTCAGCTCCGGGAGCTTTTCGACAGCGAGAATGGCAGGACAGCGCTGCGCCGGGGCATCATGACGCGCAAGACGTTCGAACGCCTGGTCGAGCTGATCGCGGTAGACCCCGGAACCCTGCCGCCAGACGAGACTGAGGAGGCCGAAGCGAAACCCAGGCGCCGTCGCAAGGCGGCCGCCGGGCCCAAAGCCAAAGCATCGGCAGAGAGTGATACGGGCGAAGCCGAATCAGTCGAAGCGACAGATAGTGAGAACGAGGAGCAGAAATGAGCTTTCCCCAGAACGTCATCCCAATGGTCATCGAGCAGAGCGCAAGGGGGGAACGCGCATTCGACATTTACTCGCTCCTCCTGAGGGAGCGCATCATCTTCCTCGGCCAGCCCATCGATGACCAGATCGCGAACCTGATCATCGCTCAGCTGCTCTACCTGGAGCGCGAGGACGACACCAAGGACATCCACCTCTACATCAACTCACCGGGTGGCTCGATCAACGCCGGCCTTGCCATCTTTGACACCATGCAGTTGGTCAGGCCGGACATCGCCACCTTCTGCGTCGGTATCGCCGCCAGCATGGGAACCGTCCTGCTCGTCGCGGGCGAGAAGGGGAAGCGCTACGCCACGCCCAACTCCACGGTCCACATGCACCAGGCTCGCGGTGGCGCCACCGGTGCCGCGTCAGACGTCGAGATCATGGCCAAGGAGATCCTGCGCGAGCAGCAGATCATCCGCGAGATTCTCTCCAACCGCACAGGCCAGCCGATGGAGCGCATCGTCCGCGATTCGGACAGGGACTACTTCATGGACGCAGCGCAGGCCAAGGAGTACGGGATTATCGACGAGATTCTCGCGAAGCAGACGCCGGATTAGCCGGCAAAGTTGAGGCGCCATATGCCGATACGTACAGAGAGGCCGTTGCACGTCCTGCCGGACGCTTCGGCCATCCGTTAACGTCAGGAGCAACTGCCCCATGCCCAGCAGCACCAAAGGCAGCCGTGTCCAGTACCATTGCTCATTCTGTGGCAAGAACCAGGAGCAGGTGCGGCGGCTTATCGCGGGTCCGGGCGCCGTTTACATCTGCGATGAGTGCGTCGATCTCTGCCGCGAGATCATCGACGAAGAGGCTACTCCTGCGTCGACGCGGCCAGGCGCATCGGGCCAGAAGCTTCCCAAGCCACGCGAGATCTTCGACCACCTGAGCGAGTACGTGGTCGGCCAGGAGCAGGCCAAGAAGGTCCTCTCCGTGGCCGTTTACAACCATTACAAGCGCGTCAACGCCGGCCCCGGCCCGGAAGGTCTCGAGCTTGAAAAGAGCAACATCCTGCTGGTTGGCCCCACTGGCAGCGGCAAGACACTGCTGGCGCGCACCCTCGCCAGGGTGCTTGACGTACCGTTCACGATTGCCGACGCCACGGCGCTGACTGAAGCCGGATACGTCGGGGAGGATGTGGAAAACATCCTCCTGCACCTCATACAGGCTGCGGATTTCGACACGGCGAGGGCCGAACGAGGCATCGTCTACATCGACGAGATCGACAAGATCGCCCGCAAGGCCGACAACCCGTCGATCACGCGCGACGTGTCGGGCGAGGGCGTCCAGCAGGCGCTTCTTAAGATCATCGAAGGCACAGTTGCCAGCGTCCCGCCGCAGGGCGGACGCAAGCACCCCCACCAGGACTTCATCCAGATCAACACAGCCAACATCCTCTTCATCTGCGGCGGCGCCTTCGAGGGCCTCGACCGGATCATCGAGCGCCGTGTGGGCAAGAAGGCTCTCGGGTTCGTGCGCGATGCGCGTGACCGCAGCGAGGACGTGGAGGACATGCTCAGCCTGGTCGAGCACGACGACCTGCTCTCTTACGGTCTGATCCCGGAGTTCGTGGGCAGGCTGCCCATGGCTGTCGCCCTGCACGAGCTTGACCAGGACGCGATGGTTCAGATCCTAACCGAGCCCAAGAACGCCCTGGTTAAGCAGTACCAGCAGTTCTTTGCCATGGACGACGTCGAGCTCGCCTTTTCAGACGAGGCGCTCGCCGCTATCGCCAACGAGGCCATCCGTCAGAAGACGGGAGCCCGCGGCCTCCGCACGGTCATCGAGGATACCCTCCTCGAGGTCATGTACGAGATCCCGTCCCGGCCTGACATCCGCAAGTGCGTCGTCAGCGAGGACACCATCACCAAGCGCCAGCGCCCACTCATGTTCAGCCGCACCGGCCAGACCCTGCCTGTGGACGGCGAGGACGACGACCAGCTGAAAGTCGCCGCGAGCTGACCCAACCCCGGCGCGGTACAAAGCTACTCGCCACCGGCGAGCAAACAGGTGTGAACCTCCCGGGCGCGGCGTCAGGTCGGGCGCTCGGCGGACTCCACAACCGCTGGCGACTGGTTAGCGCGCAGCATCCGCATCGAGACGCCGAGCGTGCTCCACATGAAGACCGCGCCGACGGCGAACCCCAACGGGATGCCCATCGCAGGAATCATCAGCCCCAGGATGAGGGGCGCGACGACGCTCGCGCCATCGTTAACGCTGTTGCGTAGTCCGAGGGCAACGCCCCTCTGGCCGGGCGGGGCATTGTCACTGACCATGGCGATCAGCAGCGGCAGCGTTACTCCGTTGGCGAACCCAAGCAGCGCGACGGGCGCATAGACAAGCGGGATTATCGCCAGGTGGGTCGAGAGGGCTGTGCCCAGGGCGCCGATCGCCAGCGAGGCTGCCGTCACGACTTCCTTGCTCCCGAGGCGGGAAATTGGGCCGATGAACAGGTTGGCGACGATGGCCACCGCATATGTAGCCGCGGGAATGGTGCCGATCAGGATGGGCGAGAAGTCGTGGTCCTCCAGGTAGAGCGTGAAGAATGGCTGCCAGCCGGCGAACAACCACAGCCTTACGAACGACAGCAAGAGGCTGACCCTGACCGCCGGGATCTTCATCAAGCTGAAAGCAGCCGTGAACCCGGCGGTGGACTTGAAAGCGGACCCCGCGCTGCGCGAGGGAACCTTGATATCGCGGAGGGCCACCCCGACCACGGTGTAGCCGAAGCAGGTGGTCGCGGACCGGCAGTG
>WHTO01000017.1 GCA_009377665.1 Dehalococcoidia bacterium
AGCCGACGAGTCGCTGGCCGGCGACGTAGCTTCGCTATTCGACGACTTCAGCCGGCACGCCCTGGCCCTGACCGGACAGTGGGTGCGAGAGGTGCCACGTCCGCAAACGCCAGCCGACCTGGCGGACTACGTCGCGCCACGGCTGTCGGCGCCCAACGAGACCAAGCAGAAGCTGCTCGAAGCGGCGAGCGTGGCGCAGCAGCTGGAACAGGAGCGCGACCTGCTGAATGAAGAGATCCCGGCGCTGCGCGACCGCCTGCGTTCGCAGAACGCCCAGCGCTGGTGGGGGCTGGGCGCAATCAACTAAGGCGTCAGTCGCCGATCAGGTCGAGAAGATCGTCGAGCACGCCACCGAGGTCGATGCCGGAAAGCGGGCCGCCGCCGTCCGACACGCTGCCCAGGTCGTCCTCGCCATGGGTCTCCTCGATCCACCGGTGGTACAGCTCGTCGACCTCGGCCGGCCGGCCCGAGAGCTCCGATATTATGTCGACCATCGCCCTGTTCGGAGCGAGTTCGTAGCGATAGCGCGAGTAGTACTCGGCCAGGCCGCCGAAGAATGCCTGGTCGCCGACGAGCTCGCGCAGCTCGACGAAGAAGTAGCCTCCCTTGCCATAGACGACGCCTGAATACTCTATCGACGAGCTGAAGGCGCTGGCCGGCTGGTTTACGACAGCGTCCTGGGCGCCGAGCAGGCCCATCGTCTGGAAGGGCAGGATTAGTTGCGCCTGCACCTGTTCCTCGCCGGCCTCGGGTCCGTAACGGTCCTCGAAGTAAAGCGTGGCCGAGAAGTTCGTGATGGACTCGTCCATCCACGGATGCTCGATGGAGTCGCTGCCGACAGCGTTGAACCACCACTGGTGGGCCACCTCGTGGGCCACGACAAACTCAGTCACGTCGGCCAGCCCGAGCATCGAGCCGTCGCCATCCTCGCCGAGGAGATCGCCGAGCACTCCATCGAGCGCCCCGCCCCCGAAGACGCCCTCGACGAGGCCGAGGAGCCCGGAGTCTTCGGAGGACTCACCGAGTGCACCCAGGGGGTCGCCGTTGTAGAGAGAGGCACCGATGCCGATCAGGCCCGCGAACTCGATGCCGCCGGCCCCGCCACGGAGCGAAATCGGAACGACGTCGAGCTCGTCGTAGATGTACGGTCCGAAGCGCTCTGAAAATACCGCCACGGCGCCGGACGCGTAGTCCAAAAGGTCGCGAGCCTCGCGAAAATCTGTATCCTCGCTGTCGTAGAACACGCGATAGACCACGCCATCGCGTTCCTCCTCCAGGCGTTCGAAGTCGGGCGAAAGGACGATGGCAAAGTCGCGGGCTGCTACCGTCACGTAGCGTCCCCGCGTCGCGCCTCCGTTCACATCGTCCCGCTCAACCTCTTCGCCACTGGTAGCCACCTCGTAGCCGGCAGGAGCTTCGAAAGTCACGTCGTAGAACCCAGCGGCGAAGGCCGAGATATCGCCCTGCGCGGGCAGGTCAGTGAGGGCGGGCGCGGCCGGCAGGACAACGGGATGCCAGTGGGCGAGGCTCGTGATCCCCTCGGCGCTGCCGTAAATCCCATACCCGCCCTCCCCGCCCAGGTCGAGGGGTTCCGGGTCTGCGAGTTGCGGAACACCCTGTTCGAAGGAGAGCGCCAGCCGCACAGCGTCGCCGCCCTCTACGGCTTGGGGCAACGCTACCCGGAGCAGGGACCGGTCGAGAGTCCACTCGGCGTCCTGCCCATCGACGGTCAGCTCGTGGATCTGCACGTTATCGCCGTTGACGGCAAAGGCGTCGTCGTTGGCGAAGACGCGGAGTGTGACTTCTGTGCGGGCCACCTCGCTGGAAAGGAAGACCTCTTGCTCACCGCTGAGCCGCGCGGATGCCGGGTCGAAGGACGCGTCGATGCGGTAGAACGGCGCTCCGTCGAGTTCCGAGCTTTCGGGCCGGTACTCGGCGGCAAGGGTCTCCGCGAAGATCGAGCCCTCGCCGGTGTCCGGCCTCTGTGGGTGGTCGTCGCCATTACCTGTGCAGGCGGCCGCGCCGACCGCGACGCAGGCCAGGATCGCGCACAAACCGGATGACCAGGATGTCGGTGAAACCGAACGTGACACGCCAGCGCTGGCGGTCAGGAGCGATGCGGCTCGAGCTGCCGGCGCACTGCCTTCACCAGGTCGTCGATCTCGAACGGCTTACTGAGGTAGTCGGCGACCTCGAGGTCACGGGCCGTCTGAGGAAGATTGCGGACCGCCGAGATCAGGACGATCGGTATTTCGGCCGTGCTGGGGTCCTGGCGGAGCTTCTCGCGCAGCACCCAGCCGTCAAGGACCGGCAGCATGAGATCGAGGATGATGACGCCGGGAATGTCCTGGGCAACGACGGACAGTGCCTGGCGGCCGTCCATCGCTTGCAGGACGCGGAAGCCTTCGCCCCGCAGGACGATTGCCACGAGCCTCTGGATGCGCTCGTCGTCCTCGACGACGAGCACAGTGTTATCGGCTCCTGGCTCAACCGAACCAGGACTCATATCGGCACGCGTCAAAACGCCAGCGGAGCTTTTGGCATATCGCATCGAGGTCCTACATCCATAACTATCGGCCCAGAGTACCCAGCCGTATAACCGCGGGGTATCATTTGTGGTCCAGGCGTTACAAGGACGTAAAACTCCAGATTCTGTCCTTCAGCGGCCAGCCAAACTAGAATCTACGGGAACCCACGCGCCGCAAGGGGTCGTAGAATGCGACCCCTTGTTTGTTGCTGAAAGGAAGTCGCGCGCTTCAGATGATCACTACCGTCGTCGGTAACTATCCGAAGGTACCAAATAGGCCGCGTCCCGCCCGGTTGCGGAACGCCCTCAACCGCCTCGATCGGGGGGCGATGACCATTGACGAGATCCGGCAGATCCAGGATGAGGTGACAAAAGAGGTCATAGACGAACAGATCGAGGCTGGAGTACAGCTCATCACTGATGGTCAGATCCGTTGGGACGACGAGATGACGTACTTCGCGCGCGGACTCAACGGGGTTTCCTTGAACGGCCTGTTCCGCTACTTCGACACCAATACCTATTTCCGCCAGCCCGTGATCGAGGGCGCTATCGGCTGGCAGGGGCCGGTGACGGTCAGGGACTGGGAGTTCGCTTCGGCGTACAGCAGTAGGCCGGTCAAGGCGGTTCTGCCCGGTCCATACACCCTGGCCCGCGCGTCTATCGACAGGCACTACGGTGAGAGCATGGAGGACCTGGCGGACGCGTTTGCCCGTGCGGTAAACGAGGAAGCGAAGGCACTGACTGCCGCCGGAGCACCGGCCATCCAGGTCAACGAGCCATTCCTGACAGCCCACAAGGAGGATGTAACCATCGCGCGGCGAGCAATCGACGTCGCGTTCGATGGCGTTTCGGCTGAGAAGCACCTGGCCCTCTACTTTGGCGATGTCGAAGGAATTCTTGGAGCGCTGGTCGACTGTAACGCCGACGTCATCGGCCTGGACTTCGTGATGGGACCGGCGAACTTCGACGCTATCCGTTCCGTCAGCCTCGGGCAGAAGCTGTGTGCCGGGTTGATTGATGCCAGGAACACGAGGATGGAAACGCGCGAGGGCCTGGGGACCTCGGTCAAACGCATAACCGAAGCGATTTCGGCAGACCGCCTGCTGCTGAGCCCGAACATGGGCCTCGAGTTCCTGCCCCGCGAGCGCGCGCAGGAGAAACTGAAACTGATGACGACGACCGCCGCCGCCCTCGAGGAGGTACCCGCATGAACGCGCTACTAACGACAACCGTGGGCAGCTTCCCGAAGCCTCCCTACCTCGCGAAGGCGCGCACGCAGTTCGCGGCGGGCAAGGTCGGTGAAGACGAGTTGACCGAGTTGACCAGAAAGGCAACTCGTGAGGTCATCGCGCTGCAGGAAGAACTGGGAATCGACATCCTGGTGCATGGCGAGATGGAGCGCGGTGACATGGTGGGCTACTTCGGCGAACGCCTGCCGGGCATGAAGCCGGGAGGTCTCGTCCGCTCCTACGGCAATCGCTACTACCACAAGCCGGTGATCGCGGAGGCGGTGCGCTGGGAGAAGCCGATGACACTGGACTGGTGGCAGTTCGCCCAGGACCTGACCGACAGGCCAGTCAAGGGCATGCTGACCGGCCCTTACACCATCGTCGAGTGGTCATTCGACGAGCGCTACCCTTCGCGCCGCGATGCCGTGCTGGCGGTGGCTGAGGTTATTCACCAGGAGGCCCGCGTGCTCGAAGACGCTGGCGCCCAGTACATACAGATCGACGAGCCGGCCGCCTCGACGCGCATGGAAGACCTGCCGATCCTTGTCGAGGCGATGGCGATTGTCACCGACGGGCTCAAGGCGAAGACGATCTCTCACATGTGCTATGGAGACTTCGTTTCGGCCTATCGTGAGCTTCTAAAGTTGCCCGTCGATCAGCTCGATCTGGAGATGGCTAACAGCGACTACGACCTCCTCGACAAGATCCGTGAAGAGGGCTACGACAAAGAGATCGGGCTTGGCGTCTTCGATGTCCACAAGCATTCCATCGAGTCGGTGGAGGAGATGAAGGCAGGGATCAAGAAGGGCCTCGAGGTTCTGCGCCCTGAGCAGATCTTCGTGACGCCCGACTGTGGTCTGAAAACGCGGACGACCGACGAGGCCAGGGACAAGCTTGCCAACATGGTGCGGGCGGCGCGCGAGGTCCGCGAAGAGATCGGTGTTGCTGCCTGACGGCCAGGCGCTTCCTCTCGCCACCTCCTGCTGACTGCGTAGAGCGATGACAGGGACCGCTCTGCTCGTCATTGACATGCAGAACGACTGCGTCCTGCCTGGCAGGGCCCTGGCATTTGCGGGCGTCGAGGACACGGTGCCACGGATAGGCCGTCTCCTGGGCGTTGCGCGGGCTGCAGGGCTGCACATCATTCACACGCGGCGTGAGTACCGACCCGGCGGCGAAGACGTGGAGAAGGTGCAGCGAAAGCTCTTCTTTGAGCGCGGGGGCTTTCTTGTCGCAGGAACTGAAGGCTGCGAGGGTGTCCCTGAATTGGCGGCGCGCGATGGCGAGCTCGTCGTTGTCAGGCCGGCATGGAGCGCGTTCCAGCAAACTGCCCTGCTGCTCCTGCTGACGCGACTCAGGGTCCGCAGGTTGGTGGTAGCGGGGACGGCTCTCCCGGCTGCCGTGCGCTGCACAGCCTTCGACGCGCTATCGCTGGACCTGGATGTGGTTGTTGTCCGCGACGGAACGTCCTCGGGTCGCGACGACGTGCACGAAGCGAACCTCGCCGACCTCGCCCGTGCGGGTGCAAAGATAGACACATGCCTTGAGCTGATCCGGGAGGCGGAGGCAGGCCTCCTGGCCCGGCCCTGAAGGCCCGGAAAGGCGGCCATCGGTTGACGGATGAGGTATCATAGGGTAGAGGGACAGTGCATTGAGACGTAGCCTCCGCGTGGCGGGGGCTCTTTTTGTCGTGCCCAAACATCAAAGCCCAAAGATGTCGTTGTACTTGTAGGGCGTGGAGAGGACTTAGGTATATGGTACGGCGTTATGTAGACAACCTCCTGGAGGACGATCTCGATCGGGATGACTCCCGGGAGGCGGTAGATGAGGAACTTGCCGCTGTTGAGGATGAGGGGCTCGCGGATAGCGTGCGCACCTATCTCACAGAGATGGCGCGGACGCCGCTCCTCACCGCCGACGATGAGGTTCGGCTGTTCCGTGCCGTTGAAGCCGCGGAATACCTGAAGTCCATCAAGGCCGAGTTGGAGGTCGACGAGCTGACCGACCAAGCTCTGGTCGCCCGCCTCCTGGACAACATCGAAGAAGGCTTGAAGCTGGCTGCCATGGGCGGCAAGGATGTCGCACCGCCCGCCGACCTCTCCATAGCGGACGCTATACGCCACCCGGCGCTCTGGGATGCGACCAATCGCATGTTGGACGAGAACCTCGTCAAGAGAATCGCCAGGAGGTCTCGCCGCAAGCCCGCCGACGTTGAGGAAGCACTGCTCAAGTTTTCGACCAGCAGCTATATACTGCGTCCGGACGCCCGCCGTACCTTGCCTGGAGACCCTGGGCTGGAGTTTCTCGACCAGGTCCAAGCTGCGCGCGACAAGCACAAGCTGGCCCGGCTCGCTGATACCCTGCCGCATGTTGACCTCAAGCAGTTGGCGCGGAGGCTGGCACGCATCGTGCGCCAGGGCCACCAGAACCAGCAGCACGCAGCCCAGGCCAACCTGCGGCTGGTGGTGAGCATCGCCCGACGCTACCTTGGCCGTGGCTTGCCCCTGCTGGACCTAATCCAGGAGGGCAATACCGGCCTGCTGCGGGGTGTCGAGAAGTTCGAGTACCGGCGCGGCTTCAAGTTCTCGACCTACGCCACATGGTGGATCAGGCAGGCTATCACGCGCGCAATCGCCGACCAGGCTCGAACGATCCGCGTGCCCGTGCACATGCACGACATGATCCGGCACTACAAGCGCGCGTCCAGCGACCTGCACCGCATGCTGGGCCGCGAGCCGAGCGTGCCCGAGCTGGCCCAGGTCCTAGAGATGACCGAAGACCGCGTGCGTGAGATTGAACAGGCGGCGCGGCGCGAGCCCATCTCGCTGGAGCGACCGATCTCCGAGGAGGAAGACCTGGATCTCGGCTCTGTTCTGACCGACGAGGACGCGATGTCTCCCGAGGAGGAGGCGGCGCGTACCGTCCTGCGCGAGCAGGTGCGCGATGCTCTCGACTCGTTGGGTGAGCGTGAGCGTCGCGTCCTGGTCCTGCGCTTCGGGATCGAAGACGGTCGCACGCGCACCCTCGAAGAGGTAGGCAAGGCCCTCGGGGTGACGCGCGAGCGCGTTCGCCAGATAGAGTCGAAGGCGCTTCAGCAGCTGCGATACATGAACGGCTCGCGCTTTCGCGGTATGGAGCCCATCGAGCGCTGGTAGGCCGCCGAGGCGGCTGTGGGCTGGCGTTAGTCGAACCGGCGAGGCGCCCTCTCGATAGGCTGCGCCAGTGTGGGTTGCTTTCGACACCACCGTGCCTGCAGTTCTGAACATGTGGCTGCGGCTTACCCTCGCGCCCGGTCTGCCGCGGCTGGGATGAACCCATTGGAGACAGGGACCATAGCATTGCCGACGGGCGACACAACCACGGGAAGCCGCGCTCGACGTGCGGCCCCAGCTAGGATCGGGCAGTGACAGCGACCGAAAAGACAACTCTCCACGTCGGCCAGGAACTGGAAGTCGACACGGAAGACATCGCCTACGAGGGGCAGGCTGTGGCACGCGCCAACGGCGAGGTTGTGCTGGTCGAGCAGGCGATTCCCGGCGAGAGACTGAGCGTGCGCGTGGAGTCTCGCCGCCGCGGGTTGTGGCGTGCGCGGCCTTTGGCTGTGATAGAGGCGTCCGCCAACCGCGTCGAGCCGCCCTGCCCCTACTTTGGCGCCTGTGGCGGCTGCCAGTGGCAACACATTGCCTACGATGAGCAGCTAAGGCTGAAAACAGCGATCGTGCGCGATCAACTGCGACGGGTCGGTCGATTCGCTGAGCCTCCGGTGCTCGACACGATCCCGTCGCCCCAGCAGTGGGCCTATCGCAACCAGGTTCGGATGAGCACCGACGAGAAGGGCCGGCTGGGCTTCGCCCGCCAGCTGAGCCACGAACAGGTGCCGATAGACGAGTGTATCGTCAGCGACCCGGGCATCAACCGGCGCCTGGCGAAGCTCCAGGGCCAGGGCCCGGCCGGGGGGCTGGCGATCCGGGCGTCCGCCCGCACCGGCGAGACGCTGGTTGACATCCCGGGCCAGGAGGAGCAGGTGTTCCACGAGGAGGTCGCCGGCCGCAGATTTCGGATATCAGCCAGCTCGTTCTTCCAGGTGAATACGTACACCGCCGAGATCGTGGTGGAGGAGACTCGAAGCAGGCTTGACTTGCGACCATCCGACCGGCTGCTCGACGCGTACGCCGGAGTCGGTCTCTTTGCAGCCACGCTCGGCTCAGCGGTTAGTGAAGTCGTGGCTGTTGAGGAATCGAAGTCGGCGGTCGCCGACGGCATGTTCAACACCATGCACCTGGAGAACGTCCGTTACTACCAGGGTCGAGCTGAGGAGGTGCTGCCTCGCCTGCGCAAGCGCTTCGACGCGGCCGTGGTCGACCCGCCTCGGGCGGGCCTGAAGCCGGGAGTGATAGGCTACTTGAACGCCAAGCCAATCTCGAGGCTCGCGTACATCTCGTGCGACCCATCGACGCTGGCTCGCGACCTGCGCCCGCTGACCGAGGGCTCCTATGAGCTTGTTGGTGTCCAGCCCGTCGATCAGTTCCCTCAGACTCATCACGTCGAGATGGTCGCCGGGCTGAGGGCCCGGTGATAGCGTCGTCTACTGCCCCTGGCTTCCTGGTCAGCGAGGGCAGCGACTCGTCACCGTTGTCGCTGTACCTCCACATCCCGTTCTGCGACTGGAAGTGTACGTACTGCGACTTCAACTCCTACGCCGGGATGGACGATCTGATACCAGCGTTCGTCACGGCGCTGGCCCGCGAGATTCGGCTGTGGGGGGATGTCCTCGGTCGCCGAAGCGTGCAAACTGTGTTCTTCGGTGGCGGCACTCCGAGTTTGCTGTCCACTCCAGACCTGGACACACTCATGACGGCGGTCCGATGCTCATTCGCGCTCGAAGAAGGCGCCGAGGTGACGCTCGAGGGTAATCCCGGTACGGTGGACCGCGGCAAACTGACCGGCTTTAGATCCTGTGGGATCAACCGGGTCAGCTTCGGGGTGCAGTCGTTCGATCCGCTTGAGCTGAAGTTCCTGACGCGCATCCACGACGCCGACGCCGCCCGGAAAGCCTACACGGACGCACGTGACGCCGGCTTCGAGAACGTCAACCTTGACTTCATTTTCGGCCTGCCGGGGCAAACCGAAGCATCGTGGCGGCGCACGCTGGACGAAGCCATCGCTCTTCAGCCGGAGCATCTCTCGCTCTACATCCTCACCGTGGAGGAGAGCACCCCGCTCGGGCAGCAGGTGGCGAAGGGAGCCGTCGGGGAAGCGAACCCGGACACGGTCGCGGCCCTCTATGAGTGGACGTGTGAGCGGATGGGTAAAGGCGGTTACGCGCAGTACGAGATCTCGAACTGGTCACTCGACGGCCGAACATGCAGGCACAACCTTGTCTACTGGGAGAACCGGGACTACCTGGGTGTTGGACCAGGCGCGCACTCTCACCTGGGCGCCACGCGGTTCGCTGTGATTCGGTCGCCGCGCGCCTACGTTCGACAGATGACGGCGGACGAAGCAGCCCGTGTCCCCTTTTCTATCCATGATTCGGTGGAGCACCAGGACTCGGCGGCGGAGATGACCGACAGCGCGTGGCTGGGGCTACGGCTCAACCGTGGACTCGACCTCGCCGGCTTCAAGGTACGCTTTGGCGAGTCGTTTGACTCGGCTTTCCCAGGGGTGGCAGCACGATATGAGGGCCAGGGCCTTCTCGAACGTGACGGCGACCGCCTGCGCCTGACGGCTCGCGGGCGGCTGATGTCGAACGAGGTCTTTGCCGACCTCGTGGCCGTCTCAGACGCTGTGCAGACTGCGTAAGCGGTCGAGCAAAGGCACTATGTCTGGCCCGTCTTCCGTAGGGTCGGCGCTGAGCGTGGGGGCTTCTCCGGCGAGGCAGCGCAGCACCTCAGGTACGCATTCCGAAAGGGCATCGTAGTCGTAGCCTCCCTCGAGCACGAAAACGCATCTGCCTCCACACAGCTCGTCTGCCCACTCCTTAACCCGGAGGGCGAGCGCCGCATAGCCGCCTGATGTCAACGCCTCCATTGCCAGCGGGTCGTCGACGTGGGCGTCGAAGCCGGCGGAGACCATGATCAGCTGCGGTCGATAGCGCTCGACCATCGGCTGAAACAGGCGGTCGAAGGCCGCTGCGTACTGGTCATCGCCGCAGCCGGGCGGTAGCGGGACGTTGACGCTGGTGCCCTCGCCGGCGCCACTTCCAACCTCGCTCCAGTGTCCGCTGCCCGGATAGTACGGATACTGGTGGGTCGAGAAGTAGAGCAGGCGCGCATCGGTCCAGAAGATATCCTGTGTGCCGTTGCCGTGGTGCACGTCGAAGTCGACCACGGCTATCCGCTCGATGCCATGGTTTTCCATCAGGACACGGGCGGCGATGGCCACGTTGTTTAGCAAGCAAAACCCCATGGCTCTGCGCATCGTCGCGTGATGGCCAGGCGGCCTGGACAGCACGAAAGCCGATGAGTAGGTCCCGTCGTGGACGCGCTCGGCGGCCTCGAC
This sequence comes from Dehalococcoidia bacterium, assembly GCA_009377665.1. Taxonomy (GTDB): domain Bacteria; phylum Chloroflexota; class Dehalococcoidia; order WHTO01; family WHTO01; genus WHTO01. Next base: position 10,258 of record WHTO01000017.1, read on the forward strand.
GGACGCGCCGGCGGCCAGGAGCGCGACGTCCCACGAGCGCGGCACGACGTAGGTGTCGCTATCCGCCCATCCCCCACCGCCGCTGGCTATGCGTTCGATCTCAGCGGGGAGCGCGGCCTCGTGGACAAGCAGTATCTCCTCGCTCGTTACGCGGCGCTCGGCCAGGCGAGGAAGGGAGTCCAGCTGCCCTGTCGCGGTGAGCCTTTCGATGATCGCCCTCAGGCGTCCGGCGTTCTCCGGGTGCGTTGGGATGTCGTGCTCGAGGAAGCGGTCGTCATATGCCACGGCGACGGTCATCTGAGATCACGGCTCCTTGCTCGTACGAACAGGGTCATGGCGGTCAGGCTATCCGAATCGGCATTCACTCGGCCGGAAGCGGGCTGTTTTAGTCGGTCTTTGGGCTCCGCGTACGGCGCCGCGTTGCTCCTGTGGAGCTCGAAGCCTTCCGCGTCGTCGACGAGACCGCCGCAGAGCCGGAGGACTTTGCCTTTGGTGTGGGCTGCGGCGGGGGAGGAGCCCCTTCGTCGTCCGTTTGCAGGGTCTGGATGAGGATCCAACGGGCCTCACCCTTTCGCTGCTGGGGAAGCTCGTGGGCGATCTCGTAGACGGCCCCACCATCGACGCGCACACGGAAGAAAGTACGGTTGGCGCGCCTGGAGAAGACCCGGCCGGCCGGCCCCTGACCACCCTCGGTCCATGTCGCGAGCACCTCGTTCACCTTCTCCGCGTTGCCGCGTATCTCGACAACGGCGGGTGAGACGTCGGCGCCCTCCCCGCTTAGCTCGACCTGGATCTCGACGTGGCGTGGTGCTTCCCTGGCCATCAGCTAGCTCCCTGTCGATGCAGTCGACTCGCGGCGCTTGCGGAATGGCGCGAGCCAGTTGGTGAAGTCTCCGCGTTCGAAGGCGACCAGTAGCTGGGCGGCGACAAACACCGAGCTGTAGGCGCCACTGATAACCCCGATCAGCAGCACGAGGAGGAACTCCTGGATGGCGGCGCCGCCGAGGAGCAGCATCGCCAGGATCGTGATCAGGACGGTGAGCGAGGTTGTGAAGGAGCGGGCGATGGTCTCGAGCAGGCTGTCGTTGACAACCCTGCCGAGGTCTTCGCCGGGGCGCTTCTCGACGTTCTCCCTGATACGGTCGAAGACAACAATTGAGTCGTGGACGCTGAAGCCGATCACGGTGAGCATTCCGGTGATGAACATGGTGTTGATCTCGATGTCGAACAGCTTGCCCAGAATCGAGAACGCGCCGAGCACAAGTATGGCGTCATGCACGAGCGCGATCACGGCGCAGGCACCGAAAACCAAGGGCTTCTGGACGGAGCGAAACGCGAACGTGATGTACGCAAGGATCGCCAGCGAGGCGGCGATAACGGCGATCGTCGCGTTGCGGCCGATCTCCTCGGAGACCACTCCTGACACCGTCTCGAAGTCGAGGATCTGGAACTCGCCGAATCGCTCCTGGAGAGCGCTTTGGATGTCGTCACGTTCGGTCGGTGGCGCTGGACCTACCGGCGGTATGAGAGTAGAGCCCTCGAGCTCCTCGGTACGCACGAGGTAATCGCCATCGCCAGTCCTCTGGATCCTCGACTCCGGATGCCCCAGATCGGCCATCGCGCCACGCAGGTCCTCCTGGCCGACCTCGCTCTCGAAATCGATGGTGAAGGTCGTACCGCTGGTGAATTCGATCCCGGCGTTGAGTCGCGGCGGTATGGCGAGGGAGATGAGGCCTGGCACGAGGATCAGGAGCGAGAAGGCAAATGAGTACCAGCGATGGCCCACGAAGTCGAGCCAGCGGCCTCCGGGTCGGTGTCCGGCCTCGATTTCAGGGTGTTGCTCACCTTCAACGGCCATCTGGCGGTCTTGCTCGCTGACTCCGAACAGCCAGCGCCTGGTCGCCCAGCGCGTGTCGACCAGCGCATTGAGGAAGGTACGCGTCACTAATATCGCCGTGAGCATGCTGACCAGGACGCCAATCGCGAGCGCGACCGCGAAGCTCTGCACGAGCGATGCCTCGAACTGGGCTCCGAATATGTAAAGGATGACCGAGGTGATGAGAGTTGAGGCGTTGCTGTCGCGGATCGATGGCCAGGCTCGCTCCCAACCGATGTCGATGGCTTCGCGCAACCTGCGGCCAAGCCTCAGCTCCTCTTTCATGCGTTCGAAGATGAGGATGTTGGCATCGACGGCAATGCCGACGGAGAGCACGAAGGCCGCTATCCCCGCAAGGGTCAGGGTGACAGGAACGATTTTGAAGATCAGGAGTACGAGCGAGGTGTAGACGAGAAGCGCGAAGGCTGCTGTAAGGCCCGGAAGCCGGTAGTACAGGACCATGAACAGCATCACTACGCCGACGGCTATGAGTCCCGCCTCGACGGTCCTGACGACGGTGTCCTCACCCAGGGTGGCGTCGACCTCGTTCTGCTGAACCACATCCAGCGGGACCGGCAGCGCGCCGGCGTCAAGCTGGGCGACGATGCGTTCTGCCTCGTCCAGGTCGAAGCCGCCGCCGCGTGTTATCTGAGCCTCGCCCCCGGCGATCTGGCTATTGACGGTAGGGGCAGTGAGGAGCTCTTCGTCCAGGAAGATCCCGAGTGGAAGCTGGCCGGCCTGGGCGAGCCTGCCGGTGATCTGCTCGAAAAGGTCGGCGCCGTCGCCCGTGAAGTCGAGGGATATGAAGACCTGATTCAGTGAGTCGAAAGCCACCGCAGCGTCGGACAGTTGTCTTCCGCTCAGTGGGACGAGATCGCCGTCGATAACGCCCGTTGCGGTTTCCCAGACGATGTCCGTTTCGAGGAAGGTCGTGCCAATCTGGCCGATGTCAACGAACTCTTCGTGGGTCTGCGGCAGGTCCGGGTCAGGCGTGGTGGGGGTCGTTCCGGTTGCTTCGGGTGTGCCCTCGGGTGAGGGGGTGGGCTCTGGTGTCGCCGCGTCGTCCGGTGTAGGCGTTGGCGTCTCGGTGGCCTCGGTCTCCTCGTCTTCGTCGCCGGCCTCCTCGATGACGTCATCGTCCCCACCGGCGGTTTCGGGCGCGATGGGATCCTCAGGAGGGGGTCCGGGGACGGTCACGGCGATCAGGCCCGCGTCGTTGGTCCTGGGCTCTCTAAACTCGAGGACAGCCGTCCGTCCGATTAGCTCGGCGGCTTCCTCGGGGCTGACGCCCGGCAGCTGCACCGAGATCCTGTCGGAGCCCTGCCGCGTGATCTCGGTCTCAGCGACGCCGAAGGCGTTCACTCTGTTCTCGATGACGCTTCGAGCCGAATCCAGGGCCTGGTCGAGGTCGCCGTCGAAGTTCGTGGTGTCCGCCTGGAGAACGACGTGCGTGCCGCCGCGCAGGTCGAGCCCCAGCTCCATCTCGCTGCGGTCGAAGTCGCCGATCGTAAGGCCCTGGCCGCTGGGCCAGAAGTCACCCGGGAGATAGCGGTCGGGATTGCCCGGCCAGACAACGAAGGCGGCGAAGGCGGTCACGGCGAGGATCGCCAGCAATGAGAAGCGGTTTCGTCTGCTATGCACCTTGCGCTGGTTTCTCCTCTGCTGACGACGGTTCGATGGGGGCCGCCGCGGGGGAGTCAGCCTTGAGACGCTGCTCTATGGCCGAGGACAGCGCCCGCACCTCGATGTCATTGCCGAGGTCGAGCACGAGCTCTGTGGGGCCGGTCTCCTGTAACTCGATCCGTTTGACCGTCGCGAGCAACCCGCCGCTGGTGAGGATCCGGTCACCCGGCGAAAGGTCGAGGAGATCGCGGCGCTTGCGGCGCTGGCCGTCAAGGACGGGCTTCAGCAGCACGACGTAGAACAGGACGAAAACCAGGAGTACAAAGAGAAGGTCCACATCTAAAGCGGGCCGATTGGCGGCCAACCACGATCTTACGGTACAGGTGGTTAAGCAGCAGGGTCGTGCTAGCGCCGTCACGGCTGCGTGGGGCTATCTTTGCTTTCGTGGAGACGCGGGCGGGACAAGCCCGCCGGTCCAATCAGAAGTGGATGGAGCAGAGTGTGACAGATGCCGATGACCTGTTGAGGCGCGCCCGGGAGCTCGCCGATGGACCCCTCTCGGAGCGCGCAGCAGGTTATGACGAGACCCGACAGTTTCCCATCGAGAACTATTCTGACCTGCACAGAGCGGGCCTTCTCGCTCTGACCGTGGGCCGCGACCACGGGGGCCGCGGCGCCGACTGGCATCTGTACACAGACGTCGTGCGCACGCTTGCGTCGGGGTGTGCATCGACGGCGCTGACCTTCAACATGCACTCGACGGTGCTGCGTCTGATCGACGCGCTTGGATCGCCGGAGCAGAAGGAAGAGGTGTTCGGTGCGGTCGTCGATGAGGGCGCGCTTGTCGCAAGCCTGACGAGCGAGCCGCAGTCGAGCCTGCGTGGCCGCTTTCAGTTTCAGACCAGGGCGACAGTCTCCGACGACAGCTTCGTTATCAATGGCATGAAGCATTTTGCCTCGCTCGCCCCGGTCGCGCGGTGGTACTTCACCTGGGCCATCGATGAGCAAGCGGGCGGCGCCAGCGGCCTCTACACGGTGCTCGTGCCGGCGGGTACCCCGGGTCTGACGATTCACGAGACATGGAACACCATGTCGATGCGGGCGACGGCGTCCCACTCGGTGGAGTTCAAGGACGTGACGGTACCGCGCGCTAACCAGGTCGGACAGGCTGGCGAGTTAGCCACGAACGGATTTACCGACATGTTTACGCCGGGCTACTGCTCGGTGTATACCGGTGTGGCCGAGGCGGCCTACCGATTCACGGTCGACTACGCCACGAGCACAGTATTCGCACCCGAGACGCTTCCGATCAGCCACTACCCCGCGGTCCAGCGGCAGGTCGCCGAGATGTCGACCCGCCTGGCGGCCGCGCGTCAGTTGATCAGGATGGCGGCCGAGGCTGCGACCACGAAGACGCCCACGGAGCGCGTGCTCGAGTTCAACCAGACGAAGCTCTTCGCCTGCCAGGCGGCGCGAGAGGTCGTTGACATCGCGCTTGATGTCTGTGGTGGGCGAGCGCTGTCGAAGAAGTACCCACTTGAGCGCTACATTCGCGACGCCCACACCGGCAACGTTATGTCGCCGGACGCTGACTCCTGCCGCGATCTGATCGCCAAGAAGGAACTCGGCATCAGTATCACGCCGGGGTTCCTCCAGCTTTAATCAAGCGGGCGCCTGCAATAAGCGCGCACCTGCCGGGATTCTCACGTGTATGACCGACGCCTGCAGATACTGATCGATCAAGATCGATATGAGCTACTCACACGCCTGTCGCGGGTACGCCGCGTTTCGCTTGCGGAGTTGATTCGTGAAGCCATCGATCGGACATACGCGGCGACCGCGTCGGGACGAAGACTCGCCGCCTGGGAACGTATCCAGGCTTCAGAGCCGATACCCCTACCAGCCACCGTCGACGAGCTGGGAGAAGAGATAGCCGAGCACTTCGCTGGCGACGGATGATCGTTGCCGACCAACGCGCTGGTTACGCGTCGGCGCCGATCATCCGCTGCGCGTGGACGCCAACGATGCCCTTCTTGCCGCCGCCACCATCACATCGGAGGCTGACTCGCTCTTAACCGCCGACCGTGGGCTTGCCAGCATCCCCGGACTGGCGATAACGCCGCTGTCGTTCGACGCGATTGCGGAACTGACTTGACTTGCGAACTCGACCTACCCGGTGGCTAACCGCCAGCAGCTTCAGGCTTGCGGCACCCTGCTGTGCGGGCTAGCGCCTCGAAATGCTTGGCCCCATGTGGGCGAGCCGCGCGAGTTGCACAGAACTCGGCCCCGTGGCCGTCCCGGAGAGCTCAGCCTAGGCCGGCACTGCGTCGCGCAGCCGCTCCCTGACCGGCTTCGTCGAGACGACGTGGCGGTCCATCTTCAGCTCGTCAGGGCTCATGCCGAGGGCGAGCCCAACCAACTGCGGCAGGTGCAGGATCGGGAAGTCAAGCTTGACCCCCTTCTGAGCACCGGCAGCAGGCTGCTGGGCGTCAAGGTTGAGATGGCACAGCGGGCAGGGCGTGACGAGGGCATCGGCACCCAGTTCCTTGGCTTCCAGGATGTGGTTGCCTGCCATGGCCAACGAGTTTGGCTTGTTCATGGTGACGATGGGGAAACCGCAGCACTTGGTCTTGCCGGTGTAGTCGACGGGCTCGGCGCCCACGGCCTCGATGATCTGCTCCAGGTAGCGAGCGCGCTCGGCCTTCTCGTTGTTCTCGAACACAACGCGAGACGGCCGGATGATGTAGCACCCGTAGAAGGGGCCAAGGCGTAGACCGCTCAGGGGGCGGGTGACCGCTGCCTTCAGCTTGTCGAGGCCCAGGTCCTCGACGAGCACCCACATGAAGTTCTTGACCGCCAGGTCGCCGTCGAAGTGGAGCCCCTCTGGGGCGAGCTGCTCGTTGATGTTCTCGAGATAACCGTCGAAGGTCTGGATGCGGTACATCACGCCGCTCTGGACGCCCTGGCAGGTGCTGCAGACGTTCATCATCGGCGCGCCGAGTTTCTGGGCCAGCGCGAAGTTGCGGGTGTTGATGACGTCAGCCAGGAACTCGCTGCGCTCGCTGATCACCCCGGCGCCTGTGCAGTTACCATCTTCGAGCTCGATCAGCTCGATGCCGAGCCGCTCGGCGACCAACTTCATCGAGACGTAGAGCTCGGGACAGGCGCCCTTAGCGACGCAACCAGTCCACCATGCGTATCTCATAACCAGCTACTCTTCCTTCCTCTCGCCCTTACGTGGGAACGTGGTGGCTACGACCTTCGGGCCATTAATGACACGATTGACAATGCTGCGCATGCTTTTGGCGCTGGGGATGCGGTGAAAGAACCCTTCCTTGAAAGCGCTCATCAGCTTCCCTGTCTTGGCCAGGCGCAGGGCGCCCGGTATCTCGGCCATGTTCGCCGGGTTCATCAAGCCCAGGGACTTGGGCACCATCGTGGCTTCGTTCAGGCGACCCGACGTTTTGACGGAATGGGTGAACGTGTCCTCGTGGCGATGGCCGGCCGAGTTTTTGACGCCGCCTTCGACCATTTGCGCGCGGATGCGCATGATCTGGTCCATCGGCGCCACGCCCTTGGGGCAGACCTCGACGCAGTAGAAGCAGTGCGTGCAGTCCCAGACGCCGCCCTTCTGGTTGTAGAGCTCGAAACGGTGTTTGTCGGCGGTGTCACGTGGGTCTCCCGTGAAGCGGTAAGCCTTGGCCAGTGCGGCCGGTCCGATGAAGTTGGGGTCGACCTCGAGCGAGGTGCAGGCCATCACGCAGGCACCGCACTGGATGCAGCCCATGACCTGGTTGAGGTCGATCATCGCGGCGGGGTTGACGAGGTATTCGCGCTCGGGCGCGGGACCTGATGGCTGGAGGTAGGGCTCGACCTGGCGGAACTTCTGCCAGTGCGGCTGCATGTCGACGACCAGGTCCTTGATCACGGGCAGGTTTCCGCCGGGTTCGACGACGATGGTGTCGCCCATCAACATCATGTCCTTGGCTTTGGTATTGCAGGCCAGGCGCGCTCGCCCGTTTACGGTCATCGCGCACGATCCGCAGATGGCGCTGCGGCACGAGCAGCGCAGCCCGAGGCTGCCATCGTGGTATTCGCGGACCTCGATCAGCGAATCGAGGACGGTCGCGTACTCTGGTACATCGACCTCGTACTGATCCCAGTAGTCTCCCTTGCCAGATTCCGGGTCGTAGCGCCTTACCTTCAGCCTTACTTCCACTAGTACTTCCTCTCCATGGGCTCCCACTGAGTGATGGTCACATCGCCCTTCTCAAGGACCGTCTCACCGTCGCGTCTCGTGGCCACTGTGTGCTTCAACCAGTTGGCGTCGTCGCGGTTCGGGAAGTCCAGGCGAGTATGGGCGCCACGGCTCTCCTCGCGATAGATTGCGCTACGGACCACCAGGTCAGCACACTCGATGATGTAGTCAAGCTCGAGCGCAAAGATGAGGTCGGTGTTGAAAACGCGTCCCTTGTCCTTGATGGCCACGTTCTCGTAGCGGCGCTTGATGTCACCGACCTTGACCAGGGCATCTTCCATCGCTGCCTGCTCGCGGAAGACGCCGACCTGGTCGTTCATCATGCGGCCGAGTTCGAGGCGCAAACCGGCGACGGTATCGCCGTTCTGCGGCCGGTCGACGAAGCGGCGGATGCGATCCTCGGTTGCCTTGAGAATCTCTCCTTCGTTGAGGTTGAGGTGCCTCGCGTTCTTCGCGTATTCGGCGGAGTGGGCGCCCGACCGTCGTCCGAAGATGACCGTATCGAGCAGCGAGTTGGCGCCAAGGCGGTTTCCTCCGTGGACGCTGACGCAGGCGCATTCGCCGGCGGCATAGAAGCCATCGAAGCCTGGAACCGCCCCCTCGATGTCTGTCTTGATGCCACCCATTACGTAGTGGACTCCAGGGCGGATTGGGAGCAGCTCCTCGAGGACGTTGACGCTTGCGAAGTCGAGCGCGATCTCCTGGATCTGCATCAGGCGCTCGCGAATCTTGGCTGCACCGAGGTGACGCAGGTCGAGGAACACGCACTCCTCCACGCCGCGTCCTTCGTTGATTTCAGTCTGCTCGCCGCGCGATACGACGTCGCGGCTGGCAAGCTCCATGGCGCTGGGCGCGTACTTCTCCATGAAGCGCTCACCATCGGAGTTCAAAAGGTAGGCGCCCTCCCCGCGGGCGCCTTCTGTGATTAATACGCCAGAGCCCTTAAGGGTCGTCGGATGGAACTGGACCATCTCCATGTCCATGAGTGGGGCGCCCATCTGGTAAGCGAGGGCGTGACCGTCACCGGTGCAGATGAGGGCGTTGGTGCTGGGCTCGTATACCCGACCGCCGCCGCCGGTGCACATGATGATGGCCTTGGCCTTGATCAACTCGAGCTTGCCAGTGAGCAGCTCCATGGCGACCACGCCGCCGATCTGCCGATCGCGGAGGACGACGTCCGTGACGAACCACTCTTCGTATATCCGCATGCCGGCCTTGACCAGCTGCTCATACATGACGTGGAGGATGGCCTGGCCAGTGATGTCGGCGACGAAGTAGGTGCGGGCCTTGGTCGCGCCGCCGAAGCGACGGCTGCCCAGCCGGCCACTGTCGTCACGGTTGAAGGTCACGCCCATGTTCTCGAGCACGATGAGCTCTGGCCCAGCCTCCCGGCACATCACCTGGACGGCGTCCTGGTCGGCAAGGTAGTCGGACCCCTTGATGGTGTCGAAGGCGTGCTCTTCCCAGGAGTCCTGGGCATCGAGCGCCGCGTTGATCCCGCCCTGTGCCGCGTTGGAATGCGAACGGACGGGGTGGACCTTCGTGATCATGGCGACGTCAGCGCCAGCCGCCTGGGCGGCGAGCGCGGCGCGCATGCCGGCAAGCCCTGCCCCGACGATTAGGACATCGTGTTCGTACACGGACGGGACCTCCTCAGAAAAAAACCCACCGCCCCGGTAGAGCGAGTGGGTGCCTCCAGATCCGGCCCTTTCTGGGGCCAAGCTTACGCTCTCACCACCGAGCCTCCCCCCGATCCTATCAACCGACCGGTCATGGCTCAAATGAAGCCGAACTCGGCGGTGGTCTGGCCACCTGCGCCTGCGTTCCGCCCGACCACTGCGCTACGGAAGCGCCAGTCGTGGCCCTTATCCTGAATCGGAGGGCCATTTTCATGTCGACACCACTGAGACTCGTCCCACTCCGCGTGATCACCGGTTCGACGCTGGCGGTTCACGGCTTTGCCCGCCTGTTCGGCGGCCCGGGCACCCGGGTGCCTGAGCAGGCCCAGGAGTACCTGGGCCCCGAATACCAAGAGTGGATGGAAAATGGCGGCATCGACCGGCTCGCCCAACGTCTGGAGGCAATGGGGGTTTCGAATCCGCGTTCCGTGGCCTATGCCATCGCCGGTGGCGAGTTCTTCGGTGGTGTGCTCCTCACGCTCGGCCTGTTCACCCCGCTCGCGGGCATGGCGCTGGCGGCCGAGCTGGGCGCGTCGATCAAGAGGCTGCATTGGGACCAGGGGATGGCCGGCAGCGACGGCTGGGAAGTGCCCGCGCTGTTGCTCGCGTCGGTGGTAACCATCCTCATAAACGAACCCTGATCGACGGGTACGCAAAGCGTCGTCGGAAACGGCTAAGATTCTTCCAACCCGCACCGGCAATTTGACAGATCCACCGGCCACAACACGTGGCCAGTGACCGAAGGGGGACTTCTTGGTCACTGAATACGCCTCACTGACTTCACTTGCCTCATGCGGCGGTTGCGCAGCCAAGCTGGCGCCCGACCATCTCAGCGGCCTTGTCGCCGCTCTCAGCGGCGGCGTCCCCGCTCCGGAGCTCCTGGTTGGACTTCACAACGCGGATGACGCGGCGGTCTACCGGCTCAGTGACGAGCAGGCGCTGGTGTTCACCACGGACTTCTTCCCGCCGCTCGTCGACGACCCTTACCTGTACGGCGCCATCTCGGCGGCCAACGCGATGAGCGACGTGTTCGCAATGGGTGGGCGAGTGATCCTCGCCCTGAACATCGCGGCGCTACCCGAGGACATGCCGACCGAAATCGTCAACGAAATATTCCGCGGCGGCGCGGACAAGGTTCGCGAAGCGGGCGGGATGGTCGCCGGCGGCCACACGATTCGTGACGTTGAACCCAAGTATGGGATGGCGGTAGCTGGCCTCGCGCATCCAGATCGCCTCGCCGTCAAGGGGGGCGCCCGGCCGGGCGACAGGCTGCTCCTGACCAAGCCGCTCGGCGCGGGCGTAACTATCACCGGCAGGCGCATGGGCCTGGTTGCCGACGCCGAACTGGAGGAGGCGACGCGGTGGATGACGACGCTGAACGACAGGGCGTCGCGGCTGTTCATAGAGCAGGGCGTCCGCTCGCTGACCGACGTTACGGGCTTCGGCCTGATCGGACACGCCCTTGAGATGGCGGGCGCCTCCGGGACGCGGTTCGTGTTCGAGGGCAGCGCGATACCTCTGCAATCAACGGCGATACGGATGGCCGAGGCGGACGTGCGTACCAGCGGCGACGCTCGCAACCGGCGCTCGGCGCAGGGCAAAGTGACCATGGACCAGCGGGCAGCGCCCTACCTCGAAATACTCCTGCACGACCCGCAGACATCGGGCGGGCTCCTGGCGGCTGTGCCGCCGGCAAGCCTTGGCGAAATCAGGGAACAGGCTGCTGCGGAAGAAGTGGCCTTCTGGGAAGTCGGCGAGGTAGCCGATGGGAGCGGCATCGAGGTCCTGCCATAGCAAAGCCCTCGCTCGTTCGATGAAGATCTTGCTGATCGTCCTCGACGGCCTCGGCGACCGGCCGTCGCCTTTGCTCGACAACCTTACACCGCTGGAGGCGGCACCCACCCCCAACCTCGACCGGCTGGCGGCCGCGGCGGCGAACGGCAGATTCTGGGCGGTCGAGCCGTGGCTACCCGTGGGCACGGCGATGGCCCACCACGTCATGTTCGGCTACGACCCGGCTGAATTCGCGGATCGCGCCGTCCTGATGGCGCTGGCCCGGGGGTTCCCGCCGCAGCCTGACGATGTGGTCTTCGCGGCTCGTTTTGCCAGTGCCGTCCCTGGCGGCGATCACTATCGGTTGCGGGAGCGCTTCATCCGCGGCGCCGAGGACGCCTGTGCCGAGCTGGCCGAGTCAATAGGCAGCTGGAACGGGGGCGGACTCGAGTTTTCGTATCGCTACTGCGGCCGCGGCGACGGACTGCTCACGGTCCGCGGCGACGCCAGCCCGGAGGTCACTGATTCCGATCCGCTCGGGCTCGACCTGCCCGTGATCGAGATCCAGGCACTGGAAGCCGCGGCTAACGACGAGGCGGCGCAGAGCACCGCCGTGGCCCTGAACGCCTATCTCGAGTGGGCGCACCGGACGTTATCCGAGCATCCGGCTAACACGCGTCGAGGCGACGCTGGCGAGCTGCCAATCAACATGCTTATCACGAAGTGGGGCGGACGCCTGCGGGCTCTCGAACCGTTCGCCGAGCGACACGGTGTGCGCGCGGCGGGCGTCCCGGGAGAGGAGATCGTCGATGGCGCCCAGCGCGCGGTCGGCATGATGATCCGCAAGGTCGCGCCACAGGCCGCCCCGAGAGGCGACCTCGAAGATCGCCTCGGCGCGGCGTTCGCCCTCTTCGCTGACAATTACGAGTTCGTGCACCTTCACACGAAGGAGCCGGATGCCACCGGCCACTGGTCGGACCCGGTCCGCAAACGCGACGTTATCGCTGCCCTGGACAGTGCCCTGGATAACTATGTTGAGCGCCTCGTGGAGGACACGGACCTTGTCGTCGCCGTCACGGGCGACCACTGCACGCCAAGCTCGTGGAATGGGCTCGGCGTGGGTGACTTCAACGATCAGCATTCGGGTGAAGCTGTGCCGATCCTGGTCCGGGGCAGCCACGCGCTGGTCGACGGAGTGGCGACCTTCGGCGAGCGTCCAGCGGCCGGCGGCGCGCTCGGTACTGTCCTGGGGACGCACCTGATGCCGATGCTGCTGGCGCTGGCCGACCGCACGAACGTTGCTGGAGTTCGACCCACGCCCCGCCCGACAAGCTACCGCCCCAGGAACGTGCGCGCGCTTCGACCGCCTGCCAGCCGATAGGGGAGTCATCTGCCCCCTCCAACCAGACGGAAATGTGGTAGAGATCGGGTAACGAGCGGACCATCCAACAAGAAGGAGCCAGACGATGCCGTTTCAAGTTTCGCAATTCCTCGATGTAGCCGAGGGCCTGCAGCCCGGCCAGTTTTCAGTGGGGTCGAGGGGCTCGGCCTCCAGCCTCACGGACCTGGGCCCGATCTATAAGCAGCTTCTTGACGAACCCGTGACAGCGATCTTTGCCATCATCGGCGGCGACGGCCGGCCGAATCTGACGCCGATCTGGTTCGACTACGAGGACGACAAAGTGCTCCTGAACTTTGCGGAGCACCGCAAGAAGACGGGGTGGATCCGCGACGACCCTGAGTTCACGCTGATCCTGATGAATCCCGCCAACGCCTACCACTGGGTCAGCATCCGCGGGCGTGTTGTTAAGGAGATCCACGAGGACGACCCGAAGGAGGGTCACCGCGCCACCGAGCAGGTGGACAAGATCTGGACCAAGTACACCGGGAATGAGCCCCCATACGGGCTGCGGGACCCATCCCGCAACGAGCGGCGGGTGCTCTTCGAGGCCGAGGTCGAGCGGGTAGCCGCTTTCGGGCGACCTTAGCCGGGCTGCGGCGACGGCGACGGGCCCCGTTTGCCCTCACCCGGAGCGAACAGCCGTGCGTCGGCTACTTCAGGGCTTTGGTTACGCCGTAGGCCATGGCCATCGCTATGCTCTTGCCGTCTACGATGTCGCCGCGCTCCACGGCGTTGGCGGCTTCTTCGGGTGTCATGCGCACGAGCTCGAAGATCTCATCGCTGTCGACGGCCTGGTCAGACTCGAAAAGATCGCGGGCGATGAAACAGTGGATCTCCTCTTCGCTGTATCCGGGCGCGACGAAGAACCGGAAGAGGAATGACAGCTCGCGGCAGTCGTAGCCGGTCTCTTCGCGGAGCTCGCGGTGGGCGGCCAGGCCGGGCTCTTCATCGGGGTCGATGCCGCCGGCGGGCACTTCAAGGAGCACGGCTCGAGCCGGCAGCCGATACTGCCGCACGAGCAACAGCCTGCCTTCGGCGTCGATAGGAAGGACGGCTACGGCGCCACGGTGCTCGACGACCTCGCGCGTCGACGTCTTGCCCGAGGGTACGCGTACGGTGTCGACGCGCAGATTGATCGTATTGCCCTCGTGGATGCGGACGCTGGAGAGGACTTCCTCGACGCTCAATACGCGTCGTCGTCGGGGTCTTCGATCTCGAGGACCAGTGCTACTTCGTCGCACTCGATGAAGCGCGGGCAGACGTAGCAGTCCTGCCAGACCTTCTTGGGAAAGTTAACGACCTCAACCTCGTGGAAGCCGAACCTCTCGAAGAAGACGGGCTTGCGGGTGAGGGCGAAGAGCGTATTGAGGCCGCGCTCATGAGCCTCCTCGATGCAGGCGTCGACCAGCAGACGCCCCACGCCGCGGCCCTGCATGCCGGGGACAACGGCGAGCGAGCGCACCTCGGCGAGCTTCGATCCCATGTTCTGGATGGCGACGCAGCCAACAAGCTCGCTGCCCTCGTGGACGGCGTAGAAATCGGGGATGGCATTGGCCACGCTGTCGCGCGAGCGCGGCAGCAGGTCCCCACCGTCCTTGCTGAAGGCCATCGAGTTGATGAGCGCGGTTATGGCGTCAATATCGACAGCGGTCGCGCGTTCGACTCTGAGTATCGGCGGGGCGGTCATCGTGACTCGCCCCCTCCGGCGGCGTTCAGCATCTCGCGCGCGGCGGCCACGCTGGCATCCGACGGTCCGCCGATCATCTGGGCCAGCTCGACGATCCGCTGGTGTGCGCCGAGCTCGGCGACCCGCGCGGAGGTGCGCCCGGCCGCTACCTCCTTGGTCACCGAGAGGTGGGTGCGCGAATGGGCTGCGATCTGCGGCAGGTGGCTGATGCAGATCACCTGGTGGTGTCTCCCGAGGTCGCGCAGCCTCCTGCCGACTGTCGAAGCCGCCAGTCCGCCAATGCCGGCGTCAACCTCGTCGAAGACGAGCGTTGGGACGGCGTCCGCGGAACCGAGGATCGACTTAAGAACAAGCATGAGACGTGAAGTCTCGCCGCCACTGGCGACTTTCGCCAGTGGGCGCAGCTCCTCACCGGGGTTCAGCGAGACGAGAAACTCGACGTCCTCGAGTCCGTCGCGATCAAAGCGGGTTGTGCCGGTCGAACCAGAGGCGGCGTTCTCGCCAGCCCCCAGGCATTCTTCGAGCGGCAACTCAACGGTAACGCCAGCCTCGGCGTCCTCCTGCCGCAACAGCCTGATGGCGAAGCGACCGCCGTCCATCCCAAGCTCGGCCAGTCCGCTTTCGACGGTAGCCGCCAGCGATGCTGCCGCCGTGCGGCGTGCGCTGGACAGCTTTTCTCCCTCCACTGCGATCTCTTTCAACAGATCTGTTTCTCTCGTGCGTAGATCTTCGACCGTTTGCTCTCCGCCACTCAGCCGTTCCAGCTCGGCGCGCGCCTGCGCGGCGTAATCCACCACCTCGCCCAGGGTGGCGCCATACTTGCGCTTGAGCGTCGCCAGGCGAGCGAGGCGCTCCTCGATCTGCTCCAGGCGCTGAGGATTGAACTCAATCTCGTCCCCATAGGATCGCATTTCACGCGAGAGGTCTGCAGCTTCGGACTGGACGGTCGCCAACCGTTCGGCCGCCTGGTCCAACCGCGGGTCGATGTGGGCGAGCTGCGCGAGGGCCTCTGAGGCCCGGCCCAGGGCGTCGACGGCGCTGACCTCGCCCTCCTCGAGCGCTTCGAAGACCGCCTGCGAGAGCGAGGTCAGGTCTTCGGCGTTGGTGAGGCGGCCGCGCTCGTCGCGCAGGGCATCTTCTTCGCCGGCCTCGATGCCTGCGGCCTCGATCTCTCCGAGCTCGAAGGTCAGTTGCTCGAACCGCCGGACGCGCTCGCGATCACCCTCCACGAACCCGGCGATGTCGCTGCGTATGCCCCGGATCTGTGAGACGAGACGCGCGAAGTCGCGGCGCTGGGCCGTCGTTGACGCGTAGCGGTCGAGGAAGAGGAGGTGCTCGGCTGGTCTCAGCAGCGACATGTAATCGCCCTGTCCGTGGATGTCGACCAGGCGCTGTCCGAGGGCAACGAGCTGCGACTGGACCATCGCGCGGCCGTTGATGCGGACGGGTCCGCGGCCCTCACGGCGGAGCTCGCGTGAGATGACTACCTGTCCTTCCGGGGCGTCGATGCCCGACTGTTCGAGGAGCTCAAGGGCCTCGGTGCGGCCGGCTTCCAGTTCAAAGATGCCCTCGACGCGGGCCGTTTCCTCGCCGGTGCGGATCATGTCGGCGTCCGCCCTGCTGCCCAGCAGCACGGACAGCGCGTCGATGATCAGGCTCTTGCCCGAGCCCGTCTCGCCCGTGATGACGTTGAGGCCCGGCGAGAAGGACACGCGCAGCTGCTCGGCGATGGCCAGGTTTCTTATGTCGAGCTCGACCAGCACCCTAGTGCGAGCTGTCCTCAAGAAGGAGCTGGAGCGTGCGGGCGGTGAGCGAATTGAGCCGCGTCGAAAGGTGTTCGTAGAACTCGTTTGGCCCAGCGATGCGGACGAGGCGGGCTGCGTGCTCGCTGACGGTGACGCGGACGCCGCCGCCGCTGACGAGCCCGAGCTCGCCCTGGCCGTCGACGTTGAGGACGGCGCGGTGGTCGGTCGCGACCCTGAGCTCGAGGCTGGCATCGCCCGGCAGGACGATCGCCCGTCCCAGCGAGAGGTGCGGCGCCACGGGCGTTACGGCGAAGGCCTTCAGGTCGGGCGCCAGGATGGGGCCGCCGGCCGACATGTTGTAGGCGGTGCTGCCGGTGGGCGTCGAGATGACCACCGCGTCTGCCCGGTACGAGGCGAGGCGGGCGCCGTTGACGGTGGCCTGGATATACGTCGGGCGGCCGATGCCGGCGCGGCCGAGGATGATGTCGTTGACGGCGTGGTACGGTCCCTCGCCCGGCGTGGGCGGGGTGCCGATGACCGGCGAGAGCAGCTCGGCGCGGAGCATGGCACGCTCCTCGATGCGGCCCAGGGTGCCGTCGAGGATCGCCGGCAGGTTGGCCAGCGCCTCGCGCGGTGAGAGCTCGGCCAGGAAGCCCAGCCGGCCCATGTTGACGCCCAGGATTGGCGCATCGTGGACGGCGGCTGTGCGGGCGCCGCGCAGGACTGTCCCGTCGCCACCGATGCAGATCAGGAGGTCCGTACCGGTCATCCGGCCGTCGAGGCCGTCGTCCCAGACGGTGGCGCTCCAGGCCTCGCGGCCGGTCTGGCGCACCGCGTCCTCGAACGCTGGGACAACCGCGCGCGTGTCGCCGCTGTTGGCGTAGGCGATGCCGACGCGGCCGATCATGACGGCGCCAGCTGGATCAGGAACTCGCGGTTGCCGGCGGGTCCCGTGATCGGCGACAGCGCCAGGTTGAGGAGCGAGAGGCCGGCCGCGGTCGCCCACTTGAGGAAGCGCCCGATCACCTTCGCATGTGTCTGGGTATCGCGGACGACGCCGCCCCGCCTGACCTCCTTGGGTTCGGCCTCGAACTGCGGCTTGAGGAGCGCGATCAGCGTCCTCTGCGGCTTCAACAGGGTGACGGCGGCTGGCAACACTTTCGTAAGCGATATAAAGGATAGATCGGCGGTGACCAGGTCGACCTTCTCGGGCAGGGCCACGTCGTCGCGGGCGTTGACCTTCTCCATCGTGACGACCCTTGGATCCTCGCGAAGCCGCTGATCGAGCTGGCCGTGGCCGACGTCGATGGCATAGACCTTCGTGGCTCCGTGCTGGAGCAGACAGTCGGTGAAGCCTCCGGTCGAGGCGCCGAGGTCGGCCGCGCCGAAGCCGGTGACATCGAGGCCGAAGCGATCGAGGGCGTGTTCGAGCTTGAAGCCGCCGCGGCTGACGTAGCGCTGCTTCTGTTTGAGGTTGACCTCGCCGGCGTCGCCGACCATGAGCCCGGCGCGCTGGGCGAGCTGTCCATCGACCAGTACGTCGCCGGCCATGACGAGGGCCCTGGCCTTAGCCCGGCTGTCGGCGAGCCCGCGCTCGACCAGGAGCTGGTCCAGCCGCTGCCTCGCCATGTCGGGAGCATAGGCAGTCGTATCAGAAGGGGTCAAGCGAAGCGGGAAGTCTAGAGAAACCGTAGAACCGTGCCGG
>WHTO01000184.1 GCA_009377665.1 Dehalococcoidia bacterium
CGGAGGCCCCTTTCATTCACCCGGGCTGTCACCAACCTCTGTGCTCAGTACACCTAGGTTACGTCCAATCGGCGACCTAAGCTGACGCGCGAGCGCCACCAAGCGTTGGCTCGCGGGCGTAGAGGATGGCGCCCCGGCGGGACCGCTATGCGGTCGCCGGGGTGGGGTCGGCTTCCGTGGTTGGCGTTTGGCGGCGGAAGCGGCGCTTGAGGTCGTCGACCAGGCTGTAGACGACCGGGACCACGAGCAGCGTCAGCAGCGTCGAGCTGAAGAGGCCGCCGATGACCACCCTGCCCAGGTCGCTGGCGATCAGGGCGCCCTCGGTGAGACCCAACGAGAGCGGGACCAGCGCCAGCATCGCCGCCACCGCCGTCATCAAGATCGGCCGCAGCCGAACCTGGCCGCCCTCGATCAGCGCGTCGTAGGTCGAGTAGCCGCGCTCACGCCGCAGCATGTTCACGAACTCGATCAGGACGATCGCGTTCGTGACGACGATGCCCACCAGCATCAGCAGGCCGATCATGGCGCTGATGCTCAGCGGCGAGCCCGTCACGACCAGCGCCACGATGGCGCCGATCACCGCCAGCGGCAGGCTGAACAGGATCACGAACGGGTCCAGCCAGCTGCGGAAGAGCAGGGCCATGATCACGTACACGAGGATGATCGAGACAACGATCGCCACGAGCATCCCCGAGAAGCCCTCCTCGAGCTCCGCAGCCGCGCCGCCGACGGATACTTCGACGCCCTCCGGCGCCACGATATCGTCTACGGTGCTCTGCACTGACGCGGTTACCGCGCCCGTGTCCTCATCAGTAATGTCGGCGATGACCGTCGCCGCCGGTCGCCCATCGACCCTGGTGATCGAAACCTGCCTCGTGGCGGTCTGGAGGTCCGCGACGTCGTCCAGGGCTACGCCGGGCGAGAGCTCCAACGAGCCCAGCGACTCCAGCGAGGAGATGTCGGTCGACGACACCAGCAACCGCACGGCGAGCGCCTCGCTGTCTATCAGGACCGTGGTTATCGACTGCTCGGCGGACAGGTTGTCCAGCGCCGAGGCGACCTCCGTGGCCGTCAGGCCGGCGTCGTTGGCAGCAGCGCTATCGACCACCACCTCGATCGTCTCCCTGGTGCGCGAGAGGTCGCTGCTGGCGTTGGCGGTGCCGTCCACCGACGCCACGGCAGCGACGACCATCTCCGCGACCGGCGCTAACTCGCCGACCGCCGATGCACTCTCCGCCGACACCGTGTATTCGATTCCGGAGGCCGGGCCGAAGCCGCCGCCGGTCGCGGAGACCGTAATGTTCTCGCTCTCCGGGATGCGCTCGGGGATCAGCTCACGAAGCTCGTCGGCGGCGTCCTGCTTGTCCACCGAGCCGGCGAGCTCAATCGTCATCGTTGCGCTATCGGCGGCGTTGCCCGAGATGATGTTGCCGATTGAGCCAATGCCGCTTGAAGCCCCAGCGATGACCGTGTTCTGCTCCTCGACTTCGAACTCGGCGAGTATGTCCTCAACCGCTATCGATTGCTCAAGCACCGCCTCCCTGGCCTGGCCCGGGCGCGCGTCGATGCTGACCGTGATGATGTTCTCCCCGGAGTCCGGGAAGAAGACGAGGGGCAGGAGGGGTACCAGCCCCAGGCTCGCGACAAAGAGCACAGCCGCGGCGCCCAGCGTCTTCCAGCGGTTCGCCAGGGCAAGCTTGAGGACCGGTGTGTACAGGGGGCTCACGAAGGTGTGCGCACCGCGCGAGTTCGGTTCGACCCGCACCCTGCCGGCCAGGGTAAGCCTGGCCAGCACGGGGATGACCGTCACCGCCACGACCAGCGAGGCGACCAAGGCAAAGACGACCGCCAGCGAGAACGAGATGAACAGCTCGCCGATGATGCCACCGATCAATCCCAGCGGGAGGAAGACGGCGCACGTCGTTGCCGTCGCCCCCACGATCGCGATGGCCACCTCGCGGGCGCCGTTGATGACGGCCCTGAAGGTGGACTCGCCCAGCGTCATGTGCCGATAGACGTTCTCCAGCACAACGATCGAATCGTCGATCACCCGGCCGATGGCAATCGTCAGGCCGGCCAGCGTCATAATGTTGAGCGAATACCCCAGGCGCTCGAGCAGGATCACCGCCGCGATCAGGGAGAGCGGGATCGATACCGCCGTCACGATGGTCGTCCGCCAGTTGAGAAGGAAGACGAAGATCACGATCACCGCCAGCACGCCGCCGATGGCGCCCTCGATGATCACGCCGTTGACCGATTCGGTGATGAACTCCGACTGGTCCTGGAAGACGGTAAGGGACGCCCCGTCGGGGAGCGTTGAGCGGATGCCGGCGAGACGATCCTTGACGTCGTTCGCCACGTCGACCGTGTTGGCGTCCGCCTCCTTGACGACGCGGATGCCGACCGACGGTTCGCCGCTGGTCCGATTCGCGCCGACCGACGCGGCCTGTCGCTGCTCGACCTGCGCGATCTCCCCAAGCTGGATCGTGGAGCCATCGGGGGTCGCGACCTGGACCTGCTCGATGTCTTCGAGGCTCGTGTAGAGCGCTACCGTCTCCACCAGGATCGACTGCTCGCCCGTGTCCAGCTCGCCCGAGGGCAGCACGACGTTGTT
This sequence comes from Dehalococcoidia bacterium, assembly GCA_009377665.1. Taxonomy (GTDB): domain Bacteria; phylum Chloroflexota; class Dehalococcoidia; order WHTO01; family WHTO01; genus WHTO01. The sequence goes on from WHTO01000184.1 coordinate 2,615, forward strand.
GGCCCGCAGCGCGGCCGCGACCTCGTCGTAACCAAGGCCGGTGTCAAGCAGCGACTGCCTGTCGAGGGTGATAACTACTTCCTCGAGCGCCCCGCCGACCACCTCGACCGCCGCAACTCCTTCGAGGTTCTCCAACTCGGACGAAACGCTCGTTTCCGCCAGGTTGAGCAGCTCCGACTGGCTGAGGTCGCCCTGCAGGTTCATCTCGACCACCGGCAGGATCGACGGGTCGAACGTGAGGTATGAAAGGCTCGCCTCGCTTTGCACGTTGGTGAGGCTCTCACCGAGCGTGTCCTCGGCCTGCTCGAGGTTGCTACCGTAGTCGAAGTTCAGGATCACAACCGAGAGACCGGCCACCGACGTGGAGTCGGTGGACCTCAGTCCAGGCAGCTGCCGGGCGGCGACTTCCACAGGAGACGTGACCGCATCGGCCATCTCCTCCGGCCTCGCGCCCGCTTGCTCGCCGATGACGATGAGCAGAGGCAGCTCAATGTCCGGGATCAGCTCCTGGTTGATTCGCGTGATCGTCCAGGCGCCGAACGCCGCCAGCAGCACCACGCCGGCGATGACAGCGAGTGCATGGCGGTAGGCCTGCTCAGTAATGAAGGAGATGAGTCGGTTCAGATGATTCTCCGTTCGGTTCGACTACACGGGTAGCGGTGAAGGCTCCTCGTTGGGCAGCGGATAAGTAGGCTATGGTGACCTGAGCCCGGGACGGCCCTCGTCTCGTCGATTCGAGCCCGGCGGGGCGACTTGCCGATTCGCCCACAGCAGGGATAATAAGGGAACAGGAATTCCGGTTCAACATTGAGAGAACGTACTGACTCCCGGGAGAACCGAACCCGCGTGCTCGAGGCCGCGCGCGCCGTCTTCGCTGCGCGCGGGGCGGTGGCGGAGATCAAGGACATCGCCGAAGCCGCGGGCGTGGGCGTGGGCACCATCTATCGTCATTTCCCGGGCAAGGAAGCTCTGCTCACTGCGCTCATCCACAGGGCGCTCGACGAGATCGAGTCCGTCGTCGAGGCGGCGGAGCGAACGACGACCATCCGTCCGAGGCTCCAGGTGATCGTCGAGGGTACCCTGCGTGTTCACGGCAGCTACGGCTGGCTCATGGAGGCCCTTCTGGCCGGGACGCTGGCAGCCTCCTCGCGTGACGCCATTCGTGCCGATGCCGAGTCGAGGAACTTTGACGGCCGCATCCAGGCTCTCCTGGCGGCCGGCATAGAGGCCGGCGAGCTGCGCGGCGATCTCGACTCCCAGCTCGGCACGTTGGTGCTGCAGTCGCTACTCAGCCCCTGGATGTACGAGAAGATCAGGTCCCGACGGGAACCGGATGGGGTCGCCGGCGCGCTGGTCGACATCTTCCTGAGGGGGGCTGCCGCCCACCGCCACGAGCCAGCCAATGAGCCTGGACCGGAAGCGGCCGGCTAGCCGCCGGTATGTCGACCTGGTTTGCGGGCGTAGACTACGGCGCTCTTCGGGAAGACGAAGTCGGTTAGCGCTTCCAGGCTGACCATCAGCCACGAGCGGCGGACAATCGTGAGGTTCAGGACGCGGAAGTACATGCGCGTCAGGAACGAGCGCTCGTTGTCGACGCCGAAGATGCAGCGCAGCACCCAGTAGGGCGCGTGGAAGCTGTGCTTGAAGCGCATTCCCGTGATCTTGAACCCCGCTTCCGCAATCTCCCTGCGCAGCCGCCGCGGCGTGAAGATGCGGACGTGCCCGCCCTCCGAATGCCAGTACTCCCATGACAGCGCCCAGTAGACGCGTTCGGTGTGCGGGGTCGGCACGCTGAAGGCGACGCTGCCGCCGGGCTTGAGCACGCGCAGCAACTCGGCGAGGAGCTGCCGATAGTCGCCGACATGCTCCAGGACCTCGGTGCAGATGATGCGGTCGATCGAGTCGTCGGGAAAAGGCAGGTGGTTGCCGTCGCCCTCGATCCAGCTCACGTGGCCGCGCTGCTCGTGCTTCCAGGACATCATGCCCTGCATGTACTTGCCGCGTTTGAGGTCGTTGCGGCTGATGTCGAAGGCGATCAGGCGATAGGGATGGCGCGACCACTCCAGCATGTGCCGGCCGTCGCCGGCGCCGACGTCGAGGACGACCTCGCGGTGGCGGATGCGCAGGAGCCGGGGGTCGATGGTTTGGATCGCTGGCCTCCCGCCCGCGGA
>WHTO01000185.1 GCA_009377665.1 Dehalococcoidia bacterium
AAGAGCGGCGAGGATGCGATGGGCGAGGTCTCGAGCCGCCTGCCGCGGCAGCTCCACCGCCACCCGCGTGGTCGTGTCCGCGGCCTCGTGCACGAAGCTCACGCACAGCGCATGCTCGAGGTCGACATGGAACGGGTGGTCGTAGGCGAGGTAGAGCTGGTTGAGGCCGAACCAGCCGCCGGCGCCCTTTGCGGCACCCTCGATGGGCGCCTTCTCGGCGATCGCGGTGCACATCGTTGATGGTCCTTTCTCCGTCCGTGCTCAGCGCAGGTGCCGGTCGAGGAAGCTCCACACCTTCTCCCAGCCGTCCGCCGCCTGCTCGGCCCGGTAGGCCTGGGGCCGGTGATAGTAGAAGAATCCGTGGCCAGCGCCGGGGTACCGGTGGAACTCGTAGTCCTTGCCGTGTTCCCGCAGCGCCGCCTCGGTCTGGTCCACCTGCGCCGGGTCGGGGTTGTGGTCCTCCTCGCCGAAGAGCCCCAGCAGCGGGCACTGCAGGCGGTCGGTGTGGTCGATCGGGTTGAGGGTGACGCGGTCGTTGTAGTCCTCCTCGGTCATCACGACCCGGCCGCCCCAGCAGTCCACCGCCGCGTCGACAGCCTGGCCGAGGCACGCCACGAGGTAGGCGTGCCGACCCCCCGAGCACGTCCCGAACGCGCCGACCTTGCCGTTGAGCACCGGCAACGACCGCAGGAACGCGTTCGCGCCATCGGCGTCGGCGATGACCTGCTCGTCGGGCACGCCGCCCTCGGCCATCACCCGAGCGCCGACGTCGTCGGCGTCACCGTGTGCCACCCGGCAGTACAGATCAGGGCAGATGGCCGCAAATCCCCGAGCGGCGAACCGGCGGGTGGTCTCCTTGTACCAGTCGGTCCAGCCGGGCAGGTGGTGCAGGACCACCATCCCCGGGAAGGGCCCGGGGCCGGCCGGGCGGGCGTAGTACGCGTGGATCAGGTCACCTCCGGCGCCGCCGATCGCGACCGTTTCGGCGATCATCCCCTCGTACTCGTCCGTGCGCGCCATGGCCTCGTCCCTCCTGCTCCAGCCTCCGCGCCTTCGCGCTGCCGCTGCCCCGATCGCGAGGGAGGCTACCGCGCGCTCCGCGCGACTTCGCGGCACAGCCGCGCGGTCGCCGGACTCACGCCCGCGGCCGTGATCTCCTCGGATTCGGTGCGGGGGCCTCCGCAAGGCACGCCGTTGTCGTGCCGACTGCCGCTGCCGGCGCCGGAATCCTCAGAACCCGAGGGACTCCAGAAGCTCGTCGAGCTCCACGGCTCCGTCGAGATCCTTGCCGGCCAGCTTCGACGTCGGCGGTTCCGCCACATTCAGCGTCACCTCCACGGTGCGCTTCCCGTGGCCTGGCATGTCGAGGGTGATGCGGTACTCGGCGCGCTGCAGGAACTCGGCGCCCCGCGGTGGCGTCCACCCGCTCGGTGTCGGACTCCCCCACGACGTCGCGGTCGCCTTAACCCGGACTTCTCCTCCGCCGGCTGCTGCTCGCTTGGCGAGGTCGCGGATGTAGCCCTCGACACCCCGGTTCTGGAACAGCTGGTTGACCTCGCGTGGCGCCATCATGAGCCCAGCGGCGGCCTCGTCGCCGAAACCCGGACCCCACAGGTGTGCCCACTCCCAATCCTTGGCCTTGAGCCCCAGCTCCTTGGCGGTGAACAGGCTTCCGCCTTCAGCGCTGGTCTTGTTGAAGTTCGGGGCGTTCACCGGGCGATTTTCGATGCTGGGCAGCACGCGGCCTTCGATGGTGATGGCCCGCTCCCCAGCAGCCGTCTTCACGGCCTTGATGCTCGAGATGCCGCCGCGCCCTGAAATCCGTAGTTCGAAGTCATCCAGCAGCTTCAGGGTCGTGTCGTCAGCGACCATGAGCTCGGTCGCGTAGCGGTACTTGCTGCCAGGCGCCGTCGCGAGGGGCGCGGCATACACATCCATCTGGGCGAGGAGTTCGTCCGTGGACAGGTTCGGCTTCTGGGCCCAGCGCAGCATCCAATGGTCGATCTCGAAGTCGCGTAGGCCGAGCTTGTTCGCGTGCGCGACCACACGCTCCTGCGTGGCGAGCGCTGCCAGAAACCCTTCTCGCAGCTGAGCGAGTTGGCCTTTGTGGGCAGCCGGGTCGGCAGCAAGCTGACCGAGTAGCTTTCGTGCCTCGCGCGTCTTGAGAAACACCTCGAGGTTGCGACCGTGCACCTTGAGCGTCGCGTAGACGGCGTACACCAGGCGTGCGAACGACTCGCCCGTCGCTGCGAGGACGTCGTTGAGCCGGCGGGCGGGGATCAGGACGTCCTGCCACGCCCGCTGCTCCCGTGCCCTGGCGAGGGCGGCTTTGAGGATGCTCTCGCGTGCATCATCGAGCGCCTTGACGACGTCCGGCTCCGTGACCTTTCTGGCGATGTCGTCGTACTTGGCCGAAAGTGCGGCGACATCACCCGTTGACTCGAAGCTCTGCACCGCCGGGCGGAGCGTGCGCACTGCCTTGCTCACCGCCGCCATGTCGAGACCCGCGCCCGCGGCAGCCACGATGACCCAGGCGAAAGAGGGATCATCGGACAGCAGACCCGCCCCGTGAGCGGCGTGCTCGACCTCGAAGCGGCGGTACTCCTCGAGCGTCTCGTACGCGCCGATCGTCGCCGCCGTCGCCGCGCCCAGCACCGCGACCGCACCGCCGACGCCCGTCAGCAAGCCCGCCGCGATGGCGATCACTGCCAGGAAGATGCTCTTGATGAAGTTCGACCGATCGATCTCGTCCTTCTTGTTCATGACGATGCTGTGGTACACGGAGCCGGGCTCAACACCCTGAGCGACCAGCGTGTGCTCGCGGAGCACGTCGAAGCCGTAGATGATTTCCGGCTTCGCCTCCAGGTTCTTGAGGGTTTCGGCGATGTCGCCGCGACGCCTCGCCACCTGCCGCAACACAATGCTTCGCGCGCCCTCCTTGTTGAGCGCGATCCCGAGCTCGTCGCGCAGGTCCTCGTCGCGCAGCAGGGGATACTCCTCGACGAGGGACTCCCGATCGTCGCCCACGGCGGTCAGCCTGCCCCAGAAGATCTCGACTTCCGCCGCGTCACGCAGCCGGCGTTCCTCCACAAACAGCACGTGCAGGTACCGGTCGAGCATCTCCCGCGCGACGAACATCGCCTCCCGCTCGAAGACGTCGAGGAACGCCTTCGTTCGGGGATCGAAGAAGTCCTCGACCTGTTGGAAGCTGGTGAAACCGTGCTTGATCCACTCCTCGCGCAGCTCTTCGAAGGCCTCTGCCTCGAGCCTGTCGAGCCCGAACGAGCTGTCGCCCCGGGGAGTGTCCCGCAGCGCGATGTAGTTCTGATAGGCGGCGTACAGCGTGTCGCTGCCGAACAGCGCCGTCTTGACGTCCTCGCGCTCCTCAGCCAGCTCACCGCGGGCGCCACGTTCAGCGACGAAGCGATCGATTGACCGTTCGAAGGCTTCCCAGTCGTCGCTCTCACCCGTGACCCGCGCCAGATACTCGGCCCGCTCGGATGCCGTGAGATCGGCGATCCTGTTGGCGATGCGCAGCGCGGTGAAGAAGTCCTTCGGCTCGACCCCTCCCTTGCCGCCCACGCGGAACAGAAACGGTCGCGCCTCGATGGGGACGAGCTCGTAGAGCTGGTGGCGCAGGTCCGCCGGCTGCTCGTAGTACTTCTCCCGGCCGTGCATGACTTCGGCGCGCAGGCGCAGCCAGTCGTTGGCCATCAGGCGATCGTCGGGATCGTTCTTGGGGTCGAGCTTCTTGCCGACCTTGTAGCCGGTGAGCTTCCAGAACAGCTCGTTGGTCTGCCGGTTGACCTCCGCCTGTGACGGCCCGCCCAGCTTCCAGAAGTCGCCATGCAGGGTCTCGATCTCGCTCTCGGCGGCACCGGGAACGCCGACAGCGAAGACTGTCGCGAGCTTGTAGCCCTTCTCCACATCCTCCTTGGTGACGCGCGGACCCTCGTCGATGGCGGCCGGCTGGCCATCCACGACCCAGTAAACGCGCCCGTCGCGGATGGCATTCTCGGCCTCCTCGCGCGTCGTGATGTCATTGCCCTGATATTGGATCGCGAACTCGATGAGGAACTCCCGGGCGTCCATCTCATGTTCGACGCGGACACTGAGCCGAATGGTGGGTGTATGGCCCGACTGGGCCGACGTCCCGCCGGGGTCGGTTGATGATGGCGTGTCGGGGCCGTGCCGCTGCAGGGTCAACGGCCGCGTTCGTCCGGTGGTCCGCGTGTTGCGGGCGATGGCCGAGGTCGTCGCACGATTCCCCGCAAGGCGCTGAAGAGTCAGCAGGTCGTCGACGTAGGGACTCGCGTCCTCCTGGAAGGTCGCCGCGGGCGGAGACGGGGCGTCACCGCGCCCGGGCACATGGCGACCGCTCCGCGGCGCCGAAGCCCACCGCGTTCTCGATGGTGCTGTCGCTGAGTCGAAGGAACGCATCCCATCGTCTCCCACGAGGGGTAGCTGCCCGACCCTACGGCTCATCCCCGACGTCTGGGATGATCTGGGCAGAAATCTGCCCGAGCGATCCATGGAACTGCCCGATCGGGCCGCACGTCCCGCCGAGCGCGACGTTGCGGCTGCGCAACGGGGGCCGCGAAGCGTATGTCCCGACAACTTCAGCCGCAGCCACGACGCAATACGGCCGTTAGCGCGTGCCGTGTCTCACTGACGGGCCAGAGCCGTGAAGTAGCTGCAGTCCTATGGAGGCGGCGGCGCTCCGGGGTGACGCATCACAGGCCTCAGGCCTGATTGAGTGACTTGGA
>WHTO01000186.1 GCA_009377665.1 Dehalococcoidia bacterium
GACAAGGCAGCGGCTGCGAAGGCCAAGGCTGAGCGCGCCAAGAAGAAGGCTGCAGCGATGCGTGCGAAGAAGGCCGCCGAGCGTGCCGAGGCGCAATCGGGCGCACCGGCCCCGACCGCTGACCCGGCGACCTCGGCCGACGAGGCCGCCGGCGAGACACCCGCTGGTACCGGACCGACCGACCAGGAGCAGGTGGCGGCCAGCGACGCACAGCGCAGCACCCAGGCCGAAGCCGAAGCCGCCGGTGACGCCGAAGCGGGCAGCGACCTGATCGCAGATTCCGCCGAGCGATTCGGCGGTGGAGACACGGACGCCGAAGCTGCGGCCGCTGCCGCGACAGCCGCGGGCGACGCGACCGCCTCGACACCGGAAGGGGCGGCGGCGGTCGCCGACTCGGATATCGCCAAGGACGCGGCCGCCGGCGCCGCCCAGGGGGACCTGGCCGCGCGCGCACCGCAGGACGCGCCGAACGAGGGCGAGCCCGTGGTCAACCCGGAGGCCGAGGCGAAGGCGGCGCAGGGCGCGCCGCCTACCGCGTCCGGGTCGCCGGGGGTGGAGGCAGAGGGCCGACATGGCGGCGCCGAGCAGCAGTCCGGCGCCAGGCCGGCCGCTGAGACGCCGGGGATGACGTCGCCCACGCAGGACGCGGAGCCTGCACGGGGGGTCGAGGAAGTGCCTGCGCCTGGCCCGGAGACGAACCGGCCGGTGCCCCCCGAACCGGGGGGGTCGGGTACGCCGGACGGCGGCCCGAAGGAAGACGACATGCCGGTCGTCCCGCCGCCGGGATCCGAAGCGGCGCCCGTGGCGGAAGCCGCGGAGGCAGAGGACGAACCCGCGCAGACCCGGATCGAGGAGGGGCCGTCGCCGCACCCGGGTCCCTCGGAGCGCACCGACGCGGCCGACAGGGCAGACCCCGACCGTGGTCTCGCCTCTGACGAGTCCGAGGGAGATGAGCAGACGTGACTGAGACGCTTCCCGAGCGGGACGCCGGCGTCCTCCCCGGGGGCCCCGGCGAGGGACTGCTCGTCGAGGTTCGTGACGGCGGCGACATCGTCACCCAGGAGATGAACCTCAACATCGGTCCGCAGCATCCCGCAACCCACGGTGTGCTGCGTGTGGTGATCGACCTCGACGGTGAACGGATCTCCCGCGCCACTCCTGTAATCGGCTACATGCACCGGGGATTCGAGAAGCTGGCGGAAGCTCGCGACTACCGCCAGATCATCGCGCTGGTGAATCGACACGACTGGCTCAGCGCGTTCAACAACGAGCTCGGCGTCGCGATGGCGGTCGAGACGATGATGGAGATGGAGGTTCCCGACCGCGCGCAGTGGATCCGCGTGATCATGTGCGAATGGGGCCGCATCCTGAACCACCTGATGTTCGTCGGGTCCTTCGGTCTGGAGCTGGGCGCCATCACGCCGCTGTTCTTCGCATTCCGTGAGCGCGAGGACATCCAGCACCTGATGGAGACCGCCACGGGGGGGCGGCTGCACTTCACGTACAACCGAATCGGTGGTGTGAAGGAGGACCTGCCCGCGGGATTCCTGCAAGCCAGCGCGAAGCTGATCAAGGTCATCCGGCGAGGGACACAGCAGTATCGCGACCTTCTGTTCGGCAATGAGATCTTCATGGCACGCACCAAGGGCGTCGGTGTGCTGCCGCCCCAGATCGCCCTGGAGTACGGCGTGAGCGGCCCGACGCTGCACGCGACGGGCATCGGCGAGGACTCTCGCGTGACTCAGCCCTACGCGAAGTACGGCGAGCTGGATGTCCCCGTGCCCGTGGGCGGCAACGGCGACAGTTTCGACCGCTTCGCGATGCTGCTGGACCGCATCGACGCGTCCACGTACATCATCGACCAGGCGCTGGACCGGATTCCCCCCGGACCGTGCAACGTCAAGCTGCCCAAGATCGTGAAAGCGCCCGAAGGCGCCGTGTACACCCGTACCGAGGCGCCGCTGGGCCAGCTGGGCTACTACCTGGTCAGCGACGGCAAGAAGAACCCGTGGCGCCTGAAGATGCGAACGCCGTCCTTCTACAACATCTCGATGATGCCGTACCTGCTGGAGGGTGCGTTGCTGTCCGACATGATCGCGATCCTCGGCAGCGTGTTCTTCGTCGTCGGCGACGTTGACCGTTAGGGACGACTGACGTGGAACCCGGACTCCTCGACTTCCCAAGCCTCGGCCTGTCGATCGCGGTGAAGCTGCTCATCATGGTCGGCTTCTTCCTCACCGCGCCGCTGGTGGCGGGCTACATGGAACACAAGGTCCTGGCGCACCAGCAGGACCGGCTCGGTCCGATGGAGGCGGGCATCGGTCCGATCAAGCACGGCGTCGGTCAGCTGGTCGCCGACGGCGCGAAGTTCATCCAGAAGGAGGACATCGTTCCCACCGCCGCGGACAAGTGGGTGTTCTCACTCGCGCCGGGCGTGGCGCTGGTTCCCGCGCTGGTCGTCATGCTCGTCCTGCCGCTGGGCCCTGGCCTCTTCGGCGAGAACCTCGGCGCCGGCGTGTTCTTTGCGCTGGCGGTCTCGTCGGTCAGCGTGCTCGGCGTGCTGATGGCGGCGTGGTCCAGTGCGAACAAGTACTCGCTCATGGGCGGCATCCGCGCGGCTGCGCAGCTGATCGCCTACGAGTTGCCCCTGGTGCTCGGCGCCGCCGCCGTCGTGCTGCAGGCCGGAACGCTGTCGCTGGTCAGCATCGTCGAGGCGCAGGCGGATTTCCGCATCTTCGGACTGCTTCCGATGTGGTTCGTTCTCCCGCACGCGATCGGGTTCCTGCTGTTCTTCGTGGCGTCGCTCGCCGAGTTGAACCGCCCCCCGTTCGACATGCCGATCGCGGACTCCGAGATCATCTTCGGCCACATGACGGAGTACACCGGCATCAAGTACGCGTTCTTCATGCTCGCCGAGTACGCGGGGATGGTGGTCCTGTCCGCCATCGCGACCGTGCTGTTCCTCGGCGGTTGGTACGTGCTGCCCGGTGTGACCGTCCCGGAGCTCATCAACTGGGTCGTCGCGTTCTTCGGTGCGGGGCCGTTCGAGTTCCATCCGGTGGTCGCAGGCCTGCTCGGGGTCGGCGTGACGATGGGCAAGATCTTCACCCTCGTCTTCGTCATGGTGTGGTTCCGCGCCACGTTTCCGCGTCTGCGCGAGGATCAACTGCAGCGCATGTCGTGGCTGATCCTCATCCCGCTGGGTCTGCTTAACATCGTCGTCATCGCCATTGCCAAGGTTCTCGCCTAGATGCCCACGCTGCCCAAGCTTCCCAGGCCGCCCCAGATCGGGCTGCTCAAAGGTCTCGGCGTCACCTTGAAGACGATGATGTCGCCGTCGACGACGCAGCAGTACCCGCACGTCAAGCCGGACCTACCACCGCGCACCCGCGGGGTGATCGCGCTGATGGAGGAGAACTGCACCGTCTGCATGCTCTGCGGCCGCGAGTGCCCCGACTGGTGCATCTACATCGACAGCCACAAGGAGGTCGTGCCGCCCAAGGAAGAAGGCGCCCGGGCTCGCACACGCAATGTGCTCGACCGCTTCGCGATCGACTTCGCGCTGTGTATGTACTGCGGCATCTGCGTCGAGGTTTGCCCCTTCGACGCGCTGTTCTGGTCGCCGGAGTTCGAGTACTCGACGTACTCGATACGCGAGCTGACTCATGAGAAGGAACAGCTGCGCGTGTGGATGGACACGGTCCCGCCTCCACCAGAGCTGGACGTCGGCGCGGACCTCCCGAAGGAGATCGAGGACGGCTTGAAGGCGGCGCGGCAGGCCGCCGAGAAGGCGGCCGCCGCAGCAGCGCCGTCGGAGGCACCCGCGGCTGCGGGCAAGGCCGGCGGCGACGCGCCGGCGGCGCAGGCAGCAGAGGAAGACATTCACGTCGAAGCGCAGGTCGACCAGGAGGTGTTCGACCAGCTCGTCGCCGAGGGCAAGAGCGAGCGGGTCGCGCGTGCCAAGGCCAAGGCCGCATACGTGCGCAAGGAGAAGGCGCGCATCCGCGCCGAGCGCGCCGGGGGAGAAGGCTGACGTGAACGATGTCCTGACTGCGGCCGACATCTTCATGTTGCTCGTTGCCGTCACCGGTGGTGCGGCGGCGATCTCGGTGGTGATCTCCCGCAACGTGGTCCATGCAGCGCTGTTCCTGGTGGTGACGCTGCTGTCCGTCGCGGGGACGTTCCTGATGCTCGGCGCGGAGTTCCTCGCGTGGACGCAGGTGCTCGTGTACGTCGGTGCCGTGATCGTGCTGATCCTGTTCGGACTGATGCTCACGCGCGCGCCCATCGGCCCGATGGCGCAGCACAACGAGAACGGCCACCTGGCGTTCGGAGTCAGTACCCTGCTGTTTCTGTTCCTGTGCCTGGTGATCTTCCGGGCCTTCGGCGACGTTCGCCTCGATCTGCAGTACACGGGGGCGGCAGCGCTGGGCGAGGTGATCTACGTCGAGTGGGCGTTTCCGTTCATGGCGCTCGGCTTCATGCTCACAGTCGCGCTGATCGGCGCCATCATCCTGGCGCGACGTGAAGAGGGCGAAGGGCCCGTGACCGACCTCGCCGACGAGATCCCGGCGCGGGACAGCCGCGACGTGACGGCGTCGCCAGGAGCCATCAGCGCCGGCGCCCGCGCACCGGGCGCTCGAGCAGCCGGAGGCGGTAGCGCACCGGGCACTCGAGCAGC
>WHTO01000187.1 GCA_009377665.1 Dehalococcoidia bacterium
CGCCCTCGACCGCTGGCTGCACATCTACAATCATCACCGTCGACACACAGCCATCGGAGGCTTCCCTCCCATCAGCCGTGTCACCAACCTCCCGGGAAAGTACACCTAGAACGGTTTGTAGATGGCCAGCCAGGCCATGATCGGGATGGCAACGCTGATCAGCGCCCCGAAGACCAGGGGCACGTTGTCATTCAGAGCGTCCTGGAACTGCTGCGTGACTTCGCCGGTCTTGGCCGCCTGCAGGGCGAACAGCCGCGCGCGCCTCAACGAGAAGTCCATGAGCGGCACGAAGATAACGATGGTGACCAGGTAGATGACGGTGAGCGCGAGCAGCCAGCCGTCGTTAAGGAAGTTGTAGCCTTCGAACGTCGCCCAGAAGAAACCGGTGACGCCGATCAGCAGATAGCCGGGCAGGAACATCGCCGTCTCGGCGTTGGCCGCCTGCTCGAATGCCACGAGCTGCTGGCGCATGTCCTTCTTGCCCCAGTTGCCTCCGACCGGCACCATGACGGCGCCGAGGCCGGCGATCGCCCAGAAGAGCGCAAGCGTGTGGAGCAGGCGGAAGAGGTCCGAGCCGTCCACTCAGGACAGACCGGTCGCCGTACTCGCCCGCAGCGGCCTGGCGCTCTCGCTCGACTCGAGGGCGAAGCGACGCACGGCTGCAACGAACTCACGGAACAGGGGATGCGACCGGTTGGGGCGCGACTTGAACTCGGGGTGGAATTGCGATCCGACCATGAATGGGTGATCGCGAAGCTCGCAGATCTCAACCAGGGTGCCATCGGGGGAAACGCCGCTCTGGGTCAGCCCGGCATCGCCCAGGGCCTCGCGATAGGCGTTGTTGAATTCGTAGCGATGCCGATGGCGCTCGACGATCTGCTCACAGCCGTAGGCCCGCGCCGCGATGCTCCCCTCCCTCAGTTCACAGGGATAGTCGCCGAGGCGCATCGTCGCGCCCATGTCCTGGACGCCGATCTGCTCGGACATCAGGCTGATCACCGGGTTGGGCGAGTGGCGGTCGAACTCGGTCGAGTTGGCGGGCGCGTCCAGCGCGCTGCGGGCGAACTCGATGACCATCGTCTGCATCCCCAGGCACAGGCCGAGGTAGGGTACCTCGGATGTACGGGCGTAGCGGGCGGCCGCGATCTTGCCCTCGATGCCGCGCTCCCCGAAGCCGCCGGGCACGATTATGCCGTCGATGCCCTCGAACAGGGCCAGGACCCCCTGGTCGTCCAGCGACTCCAGGGCGACAGCGTGGATCCAGCGGATGTTCATGGCCACATCGCTCTCCACGGCGGCGTGGATCAACGACTCCCGCACCGAGATATAGGCGTCCTGGAGCTCCACGTACTTGCCGACGACCGCGATCGTCACCTGGCTGTCCGGAGCCTTGAGCCGGGCCATAAAGTCCTGCCAATCGGCGAGGTCGCGACCGCCGGCAGAAAGGTTGAGCTTCTCGATGATCAGGTTGCCCACGCCCGCATCCTCGAGGGACAGGGGGACTTCGTAGATAGAGGGCAGGGTGAGCAGGGGGATAACGGCACGCGGTTCAACGTCGCAGAAGAGACCAATCTTGCCCTTCAGGTCTTCGGGCACGGGGTGGTCGCTGCGGCAAATGATGATGTCGGGCGCCACGCCCATCGTGCGCATATCGCGCACGGAGTGTTGCGTCGGCTTGGTCTTGAGCTCACCGGTGGCAACGATAAACGGCAGCAGCGTCAGGTGGATCGACAGCGTGTTGTCGCGCGGCTCCTCGTTGCGCATCTGGCGGATGGCCTCGATGAAGGGCTGGCCCTCGATGTCGCCGACCGTACCGCCGATCTCGACCAGCAGCACGTCGGGGTTGTTCTCGCGAGCGGCCTGGCGGATGCGCTCCTTGATCTCGTTGGTGATGTGCGGGATCTGCTGGATGGTGCCGCCGAGGTAGTCGCCGCGACGCTCCTTGCGCAGGACCGCCTCGTAGATCTGCCCGGTGGTCACCGAGCTGGCGCGGGTCAGCTCCTCGTCGATGAAGCGCTCGTAATGGCCGAGGTCAAGGTCGGTCTCGGCACCGTCGCGGGTGACGAAGACCTCGCCGTGCTGGTACGGCGACATCGTGCCGGGATCGACGTTGAAGTAGGGGTCGAGCTTCTGAATGGAGACGGTCAGGCCACGCGACTTGAGGATGCGGCCGATGGCGGCGGTGGTGATGCCCTTGCCTACTGAGCTAACGACCCCGCCGGTTACGAAGATGTACTTGGGCATTACCGCCTTAACGAAAAAGCGGCGGGGTCATCCCCGCCGTTCCTGGCCCCCGCTCGGGACGGATAACCATCGCCCTCAATGGTAGGGCGTCGCCCTCAGTCGGGTCAACGCATGGGGCCTGAGGGTCAGTGGTGCCAGCTTTGCCTGGCCTGGAAGGCGTGCTCGGTTTCCGCGAGTATGGCTTGCCAATCGCTGGCATGCTCTTGTAGCGGGTCAACCCCTAAGTCGGTAACCAGCATCCTGAGGACTGATTCAAGGCTGATTCTTCCCGTCGGAAAATGGACGTCGGCTATCTCTGCCCGAAGCCCGTTCGCGTTGTCCGACCGTCCCGCCTCATGGAGTATGTCAAGGTCCACAGTCGCATGCCCGATGTGGAGGTGAGGGTAGGGCCGGTTACTGATGGCTGGGTGCCAGTGGTATCCGAATACACTTCTGCCGGTCTCATCGTCTACGTCGTAGCTGTACTGGACGGTGTGGACATCGACAGGGGCACCACGGCGGTCCTGGACGATCTCATACATGTATCGGATCGAAAGCCAGAGTCTCGATGTGCCGTGCAGTCGTATGGGATCGTCGCTCACCGTGAGCGAGTGTGGCCGATTGGATGGTCTGTACCCGCCCGGGCTAACCAATATCTGGGCGCGGGTGAAGCAGGAGATGACCCGCTGGATGTCTTTACTGAACCGTCGGACTTCGGCGTAGGACCGGTTATCGGCCAAACGGAAGGAGCATGGCCACGCGGACCACTTCGGGGCGGTCAGGATCATCGATCATCCCGCGCTCCCATCTATCGATGAACTCCCGAGCGCTCATGCCCAGGTATCTTTGGGCCTGTCGATCCAGGAGGGCAAGCCCTTCCTTCGGACTGACCTCGCGCGTCTTCCCGTTTGTAGTTTGTCGGCCGTTTCGGTTGATCGCCTTCATACCATCGACACCATACGCACGTTCATTATGCTCCGCCAGTCAAGAGACTGTTGTTGAAGGAGGCTCAGAAGCGCCAGCGGGTGGCGCTGTTTGTGAAGTCCTCGCCCGGGTTGTCAGAACTCTCATTCCACGTCAGAGCCTTGCTGGGCCGCAGCCTGTAGACGACCTCCTCAGGCTTCCCCATTTCGGGACGAAAGGCGTACTTCACGTCGTAGGCGTCGACGTAGCGTTCGAGCACAGTCCGCTCCTCTTCCTCTTCGACCTCGCCCTCCAGGATCACCACGCGGTCGCCGCTCTCCAGATGGGCGACTACGTTGGGACGCGCCGCGAGGTTGCGTCCCTTGCGGGAGCCGCGGGCCGTGCTGAAGTACAACGCGTCATCCATCCAGATGCCCCAGACCGGTATCGCGTGCGGCCGTCCATCGGGTCGCGTGCTCGTTATCCAGTAGTTGCGGGAGTTCGCCAGCTGCTCAGCCGCGCCGCTCCATGGCCGGAGGTCGGTATCGGGTGGCTGATCGGAGATGCCGTAGCCCGGCATCTGGGGCCGGTCCGCCCTCGGTGTGACTCCAGGTTGCATCGCGCCTCCCGCTTGCTTTGTGATCCTGCCTTGTGATCCTGCCTTGAGGTTAGTCCCCCGGTGCGTCAGGATTGTCGCGGGAACCCCACGCGGCGTCGAAGTAAGATGCGCCCGTGGGACGCCCAGGAAGCACTGCCGAGGCGAGGCCAGAGCTGACGCTCGCCATAGCCCCTGGAGGCGAGGACGAGGCCCGGGCCTTCTACTGCGGCGCGCTTGGCCTGCGCGAAGTGGGCGACGACAGCGGCGACATCCTGCTCGAGACGGACAGCGACCGGCTACGCATTCGCCTCCACGCCGGCGAACCGGAAGGCGCCCGCCGACAGCGCCTCAGCCTGCTGGCGCCGGAAGGGTCCTTCCTCCAGCAGCGCGCCCTATCAGGAGCGTTCCAGCGCAACAAGCGCCACGACTTCCTCGGTTACACGCGCTGCTTCACCAACGACCCCTGGGGTAACCTGGTCGAGATCTTCGCCGTCCTTTAAGGCTTCCGCGAGCCTACTGCTGAGAAACGATCAACGCGCCACCGATCACCACCAGGGCCGCCGGCACGAGTATTCCCGGCTTGACCACCTCGAACTGGCGGTTGATGGCGACTGTGAGCGCGATTGTGAACACCGGCGTGCCCTGCATCAGGAGGACGACGAGCGTAACATCGCCTCCATCCAGGGCTACGTAGCGCAGCATCTGGGCAACGTTGACCAGGAGCGTCGCGGACGCGAACCAGCGCAACGTCGACCAGTGACTCAGGTGAATACGGTCGCGGTTGCCACGTCTGATCATCGTCCCTGCCAGGAACGAGGAAGCGGCCAGGTAGGAGATCAACGTCCCCATCAGCGGCGCGTCGGCGATGTCGAGCGCACCCTTGATGAGGACGGGGCTGATCCCATAGCACGCGGCGCCGGCCAGGGCGTAGAGGCTGCCGCGCCTCAGG
>WHTO01000188.1 GCA_009377665.1 Dehalococcoidia bacterium
AGATCGACCGCATCGCTCCCACGGCGCGCGCCACGTCGTGCGCCCAGGCGGCGCGGAGCAGGCGCTCGTAGTCCGCGTCCGTGGGAGCGATGCGGTCGATCTCGCCGACGACGCGAGCTGTGTGGCTGTAAAGTCCCCGGGGCAGCGCCTGGAGCAGCGGCGCGAGGTCGTCCGGTGGCCGGAAGGCCAAGCGCGGTTAGCCCTCGGGGCCGAGGCGGCGACCGGCCAGCACGTGCATGTGCAGGTGATAGACGGTCTGGCCTCCGTCGTCGCCGCAATTGACGGCGAGACGGAAGCCGTTGTCGGCGAAGCCCTCGCTGCGCGCCAGCGCAGCTGCCACGGCGTACATTCGGCCGAGGACCGGGCCGTGCGCTTCGGTGATGTCCAGGGCGCCCGGGATGTGCTCCTTCGGGATAACGAGCAGGTGGGTGGGCGCCCGTGGGTTGATGTCGCGGATGGCGAATACCAGATCGTCGTCGTGCAGCTTCGGCACGTCCATGACGCCGCTGCCCATCGCACAGAAGAGGCAGTCCGAGCTCACCTGTTCATCCTGTAGCCGACGCCCGGTACGGTCTCCAGCATGCCGCCAGGCAGGGCGAGGCGGCCACGCATCCGGCTGATCGTAACGTTCAGCAGGTGGTTCTCCCCCTCATAGCCGTCGCCCCAGACGTTGCGCAGGATCTCGTCGCGTGGCATCACGCGGCCGCCGTTCTCGACGAGGAAGGCGATCAGCCTGTACTCGGTTATCGAGAGCCTGATTTCTTCGCCGTTCAGCCTGGCGATGCGCTGGTTGAAGTCGACTTCCAGCGGCCCGACGCTGACGGTTGGGGCTGCGTTCTGCGATGGACTGCCGCGCGAGCGCCGGATCGCGGCCTTCAACCGGGCTACCAGCTCGCTGGCGCCAACCGGCTTGCGGATGTAGTCATCGGCTCCCGCCTCCAGCCCGGCGACGGCGTCCGACTCGTCGTCGGCGGCGGTGAGCATCACGACGGGTACAAGGCTGGCGGCGCGGATGCGGCGACAGAGCTCGACACCGTCGATTCCAGGCATGCGGACGTCGAGGATGACGGCCTGGAACTGTTTGTTGAAGGCGCGCAGTCCCTCGTCGCCGTTATTGGCCGTGACGGTCTCGAAACCTTCGAGATCGAGCGTCTTTCTGACAATGCGCAGGAGATTCAGGTCGTCGTCGACGACCAGTACCGACGGCCTAGAGTTCCCTATCGGGGATGACGTGTTGCCTGACGACCCGGGCGACGACATCGGCAGTTACGGGCTTGACCAGGTATTCCGCTGCGCCGCGGCTGAGGGCGTCCTCGCGCAGGGTCGCCTCGGCGGTCGCGGAGATGATGATGACTGGGGGGTGCGTGTCGTCGAACTCGGAGCGCAGGGCGTCGAGGATCTCCCAGCCGCTGATCGTGGGGAGGCCGAGGTCAAGGATGACGGCGGACCATGATCCCTGGCGCGCCTGGTCGAGGCCCAGCTGGCCGTCGCGCTCATGGGTAAAATCATAGCCTTCAAAGCGAAGGATGGTGGTGATCACCCGCGCAATGTCGGGGTCGTCCTCGATAACCAGGATGCTTGGAACCGTCACTAAGCCTCCGGGACCGCCAGGCCGCGGGGCAGGACGATCGTGAAGGTCGTGCCCTGCCCGGGGTCGGAATGAACATCTACCTGGCCCTCGTGGGCCTCGACGATGGCTTTGCTGATCCACAGACCCAGGCCGGTCCCCTTGGCGCTGGTCGTGGTGCCGGCGCGATAGAAGCGCTCGAACAGGTGGGGCAGGGACTCGACAGAAATGCCGCCACCGTGGTCGGACACCGAGAGCACGACATCGTCCCCGCGATCTTCGACAACGATGTCGATCAGGCCCTCCCCGCCGTACTTGATGGCGTTGTCGAGCAGGTTGTGGATAACCTGCCTAATTCGCCTCGGATCGAGCGTGAGCTCGCAGCGCTCGGGCCCCGCGAAGGTCAGCTCCTGGCGCTCGGTGCGCATCTGGGCCTCTGCGATAGCCTCCAGCACGAGCTTGGATAGCTGCACCGCACGCGGGGCGATCTGGAGCGTCCCGTGCTCGATCCGCGATGCCGTCAGGAGGTTGTCGATCAGCTCCTCGAGCTGGAGGGTTGAGTTGACGATGCGCTGCAAGAACTCGCGGCGCTCCTCGGCCTCCAGGCGCTCTTCATAGAGCAGAAAGGTCGAGGCGTAGCCCTGGATGGCGGCGAGCGGGGTGCGCAGCTCGTGCGAGACGGTGGAGAGCAGGTTGCGGCGGGCTTCGTCGACGTTTCGCAAGACCTCGGCCTCACGCCGCAGCTCCGCGGACTCGGAAGCGAGGCCGACACCCCAGAATCCTGAGAGCCCCCCGTCGGGATTACGCCAGGGACCCAGCCTTTCAACGACGCGAGCGCCGATGTCGGCGCCCCCGAGCTCTAGCTCGCCGACGGTGGTTTCCCCGTCGCGGACGCGCCTGAGCAGCCTGTCGGCGGCGCCGACATCGGCCAGGCCAGTGGCGAATGGCCTACCGATCACTCGGTCCGGCGCCAGGCCGCGACTGGCCGCGAAGGCCTGGTTGGCAAAGATGAAGAGGCCGTCTATGTCGAGAGCGAACATAGGTTGATCGACGGCGTCGAGGAGGGCGCCGGCGCTCGCCGCGGTGGCTTCTACTGGTTGACGAGACATGACCGCTGCTCCGAATGATAGGGTCTGCCGACGTGAGTCCGGGGCGGGTCGGCGATGGACTGTGAGCGGACTGTGAGCGAAAAGCGGCGCCAGGCGGGGCGCCTTCCCTCTAGATTCTTCATCGACACGATCTACAACGTCGGCCACCCCGATCGAGGGCCACTCTCCCCGAGGGCCCTCGATCTTTTTGTCTTCGCCTTCGGATATCCTTCCTGACGATGCAGCTCTTCCTCGTGCGGCATGGCGAGTCCGACATCCCCACGGGCCACATCCAGAAGAACTTCCCGCTTTCCGACCTCGGCCGGCGGCAGGCCGCGCGCCTCGGGGAGCGCTTTGGCGGAATGGCCATCGACCAGCTGGTGACCTCGCCGTTCAAGCGCTGCCTCGAGACGGCGCAGTCTATCGCGGACGCCGCGGGGGTTGCCCGCAGCGAGGTGCCCGGCCTCGGCGCGGTGGACGCCGGCAGCCTGCACGACCTGCCGATCACCCGCATCCGGGAGCTGTACCCCGAGATGGCGAAGATGCCGGGGACCTTCGACTACTCGCCGGCTGGCGGCGAGACGCCACGCGCCTTCGCGGAGAGGATCACGACTGCCTTTGTCGAGGCGATCTGGGACCGTTATCGCGAGCAGGACTTGACCGTCGTGTGTGTGAGCCATGAAGAGACGGTCAACGCCATCCTCTGCCACGCCCTGGGCGTCGACTACACGGGTTTCCACGCCTTCAAGATCGACCATACGTCGGTGAGCAAGCTCGACGTGCGCTTTGGTCGTGCGCGCATCCTCTACACCAACGACACATCGCACCTCGGCGACCTGCCGCTGGGAGCCTCGGGCAAGGGCCGACCGGCCAGCGACTGACGACGGGCCAGGCGAACGGCAGGCTGGCAGAGGGCGCGGTGCGGACGGGTGCCCGGCTTTAAGATCGACGGGTGACTCAAGAGATCAAGGCCATCATCTATGACTGCGGCAATACGCTGCTCAAGGGCCGGCCGACGATCGACGAGCTTTGCGAGGTGGCCTTCGACGAGTTTGAGGTCTACACCGTCCCCGAGCAATTGCAGGCGGCGCTGCCGGACGTGACCGCCTTCTTCCACGAGCGCCAGGGCAGCGAGGGCATCGCCTTCTACAACTCGGACGACAGCGCCGGGCGCTTCTGGCGGGACTACTACCTGGAGGCGTTCAGGCGCGCCGGGCTGGAACAGGACTCGGAGCTGCTGAACGCCCTCGCGGTCCGCTTGAACGCCTGGTACAACGAGCCGGCGCAGTGGGTTGTTTTTGACGACGCCTGGGGCGCGCTGGCGGAGGGCGAGAAGCGCGGCCTCGTGCAGGGGGTGGTTTCGGACTGGGGCAGCGACCTCGTGGCGATCCTCAGCAGCCTCGGCCTGACCCGCTTCTTCGACTTCGTCGTGGCCTCGGCCGTTGTTGGTCACGCCAAGCCCTCGACCGAGATCTTCCGCTATGCCCTGGACCGCGGCGGGCTGCAGCCCGGCGAATGCGTCTACGTGGGCGACACGTACATCGCCGACGTCCTCGGGGCGCGGGCATCTGGTCTGACGCCCGTCCTGGTCGACCGCAGGGGCCACAACCACCGCTTCGACTGTCTCACCATCACCTCGCTGGACGGCCTCTTCGTCGCGCTCGACGAGACGGCGGGGGCGCGGGTCTGAGTGGCGCTCGTCTATCTGCTGCGCCACGCCGAGTCGCTCGTAGTCCCCGAGAGTCCGCCCGAAGCGTGGGAGTTGACCGAGCGCGGACACGCCGATGCCCGGCGGCTGGCGGCTCGCACTGAGTGGAAGGATGTCGGGGCGATAGGCAGCAGCGAGGAGGTCAAGTCGCGCCAGACGGCGAACGAGATCAGCGAGCGCTGGGGGCGGCCGCTGGTGGTCGACGGCCGCTTTGGCGAGGTCACCAGGCCCTGGTCGCGTCGTCATCATCGTCGCCACCGCAGGCGCCCAGACGTTCATCGAGCTGCTTGATGCCGAGGGCGATGG
>WHTO01000018.1:0-16944 GCA_009377665.1 Dehalococcoidia bacterium
GTACTCATGACTTCTTCTCGCGTACCCCGTCAAGCGCCTGTTTGAGCTGGCGAAAGTAGACCAGCTTGTCAGCCCGCTGGTGGGAGGCCGTGCGGGCGCTGGTCGAGGGCATTACGAACACCATGGCGTCGGCGACCCTTTCATCCTGGAGCCCGAAGTTGCAGCGGTGGCCCGCGAACACCTCATAGATCCTCTTTCCATTGAAACAGACGATCTTCGGGTGATAGCGCTCGAGCTTCGCCAGGAGAAGCGTCGCGCCCCCGCGCAGCTCGACGAGGCTCAGGTCGTCGATGCCGCGAGAGCCACGGGCGACCATGTTGGTCATCCCAATGTTGAAATCGAGGATGCGCTCGTCTTCGAGGCAGGTGATGGCCTCCGGGACGATGCCCGACTCGTAGAGCAGGGGCCAGAAGTGGTTGCCGGGACCGGCGTAGTGGCGCCCCGCTGCGTCGGAGCGCAGCCCGGGGTTGATCCCGACAAATACGAGGTCGAGGCCGGGACGCAGGTAATCGGTGGTCGGCAAGCCTAGAGGATAGAGTCGAGGCTGATGAACTGGTCGCGTTCGGGGCCGACCGAGACGAGGGCGATGGGGACGCCCATCAACTCTTCGACCCGCTTCACATAGTTGCGGGCCGCCTCGGGCAGATCCTCCCAGTTACGGACGCCCGTCGTCGGCGTGTTCCAGCCGGGCATCGACTCGAAGACGGGCTGGGCGCGGTTGAGCTGTCCCACCGAGGCCGGGAACTCGAGTATCTCCTTGCCGTCGATGCGATAGCTCGTGCAGATCTTGATCTCCTCGAAGGTGTCGAGGACGTCCATGCGCGTGAAGATGGCGGCGGTCAGGCCGTTGACGCGCGCCGTGTAGCGGGACGCCAGCGAGTCGAACCAGCCGCAGCGCCGTGGCCGGCCCGTGGCTGTACCGTACTCCTGCCCCATCTCACGGATGCGCTCGCCGTCGTTGTCGAAGAGCTCCGTCGGCATGGGACCGTTGCCCACGCGCGTCATGTAGGCCTTGTAGACGCCGTAGACGCGGTCGATCTGGGTGGGCCCGATTCCTATGCCGATGCAGGCGCCCGCCGCCAGCGACGACGGGACCGAGGCGCTCACGAATTCATAAGTCCCCGCGTCGAGGTCGAGCAGGCTGCCCTGGGCCCCCTCGAGCAACACCGTCTCGTCGCCGGCGAGGGCCTCGTGGACGATCACAGAGGTGTCCCGGACGTGCGGCGCCAGGCGCATGCCGTATTCGCAGTACTCTGCGTAAACCTGGTCGAAGTCGAGGGCTTCGGCGCCGTAGAGGCGCGTCAGGACGTTGTTCTTGTAGTTGAGGACGTAGCGCAGCCGGTCCTCGAAGACCCTCGGGTCGATGAGGTCGCCCATGCGGATGCCGATGCGCGCGACCTTGTCCGCGAAAGCGGGCCCGATGCCGTAGCCGGTCGTGCCTACGGCGTTCTCGCCGCGCAGCTTCTCGTCGAGGCGGTCGATTATCGGGTGATAGGGCATGACAACCTGGCAGCGGTCGCTGATGAAGAGGTGGGTTGTCGAGACGCCGCGCGACTCGAGGTCCTCGATCTCCTCGATCAGTGCCTTCGGGTTAACCGCCATCCCGTTGCCGATGATGCAGATCTTCCCGGGGTAACAGATGCCGGCCGGCACCAGCCTGAGCCTGAAGGTACCCCGCTCATTGATTACGGTGTGTCCGGCGTTATTGCCGGCCGAGTAACGGGTGACGATATGGGCCTTCTCGGAGAGGAGATCGACAATCCGTCCCTTCCCCTCGTCGCCCCACTGGCCACCGATTAGAACTATTGCTGGCATAAAGAAACCCCCTCCTGGGGGTGATTAGATGGGACCGGCGAGCCCGTGCAAGTATAACAACCGAGGGACTCAGCGCAACGCGGCCATGGCCAACGCCAACCACGCCTCGCCGCGGCCCGCCGAGGGACGACCAGCGGGTAGTCGCTGGCGCCCGGCTTGACGGATAGGGGCGCGCGTGAATACTCACATACTGAGTATTCGTGCGAGAAGGTATGGCAACTGCCAACGACCGCCTCAACCCGGCGCAATACGCGATTCTCGGGCTGCTCGACGCCGGTCCGGCGCACGGGTACGACCTGGTGCGGTCCTTCAACGAGGGTGGGGACCTGGCCGGCGTCGTTCGGCTCGAACAGGCCAGTCTCTACGCGGCCCTGAAAGACCTGGCCGGCCGAGGCCTGATCGAAGGCCATGAGGAGCGGGACGGGCTTCGTCCCCAGCGCATCGTCTACGAGCCGACCAACGCGGGCCGGAAGCTGCTGCAGGAGTGGATCGAGACTCCTGTAAGCCGCCTGCGAGAGATCCGCCTGGATTTCCTTCTCAAGATCTACTTCGCGAGGCTCACCGGCAGGGCATCTGTAGCCGACCTCCTGGCGACCCAGATAGCGGTCTGCCACCGCTACCTCGCCGACCTGGAGTCGGCATCCGCGGCGCTCCCGCCCGACGGCTTCGCCTACCTGGTCACCCAGTCCAAGGTGAGCGCCGCCCGCGCGACCCTGGACTGGCTCCAGGACTACCGCCGAAACGCGTGAAAGTCCTGCTGGCCGCGCGCCGACGGTCCCCTCGCCCCGCCATGATCCTGTCGGGCGTTGCCCTGGCCCTGGCGGGCGCCTCCTGCCAGGGCGGAAACGGCGACGACGCCGGCGTGGCGGAGGGAGCCGACGCCGTCCTCGCGGGCGAGATCACGGTGTTCGCGGCTGCCTCGCTCAGCGACGCCTTCGCCGAGTTGGGAGCGGCAATGGAGAACGAGGGAGACGCCACCTCGATCGAGTTCAGCTTCGCCTCGTCGAGCGCCCTTCGCGTCCAGATCGAGGAGGGCGCACCGGCCGACGTCTTCGCTTCGGCCGACCTGGTGCAGATGGAGCTCGCTGTCGACGCCGGGATCGTCGAGGCCCCCGCGGTCTTCGCGAGGAATGAGCTCGTGATCGTGGTACCGGATGGCAATCCTGCCGGCACCGAGTCCGTGGAGGACCTGGCCGACGCCGGGTTGCGCGTTGTCCTGGCGAACGAAGACGTGCCCATCGGCCGCTACGCCCGCGAAGTCGTCGGCAGCCTGGCGGGCGGGCTGGGAACCGGGTTCGAGGAGGCCGTGCTCGCGAACGTCGTCTCCAACGAGTCCGACGCCCGGGCGGTGCTCGCCAAGGTGGAGCTCGGCGAGGCAGACGCCGGCATCGTCTACATCACGGACGCCCTCGTCGCCGGGGAGGCGGTCGAGGTCATCGAGATCCCTGACGGTGTCAACGTCGCCGCCGAGTACCCCATCGGCGTCGTCTCCGACGCTGATAACCCCGGCGGCGCCTCCGGCTTCATTGACTTCGTCCTTTCGGACGACGGACAGGCGATCCTGCGTGAGCACGGCTTCACCTCCGGCTAAAGCGGGGAGGCCCGGCCCCAGACAGACGCCACTGGGCGCGCTGTTCCTGGGTCCGGCCGTTGCCTTCGCCGCCTTTGTCGCCCTCCCGCTGATCGCCCTCGGTTATCGCGCCTTCGACCAGGAGGACTTCGCGAGCCGGCTGACGGATGACTTCACGTTGCAGGCGCTGAGGCTCTCAGTGATAACGAGCACGGTCACCCTGGTGATCGCCCTCGTGCTGGGCACACCACTGGCGTACCTGCTGGCCCGCAGCAACTTCCGCGGCAAGCGGATCGTCGATTCACTGATCGACCTGCCCATCGTGCTGCCTCCAACGGTGGCGGGCGTGGCCCTGCTGGTGGCCTTTGGGCGACGCGGGTACTTCGGCCAGTACCTGGACGATCTCGGCCTCGAGCTGGCGTTTACCACGAACGCCGTGATCCTCGCCCAGCTTTTCGTCGCCGCCCCCTTCCTTGTACGCAGTCTGAAGGCAGGGTTCGAAAGCATCGACCCGGCCTACGAGCAGGTTTCGGCGACGCTCGGTGTCTCACCGCTGCTGACCTTCTGGCGGATCACGCTGCGACTGGCACGGCCGTCCCTCATCGGAGGGGCGGTCCTCTGCTGGGCGCGGGCTCTGAGCGAGCTCGGCGCGACCCTGATCTTCGCCGGCAACTTCTCAGGCCGGACCCAGACAATGCCACTGGCGATCATCACGGCGTTCGAGTCGCGCCAGGGGCTCGCCGGGGCGGTCGCCCTTTCGGTGATACTGCTGGCCGTGGCCTTCGTGCTCCTGCTGGCGCTCCGCTATGCCCTGTCCGGCCGGGAGTTGTACCGCCGTTGATCGAGGTCGCGATCCGCAGGCAGCTTGGACCCTTCGCCCTCGACGTCTCGTTCGCGGCCGGTGATGAGACCGTAGTCCTCTTCGGGCACTCCGGGTCGGGCAAGAGCCTCACGCTGCGTTGTATCGCCGGGCTGGAGAGGCCCGACAGCGGCCGGATCGCCGTTGACGGCGAAGCCATCTTCGACTCCTCTGCCAGGCGAAACCTGTCGCCCCAACAGCGGCGCCTTGGCTACGTCGTCCAGAGCCTGGCGCTTTTTCCGCACCTTACGGCGGCTGAGAACATCGGCTACGGCCTGGTCGGGTTGCCCGGGGGCGCCAGGGGCGCCCGCGTCGGCGAGCTGCTGAGGATCTTCGAGCTGGATGGCCTGGAGGATCGCCTGCCCGCGCAGATGTCAGGCGGGCAGCAGCAACGGGTGGCGCTGGCCCGCGCGCTCGCCCCGGAGCCGCGGCTGCTGTTGCTGGACGAGCCCTTCTCGGCGCTGGACGCCTCGATTCGCCGTACGCTGCGGCGCGAGCTGGTCGGTCTTAAAGAGAGGCTTGGACTCACCGTCATCTTCGTCACCCACGACCTGCGGGAGGCGTACAACCTCGCCGACCAGTTGGTCGTGCTGGACAGCGGCCAAACGGTCGATGGCGGGCCGCGCGACCGCGTCTTCAGGCAGCCCGCGAGCCGCCGTGTGGCCGAGCTGACCGAGTTTGGCAACATCATGCGCGGGCACGTCGTGGGACGCGATGAGCGCGGGCTGGCCGTGGCTGTAGGTTCGCTGGTGCTGCGCGCGGCCCTCAGGGATGTCCAGCCGGGGCAGGAGGTCGATGTGGGGATCAGGCCCGAGCAGGTCTTGCTTGCCCGCCACGGTCCGTTGGAGGACGGAAGCAGCTACCTCTTTGGGCGCCTCGCCGACGAGTCCGCCCACGGAGCCAGTCACACGCTGGTGTTCGAGGTAGAGGGAGGACTTCGCCTCGAGGTCGAGTTGCCGGCCCACCCCTATGAGGTGCTCGACGTGGCATCGCGCAAGGAATGGTGGCTGCAGCTGCGGCCCGAGAGCCTCCACGTGATGCCCGTCGTCGAAGAGCCGCCGTTCGGTGCGCCGGTACCAAAGGCGTAGACTGGTGGCGATGGTTATCGCGCAGCGCATGAGTCTTGAGGAGTTTGCTCGGCTTCCGGAGCAGAAGCCGGGGCTGGAGTTTGTCGATGGCGAGGTCGTAGAGAAGGTGGCTCCGGATTCTCACCACGGCGTGATTCAAATGGCGCTCGGGTTCCAGATAGGGGATCTCGCCGATCACGTCGTATTCTCCGAGATGCGCTTCACCTTCGGTGAGCCGCCGCGCGCCTATTTGCCCGATGTGGCTATCGTCGATCTTGACCGGATCGCGTTGGAAGCCGACGGAAGCATGGCGCGAAGGCAGAACATCGCCCCGGACGTGGCTATTGAGATTCTGTCACCCGACGATCGGGCCGGTCATGTCGTCGACAAGCTCAACTTCTACATGGCGCACGGCGTCAGACTTGCCATCGTAATCGATGATGAAAAGAAGCAGGCCACGGTCTATCGTCCCGGCGACCAGCCAACCAGCGTTGCTTCCCCGGCGAGCATCGACCTCGCGCCGATAGCCCCGGGACTGGCCATCGACCTCGGTGCAATCTTCTCGAGGGTGAAGCCAAAGCGCAGACCTTCTCGCCCGGTCAGCTGACGGTCAATACTTCGCGCAGGTGCTCGATGGCCACGCGCTCGTGGATGAGGGCTCGTCTCAAATAGCGGGCGCCTTCCAGGTAGGCAGCGTGGCCCTCGATGTCCCCTGCCCCTGGAAACGGAAAGAGGGTGCAAAAGCGGCTCCACTCCAGGACCTCCGCACGGTAGGCGGTCGCCGCCGCGCGGAGCTGATCCGCCACCGCAGTCCTGTCCGCGACCTTATCCAGGAACCGAGCGGCGTGCGCACGGGCGGATAGGACGACCTGCGCGTTCTGCGCGTGGGCTTTGCTATTGATCGACTCACCATTCTCCAGCGCCTCGGCCCAGGCGTCGAAGGCCTGGAAGCCGTGGCGGCTCCCACTGATCGCCTCAAAGTCCCGGCCCTCGCCCCTCTCGGCGTAGTCGCAGGCGAAGGCCAGAGCGTCGAGGATGGCCGCCGCCTCGTCGACGGCCACGCGCTCGCCGAGCAAGAAGATGTCGAGGCGCCTGTCCGGTGGCGACGGCCAGGACGCTACCGGCAGGACCTCGCCCGTCTGCTCCTGCGAGATGGTGCTGACGACCAGGGTTCGCGAGCGATCGTCGTAGCCACGGATGACCCCGAAGTCGGCAATATGGAGCCCGGCGGCGATTACGGGCCGACCGCGGTCGATGCTTTGACGAATCCTCTTCACTGCGCGCGACTTGACTTCGTCGAAGGTCGGGTCGTCGCCGGCGGCGGCCAGCCGCTCCAGTTCGTAGCCGGCATTGCGATAGAGCGGCAGGGCGGACTCGTGGTTGTGGCGAAGCGGAGTGTCGTAGGCAATGAAGCCCTCGGTACCATCGGACACGGCGATCCTGAAGGCGTGCCCCGAGATGCCCATCAGGACGTCTGGGTCGGCGTCCTCGCCGAACGCCTGCAAGACGCCGTGCAGGGCGCCGATGAATGACGACCAGTTGGGCTGATAGGAAGCGGGGATGACCGCACGCTGGCTCAAAGCTATGCCACCATCATGTCATGACCGGCGTAAGCCGACGCAAGCCGATGAAGACTGGACAGGGCTGGTCAATTCAGACACAGCGGATGGCCGTGGCTGGATGAGATGCTTGGAAAGGCGATCACGGTGACGAGGCGCAGGAAGTCATACGCAAATCCGGTTCCCGCCGACGAGGATTCGGCTCAACCTGCAAGTTCGACTACTGAGGCTCAGATTCTCGAAGATCTGAGAGGCAGCGTGCTCTGGTACTCGGAGGACGTGTCTGAGCCGTGCGACGACTGGGCCGAGACCGAAGCCGAATGGGACAGCGAGATAGCCAGCGACTCCTGATAGTCACGCTGGTTATCGCAAGCGCCGCAGATCAGGCCGAACTTGCTACGCGTTGCTCGAACATGTTGGGGGCATATAGAGAATTGCTCACATGGCTTAGCGGTTTGGTTTGTGACTCGTCCTGATTTCGGCTAGAATCGACCTAGAATGCCGAGCCCACAGCAGGGCCCACGGGTCGGCGTGGTCCTTTCTCGATCCAACAACCCGAAGAGCCGCGAGAGCTACTTGCGTTCGGTCAATGCCGCCGGCGCGCTCGCCGTACCCGTGTTTCCGGGCGACCCCGAGGTCGACCTGTCGAATGGGCTGCATGGGTTGGTGTTCACCGGGGGAGAAGACATCAACCCGTCGCTTTATGGCGAGGCGGCGCGAGCCGAAACCGGGACCCCGGATGACGACCGCGACAAGTTTGAGGTCAGCGCGCTCAAGGCGGCTATCGCCGGCGGGCTGCCCGTGCTGGCCATCTGCCGCGGCCACCAGGTCGTCAACGTGGCCCTCGGCGGACGGCTCGACCAGCACGTAGAAGGCCACCATGGATTAACAGAATCAGACGGCCGACGTTCGGCATGGCACGAAGTCACGCTGGGCCGGGGAACCTTGCTGGCCGGGATCTACGGAGTTAAGGCGATGACGACGAATTCGCGGCACCACCAGGCAGTGCGCCCCGACACGCTGGCGCCGGGCCTGGTTGCCAGCGCCTGGACCGCTGACGGCCTTGTAGAGGGTTTCGAAAGCGATTCGGGTTCGCTGCTGATCGGCGTGCAGTGGCATCCTGAGCGGACCGAGCGCGACGAGCGTGATGCCTTCAACGAGCGTTCGCGCCTGCTGTTCCGCTACTTCGTGAACGCGGTGAGCAGGAACGCGAAGACCGGCGGCGTCGCCGCCAACGCGGCTGCGGGATAGAGAGCGACAGATGGTTTCAGAAGACAGAACAGACAACCTGGGCGTAGTACGCTCCGTCAAGATCGAAGAGGAGATGCGTCAGTCCTACCTGGACTACGCCATGAGCGTGATCGTCTCGCGCGCTCTGCCGGATGTGCGCGACGGTCTCAAGCCGGTGCAACGGCGAATCCTCTACGCGATGGACGAGCTGGCACTGCGTCCCGGCCAGCCCTACAAGAAGAGCGCTCGTATCGTCGGTGAGGTCCTGGGCAAGTACCACCCGCACGGCGATTCACCCGTCTACGACGCCATGGTGCGTCTCGCCCAGCCATTCTCGATGCGCTATCCGCTGGTCGACGGCCAGGGCAACTTCGGGTCTGTCGACGGCGATCCCCCGGCCGCCATGCGCTATACCGAGGCCCGGCTGGCAGCTATTGCGACTGATATGCTGGCCGATATCGAAAAGAACACCGTCGACTTCGAGCCGAACTTCGACGATTCGCTGACGCAGCCGACAGTGCTCCCAGCGCGCCTGCCCAACCTTCTGGTGAACGGGGCATCGGGGATCGCTGTTGGCATGGCCACCAACATCCCGCCGCACAACCTGCGCGAGATAGCCTCGGCCATCGCGATGCTTATCGATAGCCCCGACGCCACCGTGAGCGAGCTGGCGGAGGTGGTGCTTGCCCCCGACTTCCCGACCCGGGCCGTCATCTACACGAGCCGCGACGACATCCTGAGCATGTATGGTTCAGGCCGCGGCCGCGTGATCATGCGCGCGCGCGCCGCCGTGCACGAATCGACGCGGAGCAACCGCCTGCAGCTGATCGTCACGGAGATCCCGTACCAGGTGAACAAGTCGACGCTGATCGAGCGCATCGCCGATCTGGTCCGCAACAAACGGGTCGAGGGCATCTCTGACCTGCGTGACGAGTCGGATCGCCACGGCATGCGGATCGTCATAGAGCTCAAGCGCGAAGCGCAGCCGATGTCCGTGCTAAACGCGCTTTACAAGCACACCGCCATGCAGAGCTCGTTCGCCATGAACATGCTGGCGCTGGTCAACGGCCAGCCGCGCGTGGTCAACCTCAAGGAGGCCCTCGAAGCCTTCATCGATCACCGCCGCGAAGTCATCAGGCGCCGCTCGGAGTTCGACCTGGAGAAAGCGCGCGAGCGCGCGCACATCCTCGAAGGCCTGCTCAAGGCCATCGACATGCTGGACGCGGTGATCGCTACGATCCGTGGGTCCGAGTCCGCCGAGAAGGCCAAGGAGGCCCTTCAGGCGGCCCCGTTCGAGTTCACGGAGCGCCAGGCGCAGGCCATCCTCGACATGCAGCTGCGCCGCCTGGCGGCGCTCGAGCGGCAGAAGCTCCAGGACGAGTTCGAGGAGCTGATCAAGACAATCAACTATCTCGAGGACCTGCTCGCCAACCCGCGCAAGATGGACTACCTGATCCGCGACGAGGCCAGGGACATCGCCGAGAAACACGGCGACGACCGGCGTACCGAGGTCAAGTACGAGGCCGTCGGCGACTTCAACGAAGAAGACCTGGTGGCCCACGGCGATACGGTGATCGCGATAACGCAGCGTGGCTATATCAAGCGCGGCCCGCTCGACGCCTATCGACTGCAGAAAAAGGGCGGCAAGGGCGCAACCGGCATGAGCACGCGTGAAGAAGACGCGGTGCTGCAGCTGAACGTCGCCGATACAAAGGACAACCTTCTGTTTTTCACTGACAGGGGGCGCGTCTTCCAGCTCAAGGCCTACGAGGTCGAGGACACCTCCCGCCGGGCTCGGGGCCTGCCGGTGATCAACCTCATCCAGATCGAGCAGAACGAATCGGTCACTGCCGTCGTCAACCTGCGCAGCTTCGGTCATGACTACATGGTCCTGGTTACGAGAAAGGGCGAGGTCAAGAAGACGCCGCTCAAGGCCTTCGAAGCGGTCCGCCGCTCCGGGCTGATAGCCATGGACCTGGAGGCGGACGACGTCCTGATCGCTGCCAAGATGGCCGGCGACGCCGACGACATCGTGATCGTCTCCGACAACGGCAAAGCCATCCGCTTCACCGTAGGCACGCTGCGCTCGGCATCGCGCACGAGCGGCGGCGTGCGCGGGATGTCACTGCCTGGCGGCGCCAGGGTAGTGGCGGCCGACGTCGTGGCTCCAGACCACGAGCTACTGGTGATCTCGACCAACGGCATGGGCAAGCGAACGCTGGCCGACGAGTATCCGCGAAAGGGCCGTGGCGGCCAGGGCGTCATCTCAATGGCTGTGAACGACAAGACCGGCCCCGTTTCGGCGGCCAAGATGGTCAAGCCCGAGCACGAGTTGCTCGTCATCTCTGAGCAAGGGATCGTCATGCGCACGCGCCTGGACATGATCCGGAAGACGGGTCGCAACGCCCAGGGCGTCCACATCATCAACGTCAACAAGGGCGATCGCGTCTCGGCAATCGCCGCCATCGACCTCAGCACCAGCGTTGCTCGCTTTGAAAGCAGCGAGATGGATAAGGCGATGAAGCTGGCCGCCGACAATGGCAGCGACGGCGGTGTCGAGATCACGGACGGCGCGAATCACGCTCAGAATGGCGACGATGGTGACGAGCCGGGGGCCAACGGATCGGGCCAGGGGCGGCTTTCGCTCTAGGAGGCGCAGCCTTCCGCAAACTCGGGTACGTCCTCGCCGAGGACGACGATGATGTCGGCCGTGTCGCTGACGAAGTGCTGGAACTCGTCGCCCGAGTGCCTGATCCGGTCTCTGTTGAGGTCCAGCCAGTCGGCGATGCTCTGGGCAGTGAATTCTTTGCCCGCGGTCTTGACCAGGACGACGGTGTTCGGGAAGGAACCCGACTCGGGCGCGTTGCCGTGCGTCACGTTGCCCTCTGGTACGCCCCGGCCGACCAGCGTGTCGCGGAAGGCGCAGGCCAGGCCGCTGATTCCTGAGGCATTCAATACCTCGACCTGCGCGGCTTCGTTGATCAGCCGGGGGTCGTTAAAGAGGAGATCGATGATCTCCTGCGCGCGGTCCGGTACCAGCCGGGCCACGTACTCACCGCCGGCCTCTCCGTCCGTAACGGCATCGCCGAGGCTGGCGCGCGTGATGCGCTCTTCCGGGATCTCCCTGGCGAGGAGCGCAAGCCCGGGCATGCGCACGCTGCCCACGTTGGTGTCGACTGTGTCCTGCCAGGCGTCGTAGAGATCGATTATCTGCGCCGGGTCGGTCATGATGCCGCTGCTGAACGCCTTGTCGATCGCCGCAAAGATGATCTGTTGCTGACGCTTGATCCGCGCGAAGTCGCTGTCGTCGCGATAGCGGGAATAGGCCAGGGCGGTATAGCCGTCCATGTGCTGGAAGCCGGGCTCGATGGTCAGCGGCTCGCCGGCGATGTCGTCGATTGAGTAGTTGCTGTAGGCCACCCGCTGATCAACCTGCACGTCGACCCCACCGATGGCATCGACGAAATCCTGGAAGGCCAGGAAGTCCACGACCAGATAGTCATCGAGATGGAGGCCCAGGTTGTGCTCTATCGTCTCCATCACGAGCTCCGGGCCGTCGTATCCGCGCGATGCGGCTATGGCGTTGGCCGAGTTGATCTTGCCGCTGGTGAAGCCGCCGTTGCCGTCCGGGATCTGGACGTAGAGGTCGCGCGGGACTCCGAGGACGCCGGCGGTCTTGGTCGCGGGGTCGATGGTGACGACGATGATGGTGTCCGTACGGGCGTCGACTTCGTCATGCGGCCGCTGGTCCACACCCATCACGAGCAGGTTGATCCGTCGCTTGATCGGGTCGTCCTCCGGTTCTTGGACAGCCGGCACTCCGCCGCCGGGCAGGAAGCCGAAGCTGATCTCGTTGCCGGGGAAAAAGCCCTGATCGACACGGCTGACAACGATCAAGGACGTGTAAAGCGACATGACGAAGAAGGCAAGGACCACCATGGCCAGCATTGTCCGGGCGCCGCGCTGGCGGTGCTGCCGCGGTTCGGGCAGGCGGCGGCGCGGTACCTCTTGCCAGGGCGTGTAGTAGCGTTCGGCCCAGCGTTCGCGGCTCATGGCACAGCGAACCTTCGCGAGAGAGGGGACACCGTGCTCCAGCCTAACCGCGGGGACGACGGGGGTCTAAAGATCCGTGATAGGGACATTACCAGGTCAGCCGAGCAGAGTTCATTCTGTCACACATTCAACGACTTGACACGCCCAACCGGTTCCACCGGCGAGGGGCTGGATGACCGGCTAAGATCGTCAAGAATTGTTAAGGCGACTCAGCGGGATCTCCTGAACCGTTGCGCGCCAGCAAAGGCCCGCCGATGCCGCTCAAGATCCTCACCGTCTTTGGGACCCGCCCCGAGGCGATCAAGCTGGCGCCCGTAATCTATACACTCGCCGACGACCCCCGGTTCGAATCGAGGGTCTGCGTCACCGCACAGCACCGCCAGATGCTCGACCAGGTGCTGGACTTCTTCGAGATCAACCCGGACTTCGACCTCGACCTGATGCGCCCCGATCAGACCCTGAGCCAGATAACCGCGGACGTGGTGACGGGGATGGCCGAGATCCTGCGCGCGGCCGAGCCGGATGTCGTGATCGTCCAGGGCGACACTACCTCAGCATTCGCGGCCGCCCTTTCGGCCTACTACGCCCGGACCGCGGTCGGCCACGTCGAGGCCGGTCTGCGCACTTGGGACAAGTTCTCGCCCTTTCCCGAGGAGATGAACCGGGCGATGACGGGGCGCCTCACCGACTTTCACTTCGCGCCGACCGAGGGCGCTCGCCGCAACCTGCTGTCCGAGGGGATCGCCGCCTCGACGATCTGGGTGACGGGCAATACGGTCGTTGACGCGCTTCTGACGACTCGCGACCGCGTGGCGGACTGGGAGGCCAGCCGCGTACCGGGGCTGGAGAAAGGCCTCGACGAGGGCGGGCGCCTTGTGCTGATCACGGCGCATCGCAGGGAGAGCTTCGGCGAGGGGATGGCCGACATCTGCAAGGCCGTCGCCGAACTCGCCCGCGAACACAGCGACGTTGAGTACGTCTTCCCTGTGCACCCCAACCCGAACGTCCGCGCGCCGGTGGGACAGATACTGGAGGGCCTCGCGAACGTTCATCTGATCGAGCCCGTGGAATATCCGGCGCTCGTCTGGCTGATGAGTCACTCTACGCTGATCCTCACCGACTCCGGCGGCATCCAGGAGGAGGCGCCCTCGCTGGCGGTCCCCGTTCTCGTCATGCGCGAGAAGACAGAACGGCCCGAGGGCGTCGAGGTCGGCGCTGTTAAATTGGTGGGCACCGACCGCGGGGAGATCGTTAGCCAGGCCAACGAGCTGCTCGCCGGTGGGCCGGCATACGAGCGGATGGCGTCGGCGGGGAATCCCTATGGCGACGGTCACGCGGCTGAGCGCATACGTGACGCGATGCTGGACACGCTGGGAGCCCGCGAGTGATCGAGCTGCTCAAGGAGATCCTGCCCAGCTTCGAAGACCCCAACATCGGCTACGTCGGCTTCGTACTGACCATTTTCGGGCTGGTGTTCTTCAACGTGGCCTGGACCTACCTGATGGGCGTGAACCTCTATCAGATCACGATCGCGCTCTTCGGGGTGAAGCGGCGGCGCGAGGGGCCAACGCTGCCCCCCGAGAAGAGCTTCGCGATAATCGTGCCCGCGCATAACGAAGACCAGGTGATCGCCGAGACCGTCAGGAGCCTGCGCAGCGTCGATTACCCGGAGCATCTCTATGAGATCTTTGTCGTTGCCGATAACTGCAGCGACGAGACGGCCGTGCGAGCCCGGGAGGCCGGCGCCACCGTCATGGAGCGCTATAACGAGGACAAGCGCGGCAAGCCCTATGCCTTCGAGTGGGCGTTCGAGCAGATCGAGATGGGTGGCGGGTCATTCGACGGCATCGTGACGATCGACGCCGACAACGTCGTCTCGGCCAACCTGCTCGCCGAGTTCAACAACCGTCTGCTGCGCGGCGAGCAGGTGATCCAGGGCTTCCTCGACACCAAGAACCCAAACGACAACTGGATCACCTGGTCCTACGCGATGGCCTTCTGGCTGGCGGCGCGCACCTATCAGCTGGCGCGCTACCAGATAGGGCTGCCCTGCGCCCTCGGTGGCACCGGGTTCTGCATCGCCACGCCGGTACTCCGTCAGTATGGCTGGGATGTCACCTCGCTCACCGACGACCTCGAATACACGATGCGCGTACTGCTGCACGGGGTGAAACCGACGTGGGCGCACAGCGCCGTCATCTATGACGAGAAGCCGCTCTCGATGAAAGCCTCTATGCGCCAGCGTCTGCGCTGGATGCAGGGGCACTGGGACGTGGCCTCGCGCTACTTCTGGCCGCTGCTGAAGAGGGCGATTACGAAGCGCGACCTGGCGGCCTTCGATGGCGCCATCTACTGCATCTCGCCGACGCGGACGATGCTCTGGAGCCTGACGCTGATCTTCGCCTGGGTACCATTCTTCTTTCCCGAGGTCACCGTCGGCTTTCTGAACGTCGGGATCTGGCTCGGCGTGGCCGTGATCGGGTTCTACGTCATCTACCCGCTCTTCTACCTCTCCCTCGAGAAGGTCGAGCTGAAATACTACGTGCGGCACGTGCTGACGATGCCCTTCTTCGCGCTGACCTGGATCCCGATTACCTGGCTCGGCTACTTCCGGCGCAAGCGCAAGCACTGGGATAAGACAGAGCACACCCGCTCGCTCTCTATCGAGGAAGTCGAAGCCAGCAAGCGCGCGGGATTGCGCTGAGGCCAACAGAGCATGGAGAGCCACGAGCTTCCACTCGTCTCCATCGTCATCCCGGTAAAGGATGAAGGCCGCTTCATCGAGCGCTGCCTCGAATCGATAGTCGCCCAGGACTATCCCCGCGACCGCATCGAGGTCATCGTTGTCGACGACAGCTCCAGCGATGGCACCCGGGAGCTGGCGGGCAACTACGCGGTGTTCAGCTTTGCCGCCTTTCGCCTGATCGCCAGCACCCGGGTGGGTACGGCGGCAGCGCGCAACATCGGCCTCGATAACGCGACCGGTACCGTGATCATCCCGTTGATCGGGCACGCCGAGCTGGCGCCGGAGTACGCCTCGCTGGCCGTGGCGACGCTGGAGGACCGCGACGTCGATTGCGTGGGCGGCCTTGTCGAGACCCGTGGCCGGGGCGTTGTTGGCCGAGCAATCGCCCTCGCCCTTTCGTCGCGCTTCGGCGTGGGCAACGCTGCTTTTCGGGTCGGCGGGGAGGGGTTGGTTGATACCGTGGCCTTCGGCGCCTACCGGCGCGAGGTCTTCGATACGTTGGGCGGCTTCCTGGAGGGCGAAGACGCCGGCGAGGACGACGAGTTCAACTATCGCCTTATTGAGGATGGCCGGGCCATCTATCTCAACCCGTCGTTGCGGGCGACGTATCACGCGCGCCGCTCCCTGTCCGCGCTGGCCCACCAGTACCGGGCATACGGCCGCGCCAAGGTGGCCGTGCTGGCGGCGCACCCGCGCCTGGTCCAGCCGCGCCAGCTCGCACCGGTTGCGCTGGTTGGCGGCCTCGGCGCGTTTTCGCTGGCCGGTGTCCTGCTGCGCCGCTGGCGCCCGCTGCGCCTCCTCCTCCGCGCCTACTCCGGCTTCCTGGCCGTGGCCACGCTCGCCGCGGTGCGGCGGTCGCCGGCCAGCGCCGCCCTCATGCCGGGGGTGGTTGCAACGGTCCACATCTCCTATGGGGTGGGCTTTCTCCAGGGACTCGCCAGCCGGATGGTTGGCGGAAGGTGAGCGAGGCGCGCATCCGCGGCGTCTACGCCGCGCGCCACGATCCCGCGGTTGATTCCCTGGGCGCGGGCGACCGCTTCATCCACGAGCAGCGGGACGCCGCGCTCGCCAGTCTCCTGCAGGACGAGGGCCTTGCACCTCTGGACTCGAAGCGCATCCTCGAAGTCGGCTGTGGCGACGGGCGCGTGCTCGGCACGTTGCGCCAGCTGGGCGCCCTCGAGGACGGCATGGCGGGCATAGACCTCCTGGACGAGCGCGTCGCAACGGCGAGCCGGTGCCTGCCCGGGGCCGACCTGAGGGTTGGCGCTGCCTTTGCGCTGCCCTGGCCCGACGCTTACTTCGACATGGTCGTCCAGTTCACGATGGTCAGCTCGCTGCTGGAAGCAGCGGAGCGGCGGGCCACCTGCAATGAGATGGCGCGCGTCCTGGCCCCCGGCGGCGCAATCCTCTGGTACGACTTCATCTGGAACCCGCTCAACCGCGAGACGCACGGCGTCACGCTGGGCGAGCTGCGTACGCTCTTCCCGAGAGCCCGGGTGGAGGCGCAACGACTGACGCTGCTGCCGCCGCTGGCGCGGGTCGTGGCCCCGCTCTCAAGCCGGGTCTGCCGCCTGCTCGAGCAGGTACCGCTCCTGCGCACGCACTACCTGGCGGTCGTGAGGCCGTCATGATCGAGACGCGGCAGGTGCCTTTCGCGCGGGCGCCGATCAACGAAGACGACATCGCGGCGGTGGTGGCAACCCTGCGCTCGGGGTGGATTACGACGGGCGAGAGGGCCGCCGCCCTCGAAGAGGAGTTCAGACGGATCACTGGCTGCGCCCACGCGGTCGCCGTGAACTCGGCCACGGCGGCCCTCCACCTCGGGCTGCTGGCGATGAAGGTTGGGCCCGGCGACGAGGTGATCCTGCCGGCCATGACCTTCTCGTCGTGCGCGGCCGTGGTGCTGCATGCGGGTGCTACGCCTGTGCTGGCGGACGTCGGCGCTGCCGATCTGACCCCGGGGGACGTGGTGCTCGAGATTGGCCCCGGCCTCGGTGTTCTCACCCGCCGCCTGGCCCGGGCGGGCGCCGTCGTCATGGCTATCG
>WHTO01000018.1:16954-27334 GCA_009377665.1 Dehalococcoidia bacterium
GTGCTGGCGGACGTCGGCGCTGCCGATCTGACGCTCGATCCCGACGACGTGGCACGCAAGATGTCGCCGCGAACGAAGGTGATCATGCCCGTCCATTACGGCGGCCAGCCGGCGCGCATGGACGAGCTGAAGGCCGCGGCAGGCGACGGGGTAACCTTTCTCGAGGATGTCGCGCACGCTCCCGGCGCGACCTACAGGGGTAGGCCCGCGGGGTCGCTGGGCGACGTTGCCGCCTTCAGCCTCTACGCCACCAAGAACGTGACGAGCGCCGAGGGTGGCGTGCTGACGACGGATGATGAGGGCATCGCGGAGAGGGCGCGCTCGCTGGCGCTGCACGGCATGAGCCGCGACGCCTGGAAGCGCTACCGGGCATCGGCGCGCTCATGGCGCTACGAAGTCGCCGAACCGGGCTACAAGTACAACCTCAGCGACCTCCAGGCCGCCCTCGGCGCTTCACAGGCCGCGCGTCTTGAAGACCTCAACGCTCGCCGCGTGCGGGTCGCCGGTTGGTACGACGAACTTCTCGGCGGAATCACTGAGATCGAGCTGCCGACAACCCTCCCCACGACAACACGGCACGCCTGGCACCTGTACGTGATCAGGATCCGCCCCGAGCAGCTGACCATCGACCGCGATGCCTTCATCGAAGAGCTGCGAGACGCCGGCGTGGCCACTTCGGTCCACTTCATCCCAATCCACCACCACCCCGGCTTCGCCGGCCTGGGGGTGCATCCCGGCGACCTGCGCGCGACGGACGCCGCGTTCGAGCGCATTATCTCGCTGCCCATCTACCCGGACCTGGCGCGCGAGGAAGCCGAGTACGTGGCGACGGCGGTGGCGGCGATCGCGCGGCGCCACCGCCGCTGAGCCTTGAAGCGCCTGTTCGACCTCTTGATGGCGCTGCCGGCGACTGTTGTCCTGCTGCCGTTGATGGCTGCCCTCGGCCTCGTTGTCAGGCTGACGTCGCCGGGGCCGGCCATCTTCAGGCAACGCCGGATCGGCATGGGGGGCCAGCCGTTCACGATCTACAAGCTGCGCACGATGGAGGGGGCGGACGATAGCACGCGGCCCCGCGCCGAGCGAGTAGAGGACTGGAATAGCTACGTTTTCTCGCTTCCGGGCGACGGCGCCCGCACGACTCCGTTGGGCCGCTTCTTGCGCGAATCGTCGTTGGACGAACTTCCGCAGCTATGGAACGTTATAAAGGGCGAGATGAGCCTCGTTGGACCCCGCCCCGAGATCCCGGACCTCGTCGAGCAGTATCCGTCGGAGTTCCACCGGCGCCACAGCGTCCGCCCGGGATTGACGGGGCTGGCCCAGGTCAGCGGGCGCCGTGAACTGACCTACGGCGAGACCCTTCGATACGATCTCGAGTACGTCGACAGTCATCCGCTCTGGCGGGACATCACCATTCTTTGCAGGACCCTTGGCAATGTGCTTCGTGGCCGCGACTGAGGGTTGGACAGCCCTCCCAGCGTCCCCACCCCAGGGCGGCACGCCATGCTGAACACCGTCTCGCGCGCCCTGCCGGCCGTGATCCTCGACATTCTCGTCGTCTTCGTTGCCTTCGCCCTCGGCCTGCTCCTGCGCTTCGACGGAAGCGTGCCCGGCGATTCCTGGGAGTGGTACGCGCCTGCGTCGGCCATCTATGGCGCGCTATTCGTGGGCGCCGCGTGGTCCCTTGGGATTTACCGCACGGCGTGGCGCTACGGCGGCATCCCCGACGTGCTCAACCTGGTGAAGGTGACGGCGATCCCAACGCTCTTCGGGTTCGTCGCCCTGCTTTTCATTACGCCGCGTCACATCCCACTGTCGGTCGTGTTGATCGCCGGGATGCTCGTCTTCCTGGGGGCGGCGACGCTGAAGATGTCGCCCCGCCTCGCGCTCTGGATGCCGATGCGCGGCGTGCCGGCTGCGTCGCAGCGATTGCTGATCGTCGGCGCCGGCGCGACCGGGCAACTGGTAGCGCGCGAATTTGGCTCCAACCCGCAGTGGCGTTTTCGCCCCGTCGCCTTCCTCGACGACGACCCGAAGAAGCAGCGCCAGACCGTCCACGGCCTGCCCGTCGTTGGCACGATCCGTGACCTCCCGGCCGTCGTTGGGCGGCTGGGCGTGGATGTTGTGGCGCTTGCCCTGCCCTCTGCGGACCCGTCTGTGCTCCGTGAGGCCGTGGCCGTCTGCCAGGCAATCGGGGTCGCGGTGCGAATGGTGCCTGGCCTCGATACGGTGGTCAGCGGCGAGGCACGGGCCAGCGACCTGCGCGAAGTGACGGTGGCGGACCTGCTCGGCCGCGACCAGGTCCAGATTGACTACACGCTGTGCATCGAGTCGATCAAGGGCAAGCGCGTGCTGGTGACCGGCGCCGCCGGGTCGATAGGGTCTGAGCTGGCCCGCCAGCTGGCGCGCCTGGAACCGGCCTCGTTGCACATGGTCGACACCAACGAGTCCGGGCTGCACGAGGTTTATAGCAGCCTCATCGAGAACGCCGACTGCGAGATCCGTGTCTGGATCGCCAGCATCACCGACCAGGCTAAGATGGCGCGGGTCTTCGCCGTCGCCCGGCCACAGGTCCTGTTCCACGCTGCTGCGTACAAGCACGTGCACCTGATGGAGGAGCACCCCGACGAGGCCTTCGCCGTCAACATCGTCGGTGCGCTTAACGTCTTCGAGCTTGCTCATCGCAACGGGCTTGACGAGGCCGTCTTCGTATCGACTGACAAGGCTGTCAACCCGGTCGGGATCATGGGCGCCACCAAGCGCATCGGCGAGTTGATCGTGCGCGCCCTGGGGGCCGAGAGCGCGACGAAGTTCTGCGCCGTACGCTTCGGTAACGTGCTGGGCAGCAGGGGCAGTGTAGTCTCGACCTTCACGCGCCAGATCGACGAGGGCGGTCCAGTCTCGGTGACCGACCCGGAGATGGCGCGTTACTTCCTGAGCGTCGAGGAGGCCGTCAGCCTGGTGATCCAGGCCGCCGCCTTCGCCGAGCAGGGCAACGTCTACATCCTGGACATGGGTGAGGAGGTCGGCATTGACGAGCTGGCTCGGCGCATGATCCGCCTCAAAGGCTACGAACCGGACCGCCAGATCGAGATCGTTTACACCGGGAGCAGGCCGGGAGAACGGTTGCACGAGGTGCTCGTCGGGGATTCCGAGCTGCTTTCAGATACCGACCACCCCAAGGTCTTCCGCATCCGCTCGGAGCAGCCGCTGCTCTTCAACGCCCTCGCTGAGGAGATACGCGAGATCGAGCGTCGCGACGGCGAGTCGCTCGCCGCGCTGGCGCGCGGCATCCACCGGCTGGCTGCGTGGGGCAGCGATTCCGCGGCGAGCGTTCAGCGTTCGTAGACGGTCGGCCGGACCTGCCCGTGTCTCGGCGTGTGGTTGGCGCCGCTGGCAATCGGCTCGTCAACGTAGAGATCGCCGTTGCGAATTTTGATGTTGAAACCGCAGGTGGGGCTGGTGCAGGCCCAGGCCTTGTAGTGGATCGGCGCCCCCTGGCTGCCGAAATCGGACAACGGTACGAGGTCGCCTTCCCCGCACTTCTGACACTTCGGGAACGCGTCCACTACACCCACCTCCGTGGCTTGTTCGAATTTGGCGCAGTATACTTCCGCACCCATGCGCCTTACAAGCGGCCGGCCCAACGGCGATGGGATCCAGGCACCGGGCCGCTCCTGAGAAGCGTCCGCCGGGGGTGGAGGCGAACCGGTCGTCAGGCGGGTACGGCGTCGCGGTTGAAGGCGTCCCAGGCGGCGACGACCTCATCGCGGAAGAGCTGCTCCGGTATGGCGCTGACGTGGAAGTCGAGGCTGCTCGACTTGTCCCTGCGCCAGGGGGCGAGGCCGCTCTCGAGGGAGGCGGCGTCCAGGCGGCCCGCCTTGGCCTCGGCCAGCAGGCCCTGGTAGAAGCGCAGGCGGTCGCGGTCCTGATTGCGGGCGATGCCGCTGCTCGTGCGACGCGTTGCGTCCAGGCTGCGCGAGATCTGCTGCTCAAGGAAGCGCTTTACGTCCATCATGCCAACTAGAGCAGAGCGAATGGTGAGGCGCAATGGAGACCTGGTGGGAAGCGGGCGCCGCTTAGGCTGGAGCGGTGAGCTTCGACGAAGGCGATCCCGGCCAGCGGCGGCCCCTCCTGATAGTCGACGGCGACAATCTCGCTCACCGGGCCTATCACTCGATGCCAAAGTCCGTAAGAGGCAGGGATGGGCAGCCGATCAACGCCGTCGTCGGCTGGACGAGCATGCTCCTGGCGGCCTGGGACGCCGAGCAGCCCCGCTCGATCTTCGTGGGCTGGGACACCCTCGGGCAGCCCACGTATCGTCACAGGCTCTGGCCCTCGTACCAGGGCGGGCGAGTATTCGATCCCGAGATCGTCGAGCAGCTTGAGATCCTGCCGGGCATCGCGGTCTCGTTCGGCTTCGGGTCGGGCAAGGCCGCCGGCTACGAGGCTGACGACGTCATCGCCGCCGCTGTGAAGGCCGAGGTCGCGGACGGCGGAAGCTGCCTCGTTTTGACGAACGACCGCGACTCGTATCAACTCGTGTCAGACCGCGTAACCGTCCTCTCGCCGAAGCGCGGGATACGCGAGTTGAGCCGCGTCGGCCCGGCTGAGGTGCGCGCCTACTTCGGCGTCGAGCCGAGCCAGGTACCCGACTTCAAGGCGCTGGCCGGCGACTCGTCTGACAACATCCCGGGCGCCAGGGGAGTGGGTCCGAAGGGGGCGGCTGCACTGATCCAGAAGTACGGCGGCCTGGAGGCCGTGTTGGAGGCCAGCAAGGGGAGTCACCTTGCTGGCGACGCAGAGCGCCTTCTCCTCTTCCGCGAGGTCGTGCGTATGCAGGACGACGTGCCCGTGACGCTGCCGAAGTCAGGTGCGCCGGAATGGGAGTCGGCCGCGCGGGTGCTGCAGCGGCTGGGGGCCGAGCGCCAGGCCGAACGGGTGTTGGGGTTCGCCCAGCGAACAGCCCGCCTGTTGTAGCTGATCCAGAGCAGGGCTCTGAGCTCTGCCACTTCCTGGGGACGGGCGTTGGGACAGGGACTACGGGGCGCGGACGGGGTCGACGACGGCGATTGATTTGGGCGCCAGCTGTCGGCAGGCGTCGCAGCGGATGCAGCGTTCGTCAGCGATGCGCCAGCCCGACTCGTCCCTGACCACAGCCTCGGTGGGGCAGATATCGGCGGCTTCTTGCAGGTCGGGTCGCGGTTCCGTCACCACGTACTGGATAAGGGGCTTGCAGACCCCGGCGCGGCAGTGGCGGCGGTCGATGTGCTCATAGACCTCGTCTTCGAAGTACTGGAGTGTGTTCTTGACGGCGGTGGGCGCGCCCTGGCCGTGGAAGCAGTTGGACCACTGCATGACGGTGCCCAGCAGTTTGAGCTTTTCGACGTCGCTGCGGCGGCCGCGCCCTTCTTTGATCCGGGTCAGGATCTCGACGGTCTGCTGCGTCCCAATGAAGCAGGTTGTGCAGCGTCCGCACGACTCGTCCTCGGCGAACTGTGTGAAGTAGAGGGCCAGGTCGACGATGCAGGTGTTGTCGCCGATTACGACCAGCCCCCCGGAGCCCAGCAGGACGCCCCGGTCGCGGAAGGGTGCGAGGTCGAGCGCCAGTTCCCAGCCCTCGGCGGGCAGGATGCCGCCGAGCGGCCCACCCGGCTGGATACCCTTGAGCCCGACGCCCTCGGGAAGGCCGCCTGCCGCCTCTTCAAGCAGCGTCTTGACGGGGACGCCGAAGGGCACCTCGAGCAGGCCCACCTTTTGGATCTGCCCGGAGAGTGAGAACATCTTGGTCCCGGCGCTCGTGCTGGTACCCATCGAACGGAACCACTCGTTGCCGTTGAGCACGATCAACGGTGCGTTGGCCAGCGACTCGACGTTGTTGACGTTCGTCGGCTGCGCCAGGACGCCGCGCTGGGCCGGGAAGGGCGGTCGGATCTTGGGCATGCCGCGGTCGCCCTCGATAGAGGCGATCAGGCCGGTCTCTTCTCCGCACAGGTAGCTGCCCGCGCCCTGCACGACCTGGAAGTCGAAGCTCAGATCGGTGCCCAGGATGTTCGGCCCGAGGATGCCCATCTCGTACGCCTGCTCGGTCGCTTTCCTCATTCGGGCGATCGGGACGGGATATTCGTCGCGGATG
The DNA here is from genome assembly GCA_009377665.1 of Dehalococcoidia bacterium. Taxonomy (GTDB): domain Bacteria; phylum Chloroflexota; class Dehalococcoidia; order WHTO01; family WHTO01; genus WHTO01. The sequence continues at coordinate 23,088 of WHTO01000018.1, forward strand.
TAGCAATAGGCGCGGGCGGCGCCGGTCGCGTAGGCACAGATGATCGCGCCCTCGATCAGCAGGTGGGGGTCGGACTCCATGATGTTGCGGTTGACATACGCGCCGGGGTCGCCCTCGTCGGCGTTGATGGCGATGTACTTCGGGGCATTGGGGGCGTTGCGCAGGAAGTCCCACTTGGTACCGGTCGAAAAGGCAGCCCCGCCGCGGCCCCAGAGCCCCGAATCGCGGACCTGCGCCGTCACGTCTTCGGGACGCATGCCGCTGAGCAAGAGCTTCGAGATCGCTGCGTAGCCGTCGCGGGCGATGTAGTGGTTGATGTCCTCGGGATCAATAGCGCCGCAGCGGGCCATCAGGCGCCTGGTCTGGACACGCCACCACGGGAGGGTTGAAAGCGGCTGCACGCCACCGACAGCGGTCTCGTTGAGGGCGCCCAGCGCAAGCTCCGGGTCGTCCTCGTCGCGCACGAGCACGCGCTTGACGAAGGCTTCGACCTTGTCGCTCGTGATTTCGCCGTAGAGCACGCGTCGCCCGTCCGGCCTCGCCACCTCAACCAGCGGCTCGGCCCAGCAGATGCCCGCGCAGCCGACGATGCCGATGTCGACCTCGAGCGAACGGGCCGCCACTTCGGAGCGCAGTTTCTCAAGGGCCAGGTCGGCGTAGCGGGCGAGGCTGCAGGTGGCGATGCCAACGCGCACGAGGGTCCGCGGTGGGCGCGATACGGCGGCGTAAGCCTGGGTGGCCTGCTCCCTCAGCTCGGCGTAGGCAGCCATTCCCGGGCCTTTCCGGCGTTCACGTCGCGGGCCATCCTGATCGCGTCAACGGTGGTCAGCGGCCCGACGACGCGGCCGTTGAGCCACACCTGGGGCGCGCGGTCGCAGGTACCATTGCACTGTGCCCAGCGCAGGCCGACTTTGCCGTCCGGCGTCGCCCCGGCAGCGTGCTCGCCGACCTTATCGCGAGGACCCTTGCCGGCGATTGCCAGCCCGAGCGTGGCTTCCATCGCCTCGAGGATCTGCACACCGCCCTTCAGGCGGCAGGCCGGCCCCGAACACCAGTCGATCCGGTTATCCGCGGGGGGCTCGGTGGCTAGCTCGGCGTAGAAGCTGATGAAACCGAAAATGTCCGCCGGCGAACGCCCATAGTGGCGCGCGATGGCGGTTATCGCTTCGCGTGGGATGTATCCGAATTCATGCTGTAGGGCGTGCATGGCCTCGAGAAAGCGCGTCTCATCGGTGCCGAAGGGCACAATGATCTGCCGCACGCGTTCGCCAAGCTGAAGACGATCCAAGGGACCTCGCAGGAGATTGTGCTTTTCTGCACAAGCAGGATAACAGTCTGCAGTGGCTGGCTCTCGGCTTCGCGGCAAAGAGAAAGGGGGCGCCCGGGCGCCCCCTTCTTGGTGTCCCCTATCCGGTTGTCAAGGCACTCCAGTGATGATCTCGCAGCCGAACGCGCGGTCGACACCGGGCCCGCCGGCACAGGTATCCGTCCCCCGGCCGCCATTGAGCGCGTCGTCTCCTCTGAAACCGATGAGCACGTCGTTGCCGCCGAAGCCGATAATCGTGTCGTCGCCACCGAGGCCGTTGAGGACGTTGCGCAGGTTGTTGCCCTGGATGATGTCCGGGCCAGCGCCGCCCCTGATGTTCTCGATGCCGCGCAAGATGTCGTTGCCGCGGCCGGTGGCAGTGCCGAGGCGCAGGTCCACCCTGACCCTGGCCCGGCCCGGGAACACAGCTGTGTCGATCCCCCCGCCGCCGATCAACGTGTCGTTGCCGAGGCCGCCGATGAGCACGTCGGCCCCGGCCCCACCGTTGAGCTTGTTGGGCCCGTCGTGGCCGACGAGCGTGTCGGCCCTGGTCGAACCCGTGACGTTCTCGACTCCCGCGATGGTGTCATTACCCTGGCCGCTCGCCGTACCCGTGGCCAGGTTGACCGTTACGGGTGATGTGCCGGGGAAGCGCGCCGTGTCGGTGCCGGCGCCGGCATCGAGCTGGTCGTCGCCCGGCCCGCCGATGAGGACATCGTTGCCGTTGGCGCCGATCAGAATATCGCTACCGGCCAGGCCCTTGAGGACATCGTTGCCGCCGCCACCGTTGAGGGTGTTGGCGCCGTTGGTGCCGGTTATGGTGTCGTTGCCCGGCGAGCCGACCACATGCTCGACGCCGGCGATCTGGTCGCTGCCATGGCCGCTGGCCGTGCCGGCGTTGAGGTTAACGATGACCCCTGATGCGTCGGCGAAGCTGATTGTGTCGTTGCCCTCGTCGCCGCAGATGTGGTCGTTGCCTCCGCCGGGAATGATGATGTCGTCGCCGCTGAGGGCGACGATTACGTCGGGGCCCGCGGTCCCGACCAGGACATCGTCGCCGAACGTCCCGATGATGGTGGCCGGTTGCCCCAGGCAGACGGCAAGTTCGTAGGCTCCGCGATCGCAGACCGCGCCGGCATCGTTGTCGCCATCGAGCGGCCGTGGTGCGTTGCGCTGATCGTCGTCCGGGCAGGCCGAATTATCCGCGGTGTCGATCGCCGAGCTGCTCTGAAGCAGCGCGTGCGTGTCGGTCTGCCCACCGTTGTTCTGGAGGGGACCGAGATCAGGCGTGGCGTCCGTGAAGTCGCCCAGTGAGGCGCTTAACCCGCAGGTGCCGTCGCTGTCTGTGTTTTGGCCGTTGGTACTGATGGGCGCGGTGCAGTCATCGGCGGTGTTGTCGACCACGAGGCTGTTCTTCAGCGCCACGACCCCCGAAACCTCATCGATGCCGTCTCCGGCCACGGCGTCCGCCACCGTCGTGTTGAGCAGGTCCATCGAGGCCCCGGCGCCCTCGTTGTGGAGGTTTCCTCCTGAAGCCGCCGAGTTCCCACTGACGGTCGCGTTGGTCAGGTTGATTTCGCCGGCCTCCATGTTGGAGATGCCGCCACCGTCGACGGTCGCCGTGTCGTGGACCGCTGAATGATCAGCTCGCCCTCGTTGTAGATGCCGGCGCCGTTCAAGGCGGCGTCGTTGTTCTCGACCGTGACGTCATTCAGCGCCAGGGTTGACCCCGTGCGGTTCTGGATGCCACCGCCGTCCTCGGTCGTGTTGCCGTTCTGAATGGTCAGCCCGACGAGGGTCACGTTGATAGCGCCCGCACCGATGGTGTCGAAGACCCGGGTGTCGGGACCCGCGGGCGTCAGGTTGGAGGCGTCGATTGTCGTGTTCCTGGCGCCGTTGCCAACAATCACGATGTTCGACCGGAAGTCGAGGTCTCCGGTTGTTTCGTCGTCGACCGGGCTGCACGTTCCCGTGCAGCCCGGGATCGACAGGGTGTAGGTACCGCTGCCCAGCACAATCGTGTCTGTCCCGGGCGTGCGGTTAGCCTCCACCACCGCCTCACGCAGCGAGCAGTCGCTTCCGCAGACGTTGTCGAAGGTGTCGGCTGTCTTGGTGACGGTGAAGGTCGTATCAGCTTCCGCAACGCCGGCGTCACCGAGCGTTAACAGAAGCACGGCGGCCAGCGCCGGCGCCATGGTGGTGAAGAGCAGTCTTTTTCCGATCATTGGCCTCGTCCTTGGGTCGTGTTCGTGTGTGTGTGGAGCATGTGCACCTCGGGCATCCTGCCTCAGCCCGGCAGATCCAACGGAGTCTATGATCTTGCCGTGCTTAGGTCTATCTCGCTGCGCTCCCCTCGCCCTGGCTTCGCGGCGGCCCAGAAGGAGCAGTGCGCTCGCGGCCAGAACGGGTTGTCCGTAGCCTGGCTTCACGATGATGCTGGAAGGTGTGAACTGGCTGACGGATTCCCTCGGCGACTATGGCTACGGCCGCCACCTGGGCGTGCAGTTCGAAGACGTTACCACGGACTACGTGCGGGTGCGGCTGCCGTTCCGCGAGGAGGTTAGCAATACCAACTTTGTGCACGGCGGGGCCATCGCCGGCCTGCTCGACGTGGCAGCGACCGGGGCTGCCTGGTCGGCCGTGGCCGACCCGGCAAAGGCGCGCGGGACGACCATCGGCTTCACCATCAACTACCTGAACGGGACTCACAGGAAGGACCTGGTCGCCGAGGCGAGGGTCATTCGCCGCGGCCGCAGCATCGTCTACATCGAGGTCGCTATCAACGATGGCGATCAGGACGTGGCGCGCGGCCTCGTCACCTACAAGCTCGAAGCCTGAACCGCCGCGAGCCTCAGGCGCGCAGATTGGCGCCGAGCTCGCGCTTGAGGCGTTCGATGATGCCGCGCTCGGCGCGGCCCACCTCCGTGTCGGTGAGGGTATG
>WHTO01000189.1 GCA_009377665.1 Dehalococcoidia bacterium
TACCTACCGCCGCACAGCTCTTCGACCTATCACTTCCTCAGCGACACCGAGTTCAAGCAGATGAAGCCCGGCGCCCGCGTCGTCAACGTCGCCCGCGGCGAGCTCGTCGATGAGGGCGCTCTCATCCGGGCGCTCGATTCCGGCAGCATCGCCGGCGCCGCGCTGGACGTCTTCGAGACCGAGCCGCTGCCTGCGGGCTCGCCACTCCTCAAGCATCCCAAAGTCGTCCTCACGCCCCACCTGGGCGCCTCCGCCGCCGAAGCGCAGGAGCGCGTCGGTGTTGACGTCGCGGAGCAGGTCATCGCCGTGATCCACGGCCAGCCGGCGCCCTACGCCGTCAACCTGCCCTCGGTCGCGGCCGAGGCGTTCAAGGTCATCGCCCCGTACCTGCTGGCTGCCTCACAGGCCGCCTCGCTCGCGACGCAGCTATCGACGGGCCAGTTCGAGGGCGTCGAGATCGAGTACCTGGGCGAGCTGGCAGAGCTCGATCTATCGCCGCTCAAGGCCTCGGTGATCAAGGGCCTGCTCGCCCCGATCAGCGAAGAGAACGTGACCCTGGTGAACGCCGCCCTCATAGCGGAGCAGCGCGGCCTGCGGATAACGGAGCGCATGGGCGGCTACGACGGCATCTACAAAGACCTGATCCGTGTCAACCTGCGCACGGCGAGCGGTCGCACCAGCGTATCCGCCACAGTCTCGCAGGACGGACCACACATCGTCGAGATCAACGATTTCTGGGTCGACGTCTCAGCCGCCGAGCCTCACCTCCTGATCTGCGAGAACGACGACCGCCCCGGCGCCGTCGGACGGATCGGCACCTTCCTCGGTTCGAAGGACATCAACATCAGTTTCATGCGCGTCGGCCGTGAGAAGGTGCGCGGGCGCGCGCTCATGGTCCTCGGCCTGGACGACCAGGTCGACGCCGAGACGCTGGCGGAGATATCGCGCCTGCCGAACATCGCCTCGCTGCTGAGCGAGAAGGCGGGCTACGAGGTCGTCTGGAAAGGCAAATGGCACCTCAGCTTCGCCACCAATGCCGCCCCGGGCAACGGTGGCGAGGATTGGACGGCGGCGGATATCGAAGCGATGAAGAAGAACTTCGGCTGGTCGGACTGGAACCCGCCCGACGCCGGCAACTCGATCGAGGACTGGGAGAAGAACGTGTTCGGCCGCTACGACGGGCTGGCCACGCTGGGCGGCGGCCGCGCCGACAATGACGGGCGCTACGTCAAGGGAGCCAACCCGGCCCACAAGGGCCAGACACCGGGATTCGGCGAGAGCGTCATCGAGTTCCTGAAGAACCGTGCTCCCAGGCTCGGCAAACCCTTTTGCCTGTTCGTCTCCCTGGTCAACCCGCACGATGTCTATGTCTATCCGACGTCCTGGAAAGCCGCCGGCTATGAGCGCGGCGACTTCGCCAACCTCGGCATCGACCTGCCGTCCAACTACGCCGACGACCTGTCAAGGAAGCCGAGCGTTCAACGAGCCGCGCGTGACGCCTACAACAAGTTCGCTCCCCTCGACGGCGCAGAGGCTGAGCGCGACTACGTCAATTTCTATGCCCACCTCAACAAGCTGGCCGACCGGCACATCGTCACCGTGCTCGACACGCTGGCCGAGACCGGTCAGATGGCCAATACGATCATCCTGCGGTTCGCCGATCACGGCGAGGGCGGCCTGTCCCACGGCATGCGCGAGAAGGCCTATACGGTCTACGAGGAGATGATCCACATCCCGCTGATCGTCCACAATCCCGGCCTCTACCCGGAGCCCCTGCAGACCGACGCATTCTACGATCACCTCAACCTGCTGCCGACGATCCTCGACCTTGCCGGTGTCTCCAATCCTGAGTCCTATTCTCCCGGCAAGAGCATCGTGCCGGTAATGCGGGACCCCGCCAAATCCGTGCAGGACTCCACGATCTTCGCCTTCGATGACGTCTTCTTCCTGCCGGCCGGCGTTGCCGGCGGCCATATCCGCGCAATGCGCGAAGGCGACTGGACCTACGCCGTGTATTTCAGCCTGGACGGCAGCAGCCTCGATTACGAGCTCTACAACCTCAAGTCCGATCCGGGCCAGATGACCAATCTGTTGTACGGCGACCCCGGGTTCGACGTCAGGAGAGAGTGGTCGCGCCTGCACGAGGTATTGACTCGCCGCTTCATCGGCGCGGGCAATCTGCCCGACGGCTTCCAGTGGCCGATCGCACCCACGAAGAGTTGAGCCGCAAATACCGTCGTCATCCCGAGCGGAGCCGTCCGAAGGGCGGCGTAGTCGAGGGACCTGCTCATGTCGACGCAGCTACAGAATAGGTCCCTCCGCTACGCTTCGCTCCGGTCGGGATGACGGGAATCATCAAATTCTCAAATGCGGTCCGGGCGGAAGGGGAACAGAATTGCCGGGAACATTGCCGGAGAGCACACCATGCCAGACGAAAGCAAATGCCCGGTGACGGGCGGCACCCGCACCCACACCAACCGCGACTGGTGGCCGAACCAGCTCGACCTGCAAGTCCTCCACCAGCACTCCAGCCTGTCCGATCCGATGGGCGAGGACTTCGACTACGCCACGGAGTTCAAGAGCCTCGACCTCGATGCCGTGATCAAGGACCTTCACGCCTTGATGACGGATTCGCAGGATTGGTGGCCGGCCGACTTCGGCCACTACGGCGGCTTCTTCATCCGCATGGCGTGGCACAGCGCCGGCACCTACCGCGTCGGCGACGGCCGCGGCGGGGCCGGCTCCGGCCAGCAGCGTTTCGCGCCGCTCAACAGCTGGCCCGACAACGTCAACCTCGACAAGGCGCGTCGGCTGCTGTGGCCGATCAAGCAGAAATATGGCGCCAGGATCTCGTGGGCCGACCTCTTGATCCTCGCCGGCAACGTCGCGCTGGAATCGATGGGCTTCAAGACCTTCGGCTTCGGCGGCGGACGCAAGGATGTCTGGGAGCCCGACCAGGACATCTTCTGGGGTCCCGAAGGCAAGTGGCTGGCCGACGAGCGCTACAGCGGCGATCGCGATCTCGAGAACCCGCTCGGCGCCGTGCAGATGGGCCTGATCTACGTCAATCCGGAAGGGCCCAACGGCAAGCCCGATCCGATCGCCGCGGCGCGCGACATCCGCGAGACCTTCTTGCGCATGGCAATGGACGACGAGGAGACGGTGGCGCTGATCGCCGGCGGCCACAGCTTCGGCAAGACCCACGGTGCCGGCGATGCCGCGCTGGTCGGTCCCGAGCCGGAAGCAGCACCCCTCGAGCAGCAGGGCCTGGGCTGGAAGTCGAGCTTCCGCTCGGGCAAGGGCGGCGACCAGATCGGCAGCGGCCTCGAAGTCACCTGGACCACGACGCCCACGAAGTGGAGCAACAACTTCTTCGACAACCTGTTCGGCTACGAATGGGAGCTGACCAAGAGCCCGGCCGGCGCGCACCAGTGGCAGCCGAAGAACGGCGCCGGCGCCGATACGATCCCCGATGCGTACGACAAGTCGAAGCGCCGCGCGCCCTCGATGCTGACCACCGACCTGTCGCTGCGCTTCGACCCGGCCTACGAGAAGATCTCGCGGCGCTTCCACGAGAACCCGGACCAGTTCGCCGATGCCTTCGCCCGGGCGTGGTTCAAGCTCACGCATCGCGACATGGGCCCTATCGTGCGCTACCTCGGCCCGCTGGTGCCGAAGGAGCACCTGATCTGGCAGGACCCAATCCCCGAGGTCGACCATCCGCTGGTCGATGACAAGGACATCGCCGGCCTCAAGGCGAAGATCCTGGCCTGCGGCCTGTCGGTCGCTGAGCTCGTGTCGGCGGCCTGGGCGTCGGCGTCGACCTTCCGCGGCTCCGACAAGCGCGGCGGCGCCAACGGCGCGCGCGTGCGCCTGGCGCCGCAGAAGGACTGGGCGGTCAACCAGCCGGCCGAGCTCGCCAAGGCGCTGCAGGCGCTGGAGAAGGTGCAGCAGGAGTTCAACGCCTCGGCCGCGAGCAGCGGTTCCGGGGGCAAGAAGGTCTCGCTGGCCGACCTGATCGTGCTGGGCGGCGGGGCGGCGATCGAGAAGGCGGCGAGGGCCGCCGGGCACGACGTGACGGTGCCCTTCGCGCCGGGCCGCATGGACGCCGCGCAGGAGCAGACCGAGGTCCATTCCTTCGCCGCCATGGAGCCGAAAGCCGACGGCTTCCGCAACTGGCTGTCCGGCGGCAAGTCGCGCCTGTCGCCCGAGGAGTGGCTGGTCGACAGGGCGCAGCTGCTCGCCCTGACGGCGCCCGAGATGACGGTGCTGGTGGGCGGCCTGCGTGTGCTGGGCGCCAACCATGGGAAGTCGCCGCACGGCGTCTTCACCAAGCGGCCGGAGATTCTGACCAACGACTTCTTCGTCAACCTGCTCGACATGGCCACCGAATGGCGGCCCTCCGGCACCGACGGCGTCTACCAGGGCCTCGACCGCAAGACCGGCGAGGTGCGGTGGACGGGCACCCGGGTCGACCTGATCTTCGGCTCGCACTCCCAGCTCCGCGCGCTTGGCGAGGTCTATGCCTGCGCCGACTCAGGGCCGAAGTTCGTGAAGGACTTCGTGGCGGCCTGGACCAAGGTGATGAACGCCGACCGCTTCGACCTCATAGGATAGGGGCCTCATAATCTTCCG
>WHTO01000019.1:0-12199 GCA_009377665.1 Dehalococcoidia bacterium
AGTGCGCTACCAGGTCTACCTCGAGAAACCCCGGGCGCACATCGTCCCAGTCTGCGAAGGTTCGCACTGCGATCTGCTTCTTCAGGAAGGAGGCCGAACGCGTCGTCGAAAAGACCTCGCCCACGCTTGATCAGCCGCGCCGGCGCCAGCAGACGCTCAAGGCTGGAAGCACTCGCTCTGCACAAGATACTCTCTTATGCTGCCTCGGGTCACGATTACCTCCTTCAACTTCTTGGTAACCGTGTATCTGAGGCAGCACCCCTGCCTCGGTAACAATCTTTTCGACGACATGCGAGGGGTTGACGGGGGCGGAATAGGGCTGTAGCATTCCCCACTATTCACCGGTCAGGCTGGGCAGATGTCCGGCACATGAATGTAAAGGGGGAACTGATCAAGTGAATCGACTCTACCTGCCACGGCACTCGGCGCTTCCGAATAGGCGCCTCAGCCGCAGATCGCTGCTAAGGGGCACAGCGATCGGCGGTGCAGGACTCGCCGCCGCCGCCTTCGTAGGCTGTGGCGACGATGACGACGACGACGACGACGATACCCCGGCCGAGGCAACTGAAGCTGAAGCCACCGAAGAGGTGGCGGAGGGGACCGCCGAGGCCGCCGCTCCCGAGGAGACCGATGAGGAGGAAGAGGAGCCTTCCGGTGAGCTGGAGAACGTAACCTTCGCCTTCAGCTTCCCGGCGCCGCACGCCGGCCTGCTGTGCCTGCACTACGTCGCGCAGGAGATGGGGTACTTCGAGGAAGAAGGCATCATCGAGGAGATCAGCTACCAGACGGCGGTTACGCCGTTGCTGGCGGGAGGCACGGTTGATTACGCCGAGGCCTCGCCGGACGAGATCCTCAACGCCTACGCGGCGGGACAGGAGCTAAAGTCCCTTTACCAGCCGCTGTATGGATTCTTCTTCGGTGTCGTCGTTCCCGCCGACAGCGACATACAGGAGTTCACGGCCGAAACCGTGCAAGGCCAGGCCATCGGTATCACAGAGCTCGCCGGCGGAGAGGTCCCGGCACTGCGGGCGATGATTGCCTCTATCGGCCTTGACTCCAACACCGACGTGGAACTGGTGCCGACCAGCGGGTCGAGCCAGGCCATCACGGTGGACGCCTTCAACACCGGCAGGATCCAGTTCATGGCCGCGAGCCTCCTGGACTTTGCCGCCATCGAGGTGACCGGGTTCGCTCTACGCAACATCACACCGCCCGTCGTTGTGGACTTGCAGGCCGATAACTCGGTCTCGGTGCGCGCCGACTGGCTTGAGGAAGAGGGCAACCGGGAGCAGGCCGTCAGGTTCTGCAGGGCCGAGGCCAAGGCCAAGGTCTTCACTCGAGAGAACCCCGACGCCGCCGTGGAGCTCGCTCTGCGCGTGGCTCCTGACACCGGCTCGTTCGAGGAGGTCCGGGACTTCGTTGAGATCACGACTATCAGCAGGCTCGATCCTCCGGAAGGCATCCAGGACGGCGAGCCGCCCCTCGAAGGCTGGCGAGCGTACCAGGACTTCCTGCTTGCGGGGTCTACCGGTGGCGAAGCCGACCCGCTAGCCTTCACGGAACCACAACCCGTGGAGGAGCTGGTCGACTTGACGCTTATCGATGAGATTCTAGATTTCGATGAGGAGCCAATTCTTCAGCAGGCGAGGGATTTCCAGGCTTAACATCGATCCAACCTTCAGCTATCCAGGCCCCGGGCCGGCGGACTGTCCGCCGGCCCGGGGCCAACGGGCGAGGCCGAGGCGGATGAGGAGGGAACGGTAAATGGCGTCAATACCAGCTGAGAGATCAGCCGGCGTTTTCGAGAGGCTGCCCTACGTGCGGTCGATCACGGTTTTTCTGTTGCGCTGGGCGGCGCGTATCGGGGTCTTCTTCGCCATCGTCTTCCTGTGGGAGTGGTGGGTTGACAGCGGCAGGGCGAACGAGGTTATCTTCCCCGCGCCGTCATCGATCTGGGATGCGCTGAGGAGCTACTTCACCAGCGACATCACTCTTGATAGCTGGCTGTTCTTCTTCCAACCCTTCTTCCGGGAGCACTTCGAGGCCACGATCCTCGAGACAGCCATCGGGTTCGGAATCGGCACCGCTATCGGTTTATCCCTGGCGATGTCCATCACGATGTGGCCGGTCATCAAGCCGTTCCTATCTGACTACATCGTCGCTTTCGAGGCCGTGCCGAAGGTCGCGCTCATTCCATTGTTCGTGACCTGGTTTGGCATCGGCCACGAGTCGAAGATCGCGCTCGCCATCACGATCACGTTCTTCCCTGTCTTCCTCACGGCTTATACCGGCATGAACACAGTGCCCGAGGATTACACCCGCCTCGTTACCCAGCTGAAGAGCAACCGTTTCCAGCGAATGAGGATGTTGCAATTCCCACACTCGCTGCCAACGGTCTTCGCCGGCCTCAAACAGGCTTTGACAAACTCTTTGATCGGCGCGATCATCGCCGAGTTCTTTGGGGCTCGGGTTGGACTCGGGTTCCTGATATCGATCTACAGCTTCCAGATCCGGACGGACCGCCTTTTTGCGGTCCTGATCATCATTTCGGCGCTGGCGCTGGCGTTCTTCTTGCTGCTTGACCTGGCCGCCCGGCGGCTGTGCTTTTGGGCCCAGGCCGGCAGTTCTGACGTAACTAATGTGTAGAAGAGCAACCAGCGAAAGCAAGGAGGTTAAATCATGGCAGTAACCACCTCGACTGCGCAGACTCAGCCACCGCCGCGGTCTACTGCCAACATCAGGGCAACGGCCGTGGCTCGCGAGCTGGGACGCTGGGTGCTCAGGCTGGTCCTTTTCGGACTGCTGCTGGGGGTCTGGGAGTTCATCGTCGTTAACGACTGGGTGCGTGAGATCATCGTGCCCAGGCCCACCGACATCTTCGCGAACTTCTTCCAAACAATTACCTCGAGCGATATCTTTCCGCACATGTCTGTGACAATGCAGGAGACGCTCGCGGGCTTCGCGATCGGCTCCTCCGTCGGGCTCGGGCTCGCCCTGATAGTGATCCTGGCGCCAGGAATGACCTTCGTCCTCCAGGACTACATCACGGCCTTCCAGTCGATCCCGAAGGTCGTCTTCATCCCGATCCTGATCACCTGGTTTGGCTTCGGCATGGAATCGAAGATCTACCTCGCCGCCATGATTAGCTTCTTCCCCGTCTACATCACCTCGGTCGTGGGAATGAACGGCACGCCGACGCCTGCCCTGCGACTGATGGTGTTAATGAGGGCCAACCGCATTCAGCGGCTATACAAGCTACAGTTCCTGCACGCGTTGCCCACCATCTTCGCTGGCTTGAAGAACGCCTTCACGAACTCGCTGATCGGCGCTATCGTCGCCGAGTTCTTCGGGGCCACCGAGGGCCTTGGGTACCTGATCGTCGTCCACAACCACGCACTTCGTATTCCCGAGGTGTTCTCACTTATCATCATCCTCTCGCTGCTGGCGGTGATCGGTTACACGATCCTTGACTGGGCAGGGAAGCGAATCTGCTTCTGGATGCCGAGCAGCTGACCGGAGTTCACCCGGCGCCCCACGCCAGGGGCGCCGGTGACTGACGATCCAACCAAGATGACAGTCGCCAATCAACTGGGAGGTTTAGTGGAATGACGCAGAGCGAAAGCCGCGTTGAGGCGGGCGCCGTGGGTGCCGTCGCAGTCGAGGCACCCGCGCGGTCGCAGAACGGCACCGGGACCATCCTTTCGATCCAGAACATTTCGAAGACGTTCTACCCCAAGACGCGCAACTCGGCGCCGGTCACCGCGCTGCAGGACGTGTCGGTCGAGGTCGCGCGCGGCGAATTCATCTCGCTGGTCGGGCCGTCTGGCTGTGGCAAGAGCACGCTGCTGAACATGGTCGGCGGGCTGATCAAGATCCAGGACGGCAAGATCTTCCACAACGGCACCCAGATCACGGGTCCCAGGGAGGACATAGGGATGATGTTCCAGTCCCCCGTCCTTTTCCCATGGCGTACTGTCCTGAGCAACGTGCTGCTGCCGATCGAGATGGCGCACAAGCCGATCAAGAAGTACGAGCCCCAGGCCAGGGAGATCCTCGGTCGCGTCGGTCTCGGCGAGTTCGTCAAGCATTACCCCGGGGAGCTTTCCGGAGGTATGCAGCAGCGAGCCTCTTTGAGCAGACTGCTGCTGCAGGACGTTGAGGTAATGCTCCTCGATGAGCCGTTCGGCGCCCTCGATGAGTTCACGCGTGAGGCCATGAACATTGATCTCCTGCGGCTCTGGGCGGGCTCTGGCAAGACGATCCTCTTCGTGACGCACAACATCCACGAGGCCGTCTTCCTCTCCGACCGGATCTGCGTGATGACGCCGCGTCCGGGACAGTTGGCCGAGGTGATCCAGGACGACCTGCCCCGTCCGCGCGAAATCGGCCTGATGAAGACGCCCGAGTTCCAGGACCTCGTGTTCCGCGTCCGCACCCTGCTCGGCGTCGCCTAGGCGTCGTTCAAGAATCCGTTCAAGTACGGGCAGCCTCGGCGCTCAGCGCGCGGTGGCTGCCCGTCTTGCTGCCCGCCCAGCCATACCCTTCGGCCCGGATCTGGTGAGCGAGAGCCTGGCGCACCGCGCAGCTGGCAGCTACGGTGTCGCGGCGGTCTCGGTTGGGATGTGGGCGGACGTCCTTGTCACCTCGGGCACTTCGAGCCAGAACGCCAGCGTGCCCAGCAGGCAGAAGGCCGCTGCCGTCGGCCCGAGGTAGGCGTAGCCGACCCAGTCGATGGCCAACGCCCCTGCCAGCGACCCCAGCAGGACGCCAAACTGCAAGCCTGCTGTGTTGATGCCCATGATCGTCGTGCGCAAAGGTGGTGAGAGCTCGGTCAGCACCGCACGTGAGCTGGCCATCCGGGCGCCCGTGGGCACCGCGAAGGCGAAGAGGAAGACCATAGCCAGCGCCGGCCATGGCGCTGCGGTGGTCAATAGCGTCCCAAACAGCGCGCCCGCCAGCCCCGACACCAGGATGATGGGGCGCTTGCCGAGGCGGTCACCCAGGCGGCCGCCGCCGTTGCTGCCGGTGATGATACCCAGGCCGGTCGCCACCGTGAGGAGGCCGAGGACTGATGTCGACAGCCCGTACTCCTCGCGAAAGAACGCGCCCATGAAGGTCAGCACGACATACCAGCTGGCGAATCCCATGAAGTCGGCTAGCAGGGCGGCGCTTACCGGCCGGCTCCGCAAAGCTGCCGACCAGTTGGCGACCATCCCGGCGGCCGGATCCTCCTCCGTGGCTGTCGGCTCCTGCTTCGGCAGGTTCCGGTACAGAAGCACCGCGAACAAGGCGCAGAGGGCGCCGATGACAAGGAATATCGCCCGCCAGGAGAATGCGTCGGCGAGCACCGCGCCCGCCGGGAGGCCGAGCACCGGGCCCAGCGAAGCCCCCGTCATGACGAGACCAATCGCCCGCCCGCGCTGCTCGTAGGAGAAGTAGTCGCCGACCATCACGAAGACCGCGGGGGCCAGCAGCGCCGCGCCCAGGCCGGCGATGGCGCGCGTCGCCAGCAGCGTCAGGAAGTCGGGCGAGGCGACGGAAGCCAGGTTCGACGCGCTCAGGATCACCATCCCGAGGACGATGGAGTGCCTGCGCCCGATGCGGCTGATGAGCGGCGCGGCGACGACCGCCATGACGCCGGCGACCAGGGCGTTGACGGTGACCAGGAGTCCGCCGACAGAAACCGAAACGCTCAGGTCGCCGGCGATGTCAGCCAGGACCGGCGTTATCACCATCGAGTTGAACACGATGGTGAACATCACCGTCCCCAGCATGACCAGGATCAGGCCAGAGCTGCCTCCGCGAGGGCGTTCGACGGGGGCGGCATCGGTCTGCTTCAGCCCCCTGTCCTCCCCCCGTTCAGATCAGCGGCAGCCCTGGCCGGGCCATTGGCTATGCCTGGATTCCGAGAAGGCGCTGAGCTGTCTCGCCAAGGATCAGGCGCTTGGTCGCGTCATCAAGCCTTGTGCTTTCTTCTACGTCCTTCGCGACCCGCTCGTTACCCATGTCGTAAGGGAAGTCGGAGCCGAGCACGATGTGATCCGCTCCGACTGTGTCGATCAGGTGGTCGAGGATGACCTCGGAGTGGTTCAAGGAGTCGAAGTAGAGCATCTTGTAGTAGTGGGACGGTGGCTTGGGGAGGGCCTTGGTCTCCGGCCGGACTTCCCAACCGTGATCCCAGCGGCCAACGAGCGCCGGCGAGGCGCCGCCGCCGTGAGCGCACACGATCTTGATGTTCGGGTACTCCTCGATGACACCCGAGAAGATCAGGCTGGCGATGGCGACCGTGCTATCCGTAGGGTTGCCAATGAAGTTCGAGAGGTACCAATCGCGCAGGCGCTCCGGCCCGATGATCCGGATGGGGTGCATGAAGATGGTCGCCCCCAACGCCGCCGCCCGCTCAAAGATTGGCCGGAACTCAGGGTCGTCCAGGTTGCGTCCGTCGATATTGGTTTCGATCTCGATGCCGCGGAGACCTATCTCCATGCAGCGCTCCAGCTCGGCCAGGGCACCCTTCTGGTCCTTCATCGGAATGGTCCCCAGGGGGGCGAAGTGGTCGGGAAACTGTCGCTGCAGGTCAGCGAAGTAGTCATTGAGTTTCTTGTGAATGGGCAGCACGTCGGCGGGGTCGTACTTGTTGCGGAAGAGAAGCGGAGTTGGGCAGATTGCGGCGACATCGATGTGCTGGTCTTTCATCAGCTCCAGGACGTACTCGATGTCGTACATCTCGCGAGGGATCGGAAACCGCATCCGCATCTCTTCGATGATGTGGTAGGGGACGCCATCCTGGTCTTCGACGGCCTCGCCGAACTGAGCCTTCTTGCGCAGCTCGTCGATGGTGAATTCGGGCATGTGATGGAAGTGCAGGTCGATGTTCACAGTGGCGGCCCTTTCTGATCCATTGAGTTCCGGCTTGATGAGTTGGTCGATTCAAGCGAATACCACTCAAGAGCGCGATGTTATCTGAAACCGGCAGTCGAGACAACGCCGGAACCCGCGGAGCCCCTCGCCCGCGCTTCGACGAATCGGGGCCGTGGGCTTATACTCTGAAATCGCTATGACTCAAGCAATATTCGTCAGAGAAACAGGCGGTCCCGAGGTTCTCAGGCTCGAGCCTCACGATCCGGGCAAGCCGGGCCCGGGTCTTCTCCGCGTCCGCGTCAAGGCCGCCGGCGTCAACTACACCGATGTCTATTCTCGCGCGGGGACCAACCCTGCGGTCCTTCCATACGTCGCAGGGCTGGAAGGCGCCGGGGTCGTCGAGGAGGTTGGACCCGGCGTCGAGGACGTGACTGTAGGGAGCCGCGTGGGCTGGTCGGGTCAGCCGGCCTCTTATGCCGAAGTCGCCCTGATAGCTGCTGCGAAGGCTGTGCCGCTCCCGGACGGCGTTATCGAGGAGGACGCGGCCGCCGTGCTCCTGCAGGGGATGACGGCCCATTACCTCGTGTACGGCCTGCGGGATGTGACCCTGGGCAGCTCGGCGCTGGTCCACGCCGCCGCCGGCGGAGTTGGCCTGCTCCTGGTCCAAATGCTCAAGGAGCTGGGCGTCAACGTGATCGGTACCTGCTCGACCGCCGAGAAAGAGGAGATAGCCCGTGCGGCCGGCGCGGACGACATCATCATCTACGAGGATGGCGTCGACTTCGATGCGAAGGTCCGCGAGCTCACCGAGGACAAAGGTGTAGATATCGTCTATGACGCCGTGGGCAAGTCGACCTTTGACGCCAGCCTGCGCTCGCTGCGCCCGCGCGGCATGCTGGCGCTGTACGGCCACGCGAGTGGCCGCGTGCCAAACTTCGACCCCGTGCGGCTGGGCGAGCACGGGTCGATCTTCTTGACCCGGCCGTCTCTCAACCACTACACGCTTGATCGCGCCGAGCTGGAGATGCGGGCGAACTTCGTTTTATCCGCCGTCGCCGACGGGCGCCTCAAGCTTCGCATTGGCGGACGCTATCCCCTGGGCGACGCGGCTGAGGCACACAGGGCACTTGAGAGCCGAGGCACGACCGGCAAGCTGTTGCTGATCCCGTGACGCACAATCTGTCGTGGGCTCATCGAAAGCAGGCCACGCTAATGCTTCATTCGCGTGATCTGCAAGATTTCCGTAGAGTATCCTTTGTCGAGTAGCTAACACACGAGCTTAATGCCGCGCGACTCGGCGCCAAGTAAGTAAGAAGGGGGGCCTTATGGTCAAGGTAATCCTGCAGCTTTACCCGATGCTGCCAACGAAAAGTGAAGAAGAGCGCGCCGCGCTCAGGCCGATCGGCCGCAACAGCGAGGTGTACCACCAGGCGATCAAGGACTGGACCGAGATCATTCGCGCCGCCGACGAGATGGATGTCTGGGCGGTCTCGACGATCGAGCACCACTTCCACTCGGAAGGCTATGAAGTGGGCCCGAACCCCGGCATTCTGGATGCCTACTGGGCTGCGATGACGAAGAACGTGCGCGTCGGCGCCCTCGGCTACGTCATGAGCGCGCAGAATCCCATACGCGTGGCCGAGGAGGCTGCGATCCTCGATCACCTCACCGAAGGGCGCTACTTCTTTGGTGTTGCCCGCGGCTACCAGTCGCGCTGGACCAACATTCTCGGTCAGCACCTGGGTACCAGGGCCACGCTTTCGCCGTCCGGTTACACGGATGCGGTCAAGGCCCAGCTCAGCGAAGCGGAGCAGAAGAAGCACATCGAGGACGACCGGATCAACCGCGAGATCTTCGAGAAGCAGATGGACCTCGTGCTGGCCGCCTGGACCAACGACTCAATCGAGACGAATATCGGGCCCTGGCAGATCCCGTATCCCTATGAGCAGGGCACCGAATGGGCCATGAGCTCCACCGCGAAGCTTGGGGCCCCCGGCGAGATGGTCGAGGAAGGCACGGTACGTCGCATCAGCGTGGTCCCCGCACCTTACACCAAGCCCCACCCGCCCGTGTTCGTGAACAGCAACGCTAGCCTCGAGACCGTTGAATATTGCGGCAGCCGGGGCTTCATCCCGTCGTACTTCTCCCCTGTCAGCCGGGCCGGCAAATTTGGCCAGGCGTACACGGAGAGAGCTCGGGAGGCCGGCTTCAACTTTGCACCCGGTGAGAACCAGGCGCTGGTTCGCTGGATGCAGGTTGGAGACACGATGGAAGAGGCGCGGCAGGCCGTGGTCGACTATGACCTCGACATTTGGCGCAACTTCTACTCGGCGACGACTCCGCTGAAGCTCGACCCAGCGGACGAAGTGGGCACGATCGTCAACTCCGGCATCTATGCCGTGGGTACCAAGGACGACATTCGCCAGCAGTTCGTCGAGACCTGGCAGGCCCTGCCCGCTGAGTATGTGGTGTTGATTTACCACTTCGCGCAACAGCCCAAGGAGAGCGTGCTTCACAACCTCGAAGTGTTCATGAGCCACGTGAAGCCCGAGCTCGACAAGCTCACCCAGTACTCCAAGGAACCAGCGGGAGTCGCCTGAGGCGACTCCCGCCGTCCGCGGGCGTCCCAGCCGACTCAGGCACAGCCTCCGCCCAATCCAGTCCTCGCCGGAGTAGGAGATGGCGCGTTGACCACTGCGACCGACATTGTCACGGACTACTGCGACCGTTTTCGGAATTGGGGAAGGTGGGGGGAGGATGATCAGCGGGGGACGCTTAACTACATAACCCCCGAGAAGGTCCTGGAGGCGACGCGCATACCCAACAGCGGGCGCGTGGTAAGTCTCGCCCTCCCCTACGACAGCAGCGGCCCCCAGACGGGCGCCATAGGTCGTGTGAACCCCATCCATCAGATGCTGATTACAGGCACCGATTACCTGGCGGGGGTCGGCAGGCCCGGCAGGAAGACGCCCCTTCCGTACGGGATGGGGTTCTCTGACGATGCGGTTTACATGCCGCTGCAGTGCGGGACTCAATGGGATTCACTTGCCCACGTCTTCGCCAACGGCAAGATGTACAACGGCTTCAGCGCTGGCGAGGTATCCAGCTTCGGCGCCGCGCGGAACGGCATCGAGAACTTCGCCGAATCGCTGGCCGGGCGCGGTGTCCTCCTGGATGTGGCCCGCCACAAGGGCGTAGAGGCGCTCGAGCGTGGCTACGCCATCACCCCCGACGACCTCGACGGCGCCGCCTCCGCCGAGGGTGTGGACGTACGCGAAGGCGACATCGTCCTCGTGCGTACGGGCGAGCTTGGACGCTGTCGCCGAGACGGCTGGGACGGCTTCGCTGGCGGCGACGCACCAGGACTCAGCCTGCACACCGCCCCGTGGCTGTACGAAAGGCGCATTGCTGCGATCGCGACTGACACCTGGGGCTTCGAGGTCAGGCCGAACGAGATTCCAGACAGCTACCAGCCGCTCCACCTGGTAGCCATCGTCAACATGGGCCTGGTCGTCGGCGAGATCTTCGCCCTCGATGCGATCGGCGACGCCTGCGCCGCCGACGGCCGCTACGAATTCCTGTTCGTGGGCCCGCCGCTGCCGATCACAGGGGGCGTGGGGTCGCCACTCAACGCTCTCGCTATCAAGTAGCCTTCGCGGGACGGCCAGCGCCAGGCGCCCGCCAGGGCGGCGTGGCAACCAAACTCGACACGCATCGGCTGTGACGAGGCAAATCCAGCAATAGGCAGGCAAGGGAGGCACGGTGAAGGCGAGCGTTTTTAGGGGTCCGGGGAAATTTACTGTGGAAGACCTTCCGGAGCCGGTGCCGACCGCGGGCCAGGTGCTCCTCAGGGTCGACTATTGCGGTATCTGCGGGACCGACGTGCACTTTAACGAGGGCCCGCCGTTCGCCATCCCCGAACAGGGCGTCATCCTCGGACACGAGTTCTCGGGCGAGATCGTGGACGTCGGGCCGGGAGTAGGCCGCGAACGTGTCGGCGAGAAGGTTGCTGTCCTGCACCTCCTTCCCTGCGGCCGCTGCCACTACTGCGTGAGCGGCTTCGAAAACCTCTGCCTCAAGCCCGACGAGGTCGTCGGGCTCGGCGCGCTGCCGGGTGGCTTCGCCGAGTACGTTGCGATCAACCAGGCAATGGCCATACCACTCGGCGATGAGTTCACAACGCGCGTTGGAGCGGTCATCGAGGCGCTGGCTGTCGCCCACCACGGCGTGGAGGTCTCGGGCATCCAGCCGGGACAATCGGCGCTCGTCATTGGCTGCGGACCGATTGGGATCCTCACCACGCAGGTGCTCCACGCCATCGGCGTCGAGAACGTTGTCGCCTCAGAGATCACCGCGTACCGCAGACAGATGGCGAGCAAGCTCGGCATCGCGACCGTCGTAAACCCGTCGGAGGTCGACCTTGCGGAAACGCTCCGTGAGTCGGCCGGTCCCCTGGGCGTCGAGTATGTCTTCGAGTGCACCGGGCTCCCCGGTCCCTTCACCGAAGGCCTCTCCTTGTTGCGCGCCGCCGGGACGATGATGGCGATTGGCGTAGGTTCCCAGCCGATGCAAATCACCACCCATCAGCTCGTGACCAGGCAGCACACGATAAAGGGCTCGCTCGCCTATTCGGACGACTACACCGCCTCCAAAGAGCTGATCCGCAAGGGACTGGACGTCGAACACCTTATCTCCGCCGAGCGCGGGCTGGACGACGTGTTGCCGGCTATCGAGGAGCTCGCCTCGGGCGCCGAGCAGTGCAAGGTGCTCATCAGTCCGCTGAT
Source organism: Dehalococcoidia bacterium (assembly GCA_009377665.1). Taxonomy (GTDB): domain Bacteria; phylum Chloroflexota; class Dehalococcoidia; order WHTO01; family WHTO01; genus WHTO01. Next base: position 11,646 of record WHTO01000019.1, read on the forward strand.
CAAGTAGGTACCGGTCGCAGCGCGGTGGTCCCTGGATGGCGCGCAACGCACGCCACCCGCCACCCCGCTGTAGACGCTTGCGAGGCGCCTTCTCGCCCGTAGTCCCCACGGGCCCTCGCGTCGGTTGCTAGCCACCGCCGCTGAGCCCCTCCGCGCGTCTGCCCGTCTCCGCCTCGTAAGGCCCACCAGGTCCGGAAGCCGCCGCAGTCTTGCTTAATGATCGGTCCTGGTTTGCTAGATTGCACACGTTCTTCACGTACCGGCAGAAGGCCACCGGATCGTGGCGTCTCACGAGGGGCAGGCCGTCTCGGCCCAGGCTCTGCGCTCGGGCGGCACGATGGTGGAGCCCCAAGGGTGGTGACCCGCGGTCCCGTTGCCTCGGTAGGGCAACACAAGCTCTCGCTGAAAAGTTGGCAGGGGATAGACCTTACCGTGTTTCGACGGTAGCGTAGTGATGGCAGGACGTTGGACGTCTGTTGACGCTGCGCTGTGAACGCTGGTGCAGGCATGGACACCCGTTTAGCCTGTGCGAGCCGACGGTAACTGACCCGTGC
>WHTO01000019.1:12209-27186 GCA_009377665.1 Dehalococcoidia bacterium
CCCGTGCCCATCCTCCGCCAGGTGATTTGAAAACCCCACGCGGCGTGGGGGGCGCCGCTCACAGAAGCGAAGAGTGGCCCGCTGAAAGCTATATATCGGTGGCTCGAACCTACGCGGTTGTCGCGGAAAGGCGAGGGCCAGGACTCTCGGGCACACGTCCGAATCCGCGACCATCGGCGACGACCCGGTCGAGAGCCGGTGATTAATAGCAAAGACGAAGGAGGTCCTACATGGTAGCCAGGGCAGGAGGAGCCAGTGTCAGCGGGCCGGCTGTACAGCCGGTCCTACCCGCTCCCGGTTTTCGGCGAGCCGGCGACCTCGTTTTCATCTCCTCGATCTTTCCCATTGACGGTGAAGGAAACCTCGCGCACACCAGCGTCTTGTCTCCCTACGCGGGCGAGTCCGAGGTCGCGGCGCAGACACGGTCTGTCCTCGAGACGCTCAAGAGGGTGCTGGGCGAGGCCGGCACATCCCTGGAGAACATGGTGAAGGCCGAGGTCTACCTCGCGGACGTCGCCGACTTCTATGAGTTCAAGCTTGTCTGGAAAGAGTACTTTCCACAGGATCCGCCGGCGCGAGCGACGTCGGTGGTGGGCGAGGACCACATCATTCCCGGATGCCTGCTGAACCTGAACGGTGTTGCCCTGGCAGGGGATTCGAGCTGGAAGCGCGAGACGATCAGCGTGCCCGACGCACCGGATCCGATGGACGCCGAGTGGGCGCCGCAGGCGACCAAGGCTGGTCCCTTCGTCTTCCCCTCGACCCTGCCGGCGACAGACTTCAAGACGGGAGTGCCGGTCGGCAAGCTCCCGGTCTACCCGTACTACGGCTCGGACGCCGAGATGCAGACGCGGTACATCCTGGAGAACCTGGAGAAGGTTCTCAAAGCTGCCGGGAGCGGGTTGGACCAGGCCGTGAAGGCTCAGTTCCATGAGACCGACCTGATCAACTTCCATGACATCGACGGTATCTGGGGCCAGATGATGGGTGACATTCCGCCCACCCGAAGCTCCATGGCGATGCGATCCCTGCTTGTGCCGGGGGCGATGTTCGCGGCGAACCTGATTTTCCTCGCGCCGGACGCGCAACACCAGAAGGTCGAGACGCGCAAGGGTATCGCCTTCCATCCGGTAGATGTACGGAAGGTCAACTACTCTCCCGGCATCACAGCCGGCGACTGGCTGTTCACGGCTGGACAGGTGTCAGTCAAAGACTACGCCAAAGGGGTCCTGGCGATCGCGCCGCAGGCGCTTCCGCACTACTACTCCGATATCGAGATCCAGACCAACCACACGATGAATCTCCTCAAGGACCAGTTGACTGCGAACGGGTACTCTCTCGTAGACATCGCCGAGGCGAGGATCTTCCTCACCAACGCAACGAGGGACTACAGAGGCTTCGAGCGGTCCTGGCGCAAGATCTTCGAAGGCGTAAGCCCGCTACCGGCCATGTGCCTGATTCCGTCCAACCAGTCCAACGGTCTCGGAGGCGTCATGCTTCACGAGCTCATCATCGAGATCGACCTCATCATGAAGTCGCCCTGAGCGAGAGGAGGGCACTGGCGAAGGCAAGGACAAGGAACACGGGCAAGCCATCGAAGCGAGCACTAGAGGGGGTACGAGATGAATAGTCCAATCTATCTGCCATGGCGAAGCCGCTTGGCGCGCGCACGGCTCAGCCGCCGGGGTTTGCTCCGCGGGTCGGCTGTCGGCGCCATCGGCCTGGCCGCCGCCGGCCTTGTCGGCTGCGGTGACGACGACGACGATGACGACGACGACAACGGGGCTGCCAACGGCGGTGACCCCGATGCTAACGGGAACGGTGGGAACGGCGGGGGCGGCCTGTCCACCGTCGGCTACGGGTTCCCGTTCGGAGCACCCTTCGCCGGGCTGCTTGCGGAGCACTATGTGGCCGACGACAGGGGTTACTTCGCGGAGGAAGGCCTCGAGGAGAGCATCCTCTACCAGACAGCCCTGCTCCCGCTGATCGCGGCCGGCACGCTGGAGTACGCCCGCGTGACGCCCGTGAACTTCCTGAACGCCCAGGAGGCCGGTCAGCCGTTGAAGGCCGTGTTCCAGGGCACCTACGCCTTCGTCTTCGGCATCCGCGTGCCCGAGGATAGCGAGATCACCGAGTTCAGCGCCGACGCTTTTCGCGGACAGGCCATCGGTATCACCGAGTTCGCCGGCGGCGAGGTGCCGATGGTGCGCGCGCTGCTCAAGAGCATTGGCCTTGAAGAGGGCACCGACGTTGAATTGATACCAACCAGTGGCACCACCCAGCAGCCGACCGTCGACAACCTGCAGACCGGGGCCATCGCAGCCTTCGCCGGCAGCCACGTCGACTTCGCGGCCATTGAGACCTTCGGCCTCCCGTTGCGAGACGTCACGCCCGAGGAAGTGGTGAACATCAACGCGGATGACGCGACCGGCGTCGGCGCCGACTACCTGGCGGAGAACCGCGATGAGGTGGTGCGGTTCTGCAGGGCTACCGCCAAGGGCCTGATCTTTACCATCGAGAACCCGCGAGCGGCCGCCGAGATCGGGATCAAGGAGCCCTACGCCCCAGACTCAGGGACCATCGAAGAGGTCGAGACGTTCATTCGCATCTTCGTAAACGACCGCGCCACGCCGCCGGAAGGGGTTTCCTACGGCGAAATGCCGATCGATGGCTGGGAGGCCTATCAGAACTTCCTGCTCGAGGGACGCACGGGAGGGCAGGACGACCCGCTCGCCTTCGAGGAGCCGGTCGATGTCTCCGAGATCATTGACAACAGCCTGGTCCCCGAGATCATGGACTTCGACCTGGAGGCCATCAGGCAAGAGGCGCGCGATTACGTTTCCGAAAGCTAAACCGCGGCCGCGACCGCCAATAACTTAACCAAGGGGAGTAGCAATGGTAACCACCGCCGGAAAGAAGCAGGGCGAGGCCGTCCAGCCGGTGCTCCCGGCACCAAGCTGGAGCAGGGCAGGCGACCTCGTCTATATATCTTCGATCTACCCAATCGACGCCAAGGGGAACGTAGTGCACACCAGCTCGTTCTCGCCATATGTCGGCGAGTCCGAGATGGCGGCGCAGGCGCGCAGCGTCATGGAGACGCTGAAGCGCGTGTTGGCCAACGCCGGCACCAGCCTGGAGCGGATGCTCAAGGCCGAGGTCTACCTGGCGTCGGTCGAGGACTTCCACGAGTTCAAGCTGGTCTGGAAGGAATACTTCCCGGCCGACCCGCCGGTGCGGACGACGGCGGGGGTGGGCGAGGACCACATCATCCCCGGCGTGCTGCTCAACCTGAGCGGGGTAGCGCTGGCCGGCGACTCGAGCTGGAAGCGCGAGGTGATCCACGTCGACGACGTGCCCGACCCAATGGAGGCGGAGTGGATGCCGCAGGCGATCAAGGCGGGTCCGTTCGTCTTCCCGGCGAACGTGCCGGCGACGGACTTCAAGACGGGCGTGCCCGTGGGGAAGCTGCCCGTGTATCCGTACTACGGCTCGGATTCCGAGATGCAGACGCACTACATCCTGCAGAACCTGGACAAGATCCTGAAGGCCGCGAACAGCGGTGTGGACCAGGGCGTCAAGGCGCAGTTCTACGAGACCAACCTCCTCAACTTCCACGACATCGATGGGATCTGGGGCCAGTACATGGGACAAACCCCGCCCACGCGCAGCTCGATGGCGATGCGCGAGTTGATTGATCGCCGTCATCCTGCCCAACGTCTTCTTCATCGCGCCGGACGCCGAGCACAAGAAGGTGGAGACGCGGAAGGGCATGGCCTTCCACCCCGTTGACGTGCGCAAGGTTAACTTCACCCCGGGTATGACGGTGGGCGACTGGTTCTTCACCGCCGGTCAGGTGTCCTTCATCGACTACACCAAAGGCGAATTCAAGACTTCGCCGCCCGGCCTGCCGCACTACTGGTCGGACATCGAGGTGCAGACCGAGCACACGATGGAGCTGCTGAAGGCCCAGCTTGACGGCAACGGCTACGAGCTGGGCGATGTCGTGCAGGCGACCATCCTGCTGACCAACGCGCGTCGCGACTTCCGCGGTTTCGATCGTGTCTGGCGGCGGATCTTCGAAGGTGTCGGCACGATGCCGGCAATCAATCTCGTTCCCTCCAACCAGGAGAACGGCAAGGGCGGGGTCATGGTCGACGAGTTGTTCATCGAAATCGACCTGATAATGAAGCACCGCTCCTAGCGGATAAGAGCGTTGGCGGGGGCCGTGCGTGGCGCCCGCCGACGCTACCATGACCTGGGCGCGTAAGAGGGGTCGGCCCCCGTCCACCCGCGCGCCCAAGGAGCGATGATGGCAGAGTTTGGCACGCCTGAAGGCCTGGCCCAGGCTGTTGGTTACACTCACGTGGTCTCGGTGGAGGGAGCTCGCCGGCTCGTCTTTGTGGCCGGACAGGTCGCTACCGACGCCAGCGGAGCGCTGGTCGGTGAGGGAGATATCGGGGAGCAGGCCAGGCAGGTCTACGAGAACCTCGGGCGAGCCCTCGCGGCCGCGGGCGCGCGCTACTCCGATGTCTTGAAGACGACGACCTTCATCGTGGACTACAAGCCCGATCAGTTCGGACCGGTACGTGCCGTGCGGTCGGTGGTGTTTCCGCAGGACCCGCCTGCCAACACGACGATCGGCGTCAGCGCCCTCTTCCAGCCCGGCTACCTGATCGAGGTCGAGGCGATCGCCGTCGTCACCTGACGGCCGCGCGTCGCCTCCTGGCCAACTAGACCTGGCGCACGTTCACCCACCGGTCCGTACCAGAAGCCTCGACCAGCGCGTCGAGGACAGCCTGCGCGCGAGCGCCGTCCTCGAACGTCGGCGCGGGATGCCTGTCACCGCCCTCGATGGCGCCAAGCATGTGCTTCACAACGGACGCGACGCTGGTCTGCCCCTGCACCTCGAGCGGCTCGCCCTCGCCGGCGCTATCGGGGAACGTCACGTCCAGCTCCACCGGCTGCAGCGACGGACCTTCGCCGGCCTCCAACCGACCCATGTACCAGAGCGGTCCCTGGCGCTGCAGGTGATAGTGCAAGGTGGCCTTGCTGCCGTGGATGGTCATGTCCTGGCCGCCGTCGAGGCCCCTCGCCACCCGGCTCAGCGATGCACCAATGATGGCCCCTGACTCCAGCTCGCCCACGAAAGCGGTGAAGTCGTCGGTATCCATCGGACGGTCGCTCCCGGCCTTCTTTTTGTCTTTGTGGGCGATGCCGGATGCCGCGGCTACGCGCGTGATGCGGCCCATGTTCCAGTTGATCAGGTCAATCATGTGCGCGCCGACATCCCCGAGCGCGCCGACTCCAGCGATCTGCTTATCCATCCGCCAGGAGGAAGGAGTCTCGGGGTTCACCCAGCGAGGTATGCTGAACAGCGCGTCTCCGTACCAGTGGTCACCGATGTAGCCCCCTTCCACCATCTCGTGGAAGCGCGCCATCGCCGGCACAAAGCGCATGTTAAAGCTGGTCATTCCGATCAGTCCGGATATTCGCGCCGCTTCGGCCATGGCCAGCGCGTCGTCGGCGCTGACAGTTAGAGGCTTCTCGCACAACACGTGAGCGCCCGCCTCGAAGGCTCGCTCGGCGATGGCGCGGTGGTTGTGTGGAGGTGTCGTGATCGAGACGATCTCGGGGCGCGTCTTCTCGATCATCTCCTCCCAGCTGTCATAGCTTTGCGCGATGCCGTACCTCTCGGCCATCGCCCGCGCCTTCTCGCCATCACGCTGGCAGACGGCCACGACCTCGCAGCCGTTGACCTGGAACGCCCTGATGTGTGCCTTGCCGAATCCCAGTCCGACTATCGCGACGGTATGCTTCTTTTCAGTCATCCCTCATCTCCCGCTAACCCAGCTTCTCAAGACGTGCGCCTGTTGATCGAAAGGACATTCGCCTGGTCAAGCGGACGCACCAGCATCTCATCGATGTTGACGTGGTGCGGCCGTGTGACGGCGAAGGTTATGCACTCGGCGATGTCTTCCGCGGTCAGCGGCGTGATCCCCGAGAAGAGCGCCTTTGCCTTCTCCTTGTCACCGAAGTGGCGCACCAGGGTGAACTTCCATCGTCTCCTCACCGGGGAAACGCAGGTTGGCTTCCATCGGTCTCGACGATGCCCGGTGCAACCTCGGTTACCCGGATGGGCTTGCCGAGCAGCTCCAGCCTCAGCGTACGGCTGATCGCGCGCACGGCGTGCTTCGCGGACGTATAGCCGCCCCCGCCCCGCATCACCTCATGGCCGGCCACGGAGCCGACGTTCACGATGTGCCCTGCCCCCGAAGCCTCGAGCTTGGGCAGGATTGCGCGCGTCATGAACATCAGCCCCAGCACGTTCGTCTCCCACATCCTCCGCCAGTTATCCTCGTTGAACTCGCCAGCGGGCTCCATGCCCCACGATCCGCCGGCGTTGTTGACCAGCACGTCGGCCCGTTCGATCGTGCTGGCGAAGGCCTCCACGCTCTCGTTGTCGGTCGCGTCGAGCGGGCAGACCGTGCAACCGGTGGCGCTCGCAAGCGCCTCGAGCCGATCCTGTCGCCGCGCTCCAGCTATAACCACGAAGCCCGCGTCAACCAGCGAGCGGCAGGCCGCCTCACCGATACCGCTGCTCGCCCCGCTGACCACGGCCACTTTCTTCGCCATCTGTACTCTCCCTGCGATTGGCCGCTCGCTGCTCACAGCTCATTCGGCACCGCTAAGTTGAAGGACTAACCGATGCCGGCTGTCACGTCTAGGCCGGCATCGATCCCACCTTGACACGGACATGGCCTGAATCCATACTTCCGAAACGTCTCCAGGCCGGAAGCATGGAGTGAAGGGTTGGTGCAACCGCGGATGCGGATCCTTGACCTGACAGTAACGATTGGACCCGGCACGCTGAGCCCGCCGTCCGTCAACCAGCAACTGACCATAACCCCCGCTTTCCGGGGACCCGGGTACTGGCGTGGCTCGACGGTGGCCATGACCCTCCATTCGGGTTCCCACGTGGATTTCATGGCCCATCACGCCGCCGACGGCGAGGTCGCATCGGACGTCGACCTGGAACGGCTCTGCGGGCCGGCCTTAGTCCTCGACATGCGCGACGTGGAGGCCGACCAACCCATCACGCTGGCGCTGGTGCAGGAGCGGGGCGCCGGCGTACGCCCCGGCGACATCGCGCTGATCCATACGGGCTGGACAGACCGCATGTGGGGCAAGTTCCCGGACTACTACCAGCACTCTCCGTACTGTGAGCCAGAGGCAGCGCGCTGGCTGGTCGATCGTGGCGCCAAGGCGGTCGGCTTCGATTGCTTTAGCGAGTACTCGGCGCGGCTGCCCGACTTCACTTCCGAGGACTTCGTCGTGCACAAGGCGATCCTCGAGAACGGCGCGCTGCTGATGCAGCACCTGACGAACCTCTCGGAGCTGCCGCTCGGGCGCAGGGTGCAGTTCTTCGGTCCGTGCGTGAAGATTAGTGATGCGGAAGGTTCACCGGCCCGGTTCTTCGCGCTGGTCGAGGACTGAGCATGGCGGCCGCCCCGCGCGGGCCGTGAGTCGTATTGGGTGAGAAAGTGAGGCTGATTGTTGAAGACCGTTAATCCAGCATCCTGGGAGCGCGGCGTCGGGTTCTCACACGGCGTGTCCACCGAGGGAGAGTCCCTCTTTTACATTGCAGGTGTGATCGGCGCCGACATGACCACCGGCAAGCTCGCCGATGGTGGCGTCGTTCCTCAGTTCAAGCAGGCCATGGCGAACATCGCGGAGCTACTTCGCGAGGCCGGCTCCAGTCCGCAGCAGGTCATCTTCCTGCGCATCTATTGCATCGACGCCGACGACTATCGTTCCCATTTACGTGAGCTGAGCGGCCCCTTCAAAGAGACTTTCCAGGGCCACTATCCAGCTATGACCTTCCTCGAGATCAAGGGACTGTTTTCGCCGGGCGCCTTGCTCGAAATTGACGGAGTTGCCGCCAGGTAAGCCCAACCGGCCAGCTGCCGACGGACCCCGCTCTCGGGTAGAGAGCTTTCAGCGCCCTGGGGCCAGGGCAGGAGGCACAAGATGGAAAGACGCAAACTCGGCACGCAGGGGCTCGATGTCTCGGCTCTCGGACTCGGCTGCATGGGAATGTCCGAGTTCTACAGCGGCCGCGACGAGGCGGAATCGGTGGCTACCATCCATCGTGCGTTGGAGCTCGGTGTTGATTTCCTCGATACCGCCGACGCCTATGGTCCGTTCACCAACGAGGAGCTGATAGGCAGGACGATCAAAGGCAAGCGCGACCAGTTCACCATCGCCACGAAGTTCGGCAACGAGCGGCTGCCCGACGGCACCCGGCTCGGGATCAAGGGTGACCGTGACTACGTCCGCAAGGCATGTGAGGGCTCACTGCAGCGCCTCGGCGTCGACACCATCGACCTGTACTATCAGCACCGCGTGGACGTGAACGTCCCGATCGAGGAGACCATCGGGGCCATGGCCGACCTCGTGAAGGAAGGCAAGGTTCGATACATCGGGCTCTCCGAGGCCGGCCCCCGGACGATTCGCAAGGCCCACGCCGTCCACCCCATAGCAGCCGTCCAGTCTGAGTATTCGCTCTGGACGCGCGACCCCGAGGAGGCCGTCCTCGACACGACGCGCGAGCTCGGCATCGGCTTCGTCGCCTACAGCCCACTCGGCCGTGGCTTCCTGACGGGATCGATCGACGATGTCGAGAAGCTCGACGCCGACGACACCAGGCGCAACCACCCGCGCTTCATGGGTGACAACATGTCTGCCAACCGCAAGATCGTCCAGCGCGTCAAGGAGATCGCCAACGAGAAGGGGGTGACCCTGAGTCAGATCGCCATCGCCTGGACTCTCGCGCGTGGCGACGACATCGTGCCCATTCCGGGCACCAAGCGGCGCAAGTACCTCGAGGAGAACATCGCGGCACTCGGCGTCAAGCTTTCGCCGGAGGACCTGGCCAGGCTCGACCAGGCGGCGCCTCCGGGAGTCGCCGCCGGCACCCGTTATCCGGAACCGATGATGGGGGCTCTGAACGCCTGATGTCCGGGAGCCTCCTGTGGCCGTAGACCTCGTCATCCGCGGTGGGCGGGTCTGGTCGTCGCGTGGCTCAACGATGGAGGACATCTACGTCAGCGACGGGAAGATCGTCGCTGTCGGCGGTGAGCTCGACGCTTCGGAGAGGGTGGATGCATCGGGCCTGGAGGTCCTGCCGGGCGTGGTTGACGCTCACGTGCACATACCCGACCCGGACATCCCCGAGCGCGAGGATTTTCTCACCGGCACGGCCGCCGCGCTGTCCAACGGCACGACCACGCTGCTGGAGCACCATCACTCGCTGCCGGTCAAGAACGTCGCCGACCTGCGGGAGAAGGAGGCCTACCTGGCCGGCCGCAGCCTGGTCGACTTCGGCCTGATCGCCCACGGCCGCCCCGACAATCTCGACGACCTCGAAGACCTCTGGCAGCAGGGGATATATGCCTTCAAGATCTTCACCTGCGCCCTTCACGGCGCGCCGGCTGTACCTTCGGACGTCATGCTTGACCTGTTCCGGAGGGTGGCGGCTTTCGATGGCTATTGCCTGGTCCACTGCGAGGACGACCGCATAACCGCCGCGAACGAGGAGCGTCTGCGCGCGGCGGGCAGCGTAGGCGGAGAGGCCATCCTGGGCTGGCGCACGCTCGAAGCCGAGCTTGTGGCGGTGGCGACGACGACGCTGCTGGCGCGGTTGACGGGTGCGCGCATCGGGATCGCCCACGTCTCGCACCCCGATGTGCTCGACATAATCAAGCGTGAGCAGGAGTCCGGAGCCGATGTCGCGGTCGAGAGCTGCCCGCACTACTTCTACCTCAACGACGAAATCGTCAGGAGGCGCGGCGCCTGGGCCAAGTTCACGCCGCCGGCGCGCGCCCATGAATTTAACGACGAGATGTGGCGGCGGCTGGAAGGCGGAGAGATCGACATGATCTCAGCCGACCACGCACCCGCTACGCGGGAGGAGAAGAGCCGCGGGACCGAGAGCATGTGGGAGGCGCCCTTCGGCATACCCGGCGTCGAGACCACGCTCGCCTTGATGCTCAACGGCGCCGCGGAGGGATGGATATCCCTGGCGACGGTCGCTCGCGTCATGGCGGAAGGGCCAGCGCGGGTGTACGGGCTTTCTGAGCGCAAGGGCGCGCTTGCGCCAGGCCTCGACGCGGATATGGTGCTGGTCGACCTCGAGGGGTCACGCTCCCTGCGCCACGAGGATGTCCGTTCCCGCGTCGGCTGGACTCCGTATGATGGCAGCACTCTCAAGGGATCGACGGTAATGACAATCAGCCGCGGAAGTGTCGTCTTCTGGGACGGGCAGGTTCTCGCGGACCCCGGCTGGGGCACGTACATCCCGCGTCCGGGCAGTCTGGCAGCCGACGGGGTACGGGTCTAGTGGCCCTGGGCAGCTTGAAAATCAGCGTCGTACTCGGGAGCGTCAGCCGGCCGGGCCGTCTCCACGCTGCCGTCAGCTGGTTGCTGACTGAGGCCGAGGGCGCCTTCCCTCAAGCAACCGCCGACTTGATCGACCTCCATACGCTGTCGGTTTCCTTCGCCGACGGTCGACCCCTCGACCAGTACAGCGACGACACGCAGTCGGTCGTCGAGCGCGTCCAGGCAGCCGACGGCGTCCTGCTCGCCACCCCCATCTACCACTCCGCCTATAGCGGAGCGCTCAAGAACGTCCTCGACCTTTTGCCGGTCGAAGCGCTGCAAGGAAAGCCGGTGGCCATGCTGGGCCTGGGGGCGACAACAGCCTACTACCAGGCGCTCGAGAGCCAGTTGCGGCCGGTCCTGACCTGGTTCGGGGCGCTAACCCTGCCGGTCGGCGGCTATCTCGCCCAGGACCAGTTCACCGACGGGCAGCTTAGTGACGAGGAAGGACGCAGCGACCTGCTTGCCCTGTACGGCGGCCTGGTCGGCCTTTGCCAGGTCACGGCCGACGACGGGCCGTCGCTTGGGCTCGAGCCGCTCACCATCCGCCGCCGGCGTTAGGCCGGCGGCACTTCGCTCAGCTCCGACCGATGCCTGTCGCGATTGCCGGCTTTAACTGAGCCCACGGCCTCGCTTGCTCGAAGGCGGCCGCCGCGCGCAGGACAACGTGGTCGCGGAAGGCCGGCCCGATGATTTGCAGGCCAGCCGGCAGTCCCTCGCTGTTGAGGCCCACCGGTACCGTTGCCGCGGGAGCGCCGGTCAGGTTGAAGGGCGTGCAGAACGGCGACCAGCCGAACACCGGTATCGAGCGTCCGGCTATCTCGCGGGGCTGCTGTCCGTGCGGGAAGGCCACGCTTGCCAGCGTGGGCGTGAGTAAGAGGTCGTAGCGCTCGAAGAACTCGTTGAGCTTCTCCCACATTGCGACGCGCTCATAGTTGGCGCCGATGTAGTCGACGACGGTCACGTCGCGTGATAGCTCCAGGAAACGCGCCGTGTACTTCATCATCTCGTCGCGATGATCTTCGAGGAGCGGCCCCAGCGCCGCGTTTGCCTCGGGCATTGCAATCCGGGCATATGGCCCCGCCGGTCCGGCCAGGTCGACGAAGTCCGGCGTGGCCTCCTCCACCTCGCAGCCAAGGTCGGAGAAAGTCCTGGCGGCGGCCTCGCTGAGCCTGGCCACCTCGGGGTCAACCGCGGCGAACCCGAGGTCGGGCGACCAGGCAACGCGCAGCTTTTCCAGTGGCCTGTCGATCTCCTGGCGATAGCTCGCCACGGGCTTCTCGAAGGAGAAGGCGACGCCTCGCTCGTACCCGGCCATAACGTCGAGCATCAGCGCCGCGTCGGCGACAGTCCGCGTTATCGGCCCGGCGTGGGCGATGGTCGACCAGCCGCCGCGGTCGCCCGCCTTGGCCACGAGATTCCAGGTGGGTTTGAACCCGAAGGCGCCGCAGAACGAAGCCGGGATGCGGATTGACCCTCCGCCGTCGGTGCCCGCCGCCAGCGGGAGGATGCCCGCTGCCACGGCCGCTGCTGAGCCGCCGCTCGATCCACCCGCGGTGCGCGACACGTCCCAGGGGTTGCACGTGGTCCCGACGACCTTGTTCTCGCTCCAGGCGACGATGCCGAACTCGGAGCAGTTGGTCGTGCCCGCAAACACCGCCCCGCCCCGCCGCAGGCGGGCCACCAGAGCGCTGTCTCTGGGCGCAACGGTGTCCTTCATGATCAGCGAGCCCTGCGTGTTCGGGACGCCCTCGATGTGGAGCATATCCTTGATCCCGACCGGTACGCCGTGGAGTGGCCCGAGGTTCTCGCCACGCGCCATGGCATCATCGGCGCTTGCCGCCATCGCCATCGCCAGGTCGTCGAGGCGTGTCAGGAACGCCACCAGGCTGCCGTCCAGCGAGTCAATCAGGTCGAGGACCGCCCGCGTGAGCTCCCGGGAGGATGCCTCGCCGCTGCGCATAGCGGCAGCCATCTCCTCCGCTGTCATGAAGGCGACTTCGGTCCTGCTTGTCACCATCTCGTTCGCTCCTTCCGGGGCTTCGTTCAACCGTGGGTCAGGTGGTCGCCTAGCCACTCGGCGGCCGCCGTGCGCGCGACCTCAAGGTGAGACCGCTGCGTGTACAGCGTCATGTGCGTGACCTCGGGCAGTACGACCAGCTTCTTGTTCGGGGCGGGTATGGAGTTGAAGGCGTCTATTTCGAGATCCCAGAGGGTTATCTCGTCGTGCTCAGCCACGATCATCAACGTCGGTGTGTTGAGGATCCTGCGCGTGTACGGGAATACGGTGTAGTTCAGCAGCATCTCGACTGACTCCACGGTGCTGTAGTGCTCGTGGCGTGGCGCCTCTTGTCGCTTGATGCCGTCAAAGCCTTCGTAGATTGACCTGAACGGCCACGTCGACAGCGTCTCCGCCGGGTTCACGGCTGACATCGGTATAGTCCCGCCGCTGGACGGGTCCTGGTAGCGCTTCCTGCGATCTTCCAGGACCAGGTCGAGGAGATCCTGGAACCTCGTCTCGCCGTGCACGCGGCGCATCGTCGCGTGGCCCTCGACAACGGGGATCTGCGACACGATGCACTTGACGCGTGGGTCGGTGGCGCCCGCGATCAGGACGTGGCCGCCGCTGTATGAGATCCCCCACGCCGCGATCCTGGTGGCGTCTATCTCGGGCAGAGACTCGACATAACTGATGGCGTTCTTGTAATCCTCGATCTGTCCCCAGGGGTCGATGTGCTGCCGCGGCTCACCGTCGCTTGCGCCAAAGGTGCGGTAGTCGAACAGCAGGGCGGCGACGCCGCGCTCGAGGAAGGCGTCGACGTAGTGAGGCATAACGATCTCTTTGACATAGCACCAGCCGCCTGCCATCACGACCACTGGATAGGGCCCGCTGCCGCCGTCCGGTGTGCAGAGCCACCCCCGGCAGGTCGTACCCTTGCTCTGGAACTCGACCTCTTTCCTCATCACTCCCACCTCTCCCTACTCTGTCGATGTCGTCCGGTAGACGTTTCCGATGTTGGCCTGCGCACGCGGGCGGACAAGCATCTCGTCGATGTTCATGTGCGACGGTTGAGTGACCGCGAAAGCGACGCAGTTGGCGATGTCCTCTGAGCTCAGAGGGGTGTATCCCTCGTGATACTTATCCGCGGCCTCAGCGCTCCCGAGGCGCTTTAGCTGAATCTCGGTGATGGTCGTGCCGGGATCGATCTGTGTCACCCTTATCGGCTTGTCCAACAGTTCGATACGCAGGTTGCGGCTGACGGCCCTCACCGCGTGCTTGGTCGAGATGTAACCTCCACCGTCCGGGTAGACCTCAACCGCGGCAGCTGAGCCGATGTTGACGATGTGCCCGTCGCCTGACGCCTCCAGTTGAGGGAGGAGGTTGCGGGTCATCCAAACCAGCCCCAGCACGTTGGTCTCCCACATCGTGCGCCACTCTTCTGCCATCGCCTCGGCAATCGGACGCAGCCGTTCCGATACGCCGGCGTTGTTGACCAGGACGTGCGCGGCGGGCACCTGGGCAGCGAAGCTTTCGATGCTCTTCAGGTCACTAACATCCAGCCTCATCGACCTGCAGCCGGTTTCCGCGCTCAGGGCTTCCAGCCTGTCGATTCTGCGCGCGCCGGCCACGACGTCGAATCCGGCCCCCGCGAGTACGCGCACTGTCGCCTCGCCAATTCCACTGCTTGCGCCCGTAACGACCGCTACCTTTCGATCCGACAACCTTCACCTCCGACGGCAATAGACGTTCTCGACCCGCTCAAGTGTACTCAAGCAGCAGCGGTCAGTTGAAACCGCAAAATGCCGGCAGTAATCTCTCGCGATCATTTGAGCCGGGGGACGGCGGGACTTACGAACCGCGGTTGATACAGTGAATAACTGCAATGAGCCACGACCATCCATCCCCGCGCCCTTGAACGAAAACGTCGTCCGCCTGAGTCGCTGGGAGATGTTCCTGGCCTACCTGGCCGGCTCTTTCGGTTTTGCGCCGGCGATCATGGCGTCCATTCTTGTGCCGCTCCGCGCCGAGGAGCTTGGCGCGCCGATCATCCTCATCGGCGTCATCGTCGCCAGCGGTGCGCTGGCGCCGGCGATCCTCGGCGTCTGGTCGGGATCGTTGTCCGACCAGCTCGGATCGAAATTTACTTACACGCTCGGCACGGCCCTCGCGGGCGTCGCGGCGCTGGCGTCGGCTGTTTCCCCAGACTACTGGCTCTTGATGGCCTGCCAGATGCTCTTCGGACTGGCGCGCACTGGTTCGTGGACGGCCTCGCAGAGCTACATCACAAGCGTGGGCACCGTTGCCGAACGGCCCGCAATCGCCGGACGTTTCGGACTATCGGCCAACCTCGGCGCCCTCATCGCACCCGTGCTGCTCGGTGTGGCTGCCGAGATCGTGGGCTACCAGGCGGCTTTCCTTTTCATCGCAGCCACCTGCTTCGGCTACACCGTGGTCGGGGTGGCCCTCCGCGATATCAAGGTTCCCTCGCGCAGCGCGGGGTCCGCTTTCAAGTCCACCGCCGGGTTCACGGCTGCTTTC
>WHTO01000190.1 GCA_009377665.1 Dehalococcoidia bacterium
GGCTGGAACATCATGGAGGGCACCGACTGGTTCCAACCGGAGGAGGGCTGTGACCAGGCCGGGCTGGAGCTACCGGTGATCACCTACACGCATGACGAGGGCTGCTCCGTAACCGGCGGCCACGTCTACCGTGGTGCGGCGGTACCGGCGCTCTATGGCTGGTACGTGTACTCCGACTATTGCAGCGGCCGCGTCTGGGCGGCCTCGTCGAGCGAGCCGTCAGAAATCGCGGTTCTGCGGGACCAGGGCCCACAGGTGGTGTCTTTCGCCGAGGACGCGAACGGCGAGCTGCTGATGCTGGCTTTCGACGGGCGAGTCTACCGGATCCTCCAGGCAGAGTGACGCAGATCTGAAGCCCGGCTCAGTCGGGAAGCGGAAGGCGGCGCACGGAGATGCCCTCTATGGGGTCCATCTCGACAAGGTTGACGGTGCCGGCGTAGAGCGGTGAGCCCGAATAGTAGGCACGCCCACCGGTCGCCCTGACCTCGGTGAAGAGGTCCCAGTGGCCGAGGGCCAGGTAGTCCATGGCGTTGGCGTCGAGGTCTTCTTCATAGATGCGGTACGAGCGGCTGTGATCCTCGGGCGTCTTAACCCAGTGGCCGTGCGCGATGCCGACGCGCCACCCGTTCGGTTCGAAGTCGGGCGGGTCCTTGAGCGGCAGCAGGTCCTTGTGGTCGCGGTGCGCGCGCCCCCAGACGGTCAGGCCGAGATCGTGCAGGGCGAGGGTTTCCTCGCCCTCCAACCCGATCACTCTGACCCGTTCGCCCGCCCTGACGCCGGCCCGGACGTAGACGCCGTCTTCGATGAGGCAGTCGTGGTTGCCGGGCAAGATCACGATTGGGACGCCGGCGCGGTCGAGGTCCTCGAAGACGTTGTCGATGATCGGCTGCTTCACGCGGTTGTGGTCGAAGATGTCGCCGGCCATCAGGAGGCCGTCAGCCTCGACCTCGCGGGCCAGCTTTACGAGGCGGGATACGACCCCAGTCCGCGGGTCGTCCAAGCGTGCGCCCAGGTGGAGGTCCGAGGTGTGCAGCAGACGGAGATTTCTTCGTGTCACGCCTTCGCAGTCTACCGGCCACGCCCAACAGGCGCAGGAGGCCTGCTTTGTTACGATGACGTGGAATGCAAGCCATCCTCTTTCTGCACGGGCGAGGACGCAAGCCGGACGCCGAAACCCTTCGCTCGCAGTGGCTCGCCAGCCTGCCTCAGCTTCCACAGCAGCACGATGAAGAGATGCCGATAGGCATGGTCTACTGGGCTGACCTGCTGCCCAACTTTCCGGCCACCGAGGCGGAGATCGAGTGGTTGTCCGGGCATCTCGCGGGGCAGGCCTATCTCCAGATCGATGGCAAGCCGGGGCTTGGCCACGACGACGTCGCCGGCAAGGACTTCGACCGCGGCCGCGGCGACGAGGTCGTGGCCGACCTCGCCGCGTACTTTCGCCCCGATCCAGTCCTCAGAAACGCGCTACGGGAGAGGGTCCGCGACGCGATCGTGCACGTCGCCGAGCACGTCGACCGCCTGCTGTTGATCAGCCACGAGCTTGGCAGCGTGATCGCCTACGAGGTACTGACGCACCGTCGCTACCTCACGGGGGGCGGCCACTTCGAGGACATCGGCGACGAGACACGGGCCAAGATCTCACTTGTGACGCTGGGCTCGCCGCTCGGTTGGGTCTACGACGCCGAGTTGGTCCACTACGTGCGCCGATCGGGAAAGACTTATCCCCGGCGCTTGAAGGCATGGACGAACGTGTTCGACGAGCGCGACCCGTTCCCGGCGCCGCCATTGTTGGGCGATCACACGCTGGCTGACGATTTCATGGACCACGAGCATGCGCCGATCGACCACTCGGTGCAAAACCCCGAGCCTATGCCGAACAGCGTCTATGGATACCTGACCGCCGAAGCCGTGCGCCAGGTCGTCGCCGACTTCATGGGCAGGCCGGCTCCAGCCATGTCCGGCTGAATTGAGCCGGCCCGGATCGTCGCCGCCGTCAAGGATTGATACGAGCGACGCGGCGCGCGAGTTGTTCTTCGTCTTCGGCGCCGCCACGCTCTACTACCTTGTACGTGGGCTCGCCAGCGGCCGCAGCGAAGAGGCCCTGGCCAACGCCCGGCGCGTCGCCGCCGTTGAGAAACAGCTGGGCATCTGCGTTGAATCGGCCGTGCAGGCGCACACGCTGCGCTCTCCACTGCAGGTGGGGGCGTGGAACGCGGTGTACCTCTGGGGACACCTGCCGCTGCTGGCTACGTTCGCTGCCTGGCTCTACACGGCCAATCGCGAGGTCTACGGCAGGCTGCGCCGCGTGTTTCTGATTTCCCAGGCCCTTGGAGCGGCGATCTACTACCTCTTCCCGGTGGCGCCGCCGCGGCTGATGCCCGCGGAATACGGGTACGTCGATACCCTCGCCGATCGCCACGAGATTCACTACCAGTTGGGCTCGGTGCGCCTCTTCCTCAACGAGTACGCGGCGATGCCGAGCCTGCACTTCGGCTGGTCGCTGCTGATGACCGCGGGCCTGCTTTCGGGCGTTGGCGGTTGGAAGGCGGGAGTCACGGCGGTGCTTTCGCCGATCGCTTCCATGGCCTCTATCGTGGCCACGGCCAATCATTGGGTGCTGGACGCCGTGGGCGGCGCCGCCGTCATGGCGCTCGCCTTCGGCGCCGAGCGCCGATTCTTCGGAGCGAATGCAGGGAAATCAGGCAGCTCGGCGCAGGACGGTGTTAGCTCCCCGTAGTGGCCGCTTCGGCCTGCCACTACCGTTACGCCGGCGCGAGCCGGCGGCTACATAGGCCGGCAGATTGTCTGCCCGGCCTGGATGTAGTTCGGGTCGGTGATGCCGTTGAATGCCGCCACGTTCTCCGTGCTCGTGCCCCAGAGATAGGCGATCGCCGATAGGCTGTCCCCGTCCTGGATTACGTAGGAATCGTGGGCGGGGGGACGCGAGGCCAGCATCGGGAGAACTTCTGGATGCGTGACGCCGAGCCGCCAGACGGAGACGGTGCGCATGCCCGAGGCCTGCGAATGGCCGATGAAGCGATCAAACGACGCCGGGTCGCTGACCGCGCCCTGTCCTACGGGAATCACGGGCAGGCCGTACGGCGCGAGGACGCTGGCCGTCGCGTCGATCAGGAACTCGGGGCTCATCAGACCGCCGTAGGCCGGCATTCCGCTGGCCGCGTAGGCGGCGTAGTTGGCGGAGGAGTTGAAGGTGTCCCAGTAGAGCTGGGGCATGAATCCGTTGCTAAACGAGGCGAACTCGTTGAGCGGGACGAGGGACGCCCGCCAGGGGCGCGGGTCGATGGAGACCCAGATCGAGGCGTTGGGCTGGAGCGAGCGCAGGGCATTTCCGTACGCCATCGCACTCTCGGGCGTGCCATACCAGAACCCATCGCCCGCCTCGAGGTCGAGGATAAGGCTGCGGGCGCCGGCGTTGAGCACGTCGGAGGCCATCGCCGCTTCCGTTTCTGGATCGAGGCCCTTGACGACGCACCAGGCGTGGAAGGGCACGCCGCGCTCCTCGAAGAGGCTGGCCATGCGCTGCACCTGATCCGGCCCGGTGATCGCCGTCAGGGACGAGTCATAGGTGGACATCCAGTCGGTGCCGTCGTGGGTCTTCAGCGCCACACCGAGGCCATAGAGTGAGAGCCGCTCGATGATAGAGTCGGCGTCGCCATCCTCTGAGAACTGCCAGACCCAGGCCATGTGGCGCAGGTTGGGGTCCCAGCCGCAGGCCTCGGAGGCTTCGGTGGTGGCAACGCCCGAGCCGGATCCAGGGAGGTAGAGGTTGTAGTTGGCGCCGACCACGGACGCCCCCAGCAAGCCGAGGGCACCCCCCAGGAAGCGCCGGCGAGAAACCGGCTCTTTCAGGCGCAACCGCCCCAACCCCTGCAACCTCACGACGGCATCGTCCGTGAGGTTCCAACGCCGGGTAGGGCGTAGCGATGCGGCTGGCGGAGCGCAGACATCGAGGTACCACTGTAGCACGATTTCGTTTGCGACTCGGATCACCGATCCTCAAGCCATGCCAACTGAACTTCCCCACGCCGCGGTTTTCCCACCATCCGCGCTTTACAACCACCTCGGTCATCTCGAACTGGCCGGTTGCGACACCGTCGCCCTGGCCGAGGAATTCGGTACGCCCCTCTATGTCTATGACGAGGACTGCATTCGTGCGGCGTGCAGGACTTTCATCGGCGAGTTCTCATCGCGCTACCCCGATGTCGAAGTCGCCTACGCTGGCAAGGCGTTCATGGGCGTCGGCATCGCGCGGCTGGTCGCCGAGGAGGGCATGGCTCTCGATGTCGTCTCGGGCGGCGAGGCGGCCATCGCTGCGGCTGCCGGCTTCCCACTGGAACGCGCCTACTTCCACGGCAACAACAAGAGCCGCGAAGAGTTTGAGGATGCGTTGTCTCGGGGCGTCGGCCATATCGTCATCGACAATTTCGACGAGATTGATCTGCTGGCCAGCATCGTGGACGGCCGCACCCAGCGCGCTCTGATTCGTATCTCGCCAGACGTCGATCCCCAT
>WHTO01000191.1 GCA_009377665.1 Dehalococcoidia bacterium
CTCGTGGATGTCGTGCGGAGCTCTCGAATCCCGACCTGGCGACGTACTTCGGCCGGCTAGAGCTGTTGCCGGGCGAGGGAGCGGCTGCCGAGGTCAACCTGCTGGCGCCGTCGATAGCCGCCCAGGCAGCGGCCCACTTCGACCGCGGATTCTTCACCACCATCGACTATGGCTATGAGGCGCCGCAGCTGTACGCACCCTGGCGAAAGCAGGGCACGCTGCTCTGTTTCTACAATCACGGCTACAGCGATAGTCCGTACCAGAGAATCGGGCGGCAAGACATAACCTCCCACGTCGATTTCACCTCCCTCCGCAACGCCCTTCCGCAATGGTCCCTGCTGCTCCTGACCAGCCAGATGGAGTTCTTGCACGACCTGGGCATCAACAATGCCCAACAGGTTGGGCTGCCCCTCGAAGAGACCATGAGCAGGCGCAGGGTGGCGCAGGAGCTGCTTGACCCGGCGGGACTGGGACGTCTGAGAGTCCAGGTGTTGGCGCGGGGCGTCGACCGCTCTGAGGGGTCTTTCCAGCCCTTGCCCGGCCAGGGCCCTAGGGGAGTTCAGCCGCTTCCCGGCGCGTTCCCACCGGGCGCGCATTGAGAGCATTCTGCCTGTTCCCTATAATGGTGCCGACACGGCGCTCCCTTGTTTGGAAGTGGGCATTTCGCCCACTTTCTTTGTCGTGGGAACCGCGCGATCCGGCAACAGGAACCGGCGAAAAATGAAGAACGAATTCGACACAGCGATAAAGTTTCTCGCCAGCGAGAAGAACCTCGATACCGAGGTTGTCTACCGGGCTATCGAAGACGCCCTGGCTTCGGCATATCGCAAGGACGAGCTCGCTGATCGCCAGCTCCGCGTCCAGATCGACCGCTTGAGTGGTGATATCCACGTCTGGATCGTCCGCAATATCGTCCACGAGGTTGAGGACGAGAAAATCGAGATCACGCTCGATGAGGCGCGCGAGACGCGGCCCGACGCCATGGTTGGCGAAACCATCGAGTACCCCGTCGAGCCGCACAACACGGGCCGGATCGCCGCTCAGACGGCCAAACAGGTCGTCCTCCAGCGATTGCGCGAATCGGAGCGCGACGTTGTTTACAAGGAGTACTCCGAGAAATCGAGCGACATAGTCTCCGGTGTCGTGCAACGCGTCGAGCCGCGCCAGGTCATCGTCGACCTCGGCAAGACAGAGGCCGTCTTGCCACTCCTCGAGCAGGTCAGGACCGAGCACTACCGGCCGGGCCAACGCCTCAAGGTCTACGTCGTCGACGTCGACAAGGCGCCGAAGGGTCCCCAGGTCACGGTCTCGAGGACCCACAAAAACCTGATTCGCAGACTGTTCGAGCTCGAAGTACCGGAGATTTTCAAGGGCGCGGTCGAGCTCAAGGCCATCGCCCGCGAGCCGGGCTATCGCAGCAAGGTGGCCGTCGTCGCCAGGCAGGAAGGCATCGACCCTGTTGGCGCCTGCGTCGGCCTGCGTGGCATCCGCATTCAGAACATCGTCAATGAGCTGAACGGCGAGCGGATCGACGTCGTCGAGTGGGACTCGGAACCGGCGCGGTTCGTCGCCAACGCGCTGAGTCCCGCGCACGTCAGCCAGGTGCGCATCCACGAGGACGAGAAGACGGCGGAGGTGGTTGTCCCCGACAGAATGTTGTCGCTGGCCATCGGCAAGCAGGGACAGAACGCCCGCCTCGCGGCCAAGCTGACCGGATGGCGCATCGACATCAAGAGCGAATCTGTTGCCGGCAAGCTGCCGCCCCTGCCGGCGCGAGAAACACCGATCCTCGCCCCGGCCCCGGAGGTCGCGGGTGTCACTGACACCGAGCGCCCGGCGCCGCCGGATCGCGAGTTCGTGGACCGGGAGGATCTGGTTGCCGAGGTAGCGGTCGAGGAGGCAGCTCCGGAAGCCCCCGCTGCGGCCGAGCCGGTAGCCGCCGACGGCCGGACCAAGGTGCGGTTTGCTGAGGAGATACTCTCGCCACGCACGGAGGAACCCCCCCGCAAGAAGGCCAAAGGCAAGAAGCCGTCAGGGCGGGTCGATGACGATGATGATGCCGCGCGCGCCCGCAAACCCAAGAAGGGTGGCGGAGGCGCCCGGCGCATCGTTGTCGAAGAGGACGATGCGGAGTACGATTTCGCCACCGCCCTGGACCAGTACGACACGGACTTCGAGGCCGAGTACAAAGAGGACGACTAGGCGCGATGGCGCAGTCGAAGGGGCCGCGTCATGTCCCCCAGCGCACGTGCGTAGCCTGCCGCAGTGTCAGCCCCAAGCGCGGCGCCGTTCGCATCGTCCGCACGGCTGAGGGTAGAGTAGAGGTAGACGAGACCGGCAAACGCCCGGGTCGGGGAGCCTACCTTTGCCAGCGCAAATCGTGCTGGGAGGCCGCTCTCACCGGAAGAAAAGATCCTCTCGGCCATTCGCTTAAAGTCGCGCTGCAGCCCGCCGACCGGGAGGCCCTGAGGTCTTATGCCCTGCGGCTCCCCGGATCAGACGAGGAAGGTTAAAACAGCCAGATGCCACCACCAAACAGGCCCTACCGCCGCCGCCGCCGCCCGGCAATGCGCTCAGAGGAGCAGAGCGAAGCAGCCCTCGCCACAGCCATAGCCGATATCGGGGCGGGGCAGGCGCTCGTCCTTCCTGACAACCTGACGGTCAAGGAGCTCGCCGACCTCGTCCGTGTTTCGCCCGTCGACGTGATCAAGGAGCTGATCAAGAACGGGATCATGGCGACCATCAACCAGGTCATCGACTTCGACACCGCGGCTATCGTGGCCAGCGACCTCGGATACGAGGTTCGCGAGGCGACGGGAGGCACGGAGGAGGTAGCCGAGGAAGAGCCCCAGACGCGCGAGCAGGTGCGCTCCTACCTCGCCGAGGTGGATGGCGCACCCCTCCAGGACCGGTCGCCGGTCGTCACGGTCATGGGCCATGTCGACCACGGCAAGACGAGCATCCTGGACAGCATCCGCAGCGCCAACGTGACCGCCGCCGAAGCCGGCGGCATCACTCAGCACATCGGCGCCTACCAGGTGGACCTCGATGGGCGCACAATCACTTTCATCGACACTCCTGGCCACGAGGCTTTCACCACCATGCGCGCGCGCGGCGCCATGGCTACCGACGTGGCCATCCTCGTCGTCGCCGCCGATGACGGCGTGATGCCCCAGACGCGTGAGGCGCTGAGCCACGCTCGCGCTGCAGGAGTTCCCATCGTGGTGGCTGTCAACAAGATGGACCTGGAAGATGCCAACCCCGACAGGGTCAAGCAACAACTGAGTGAGCTCGGCCTCATCCCCGAGGAGTGGGGCGGCGACACGCCCTTTGTACCCGTCTCGGCAAAGACCGCAGACGGCATCAAAGACCTGCTCGAGAACATCGCGGTCCAGGCCGAAGTCCTGGAGCTCAAGGCCAACCCGGATCGTCCGGCGGTCGGGGTAGTCCTCGAAGCCGAGCTCGACACGATGCGTGGCCCCAAGGCCACGCTGCTGGTCCAGACCGGGACCCTCCGCACCGGCGACTCGGCGATCGTGGGAGACACCTGGGGCCGTATCCGTGCCATGTTCGACCAGAACGGGCAGCGCGTCGACAGCGCCAGGCCCTCCGTGCCGGTCGCCGTCCTTGGTGTCAACGAGGTCCCAAACGCGGGTGACATTGTCAGCGTGGTCCAAAGCGAACGCGAGGCCAGGGCGCACGCTGAAGCCAGACAGCGCGTGAACGAGCTCGAGGCCGACAAGGCGCAGCGCCCGGTGAGTCTCGACACGCTTTTCGGCGAGATGAGCTCGGGGAAAGTCAAAGAACTCAACATCATCGTCCGCACGGATGTCCAGGGGACGATGGAGGCCGTCAAGCAGGCCCTCGAGGGGCTCAGCAACGACGAAGTCAAGGTCAAAATCATCCATGCTGCCACCGGCAACGTCAGCGAGTCCGATGTCATGCTGGCTACTGCATCGAACGGGATCGTGGTCGGCTTCAACGCGAAGGTGGAGGGTGGAGCCAAACGACAGGCCGATGTCACCGGCGTCGAGATCCGGACCTACCGCGTGATCTACGAGCTCATCGAGGATGTCGAGAAGGCCATGACGGGCATGCTCGAGCCGATTTACGCCGACGTGGTCGAGGGTCACGCCGAGGTACGCCAGGTGTTCAAGGCTCGCCGCGGCTCAATCGCCGGCTGCCTGGTCATGGACGGCACGATCAACCGCACGAGCCTCTGCCGCGTTACACGCGGCGGCGAGGTCCTGCACCAGTCGCGAATCGAGAGCCTGCGCAGGTTCAAGGACGACGTGCGCGAGGTTACCGCCGGACTGGAGTGCGGCATCAGCGTCGACGGCTTTAACGACTTTGCCGAAGGCGATGCCATCGAGGCCTACCGCAGCGAGCGGCAGCGCTAGCTATCTCCCTGGGTGGGGGCCGTCCCGGGCGGCTGCGTCCGCTCCCTGGCAAACGAGGAGGTGGTGAACAGATGTCACGGCGCACAGAGCGGGTTAGCGATCTCCTGCGCGACGAGATCAGCAGCAT
>WHTO01000020.1 GCA_009377665.1 Dehalococcoidia bacterium
TGAGGTGGTCTTTACCTCCGCGAAGGAAGGCCTGAATACAGACCAGGTGTTGTCCGCCGTCGTCGAGCGCATCCCCCCGCCGGCCGGGAACCCCGAGGCCCCACTCAAGGCCCTGGTCTTCGACTCCAAATACGACGTCTACAAGGGCGTCATGGCCTACGTGAGGGTGATCGACGGCCGCCTGTCGGGACGCCGCCTGCTGCGGCTGATGCACAACAACAAGGAGATCGAGCCCCTGGAGCTTGGGGTCTTCCGCCCCTGGCTGGAAGCGGTCCCCGAGCTGGGGCCCGGCGAGGTCGGCTACGTCGCGACCGGACTCAAGGACGTGCGCGAGTCGCGGGTCGGAGACACCATCACGCACGCCGACGAACCCGCTTCCGAGCCCCTGCCCGGCTACGCCCCGCCCAAGCCGATGGTCTTCGCCGGCCTCTACCCCACGCAGTCCAACGACTACGAAGAGTTGCGCGACGCCATGGAGAAGCTCAACCTCAACGACGCCTCGTTCGTCTATCAGCCCGAGAACAGCGTGGCTCTTGGCCCCGGCTTCAGGGCGGGCTTCCTGGGTTTGTTGCACATGGAGATCGTTCAGGAGCGGTTGGAGCGCGAGTTCGACATCGAGCTCCTCGCGACAGCACCCTCCGTGGAGTACCAGGTGACGCTGACCACCGGCGAGGAGGTCGTCGTCGACAACCCGGCCGAGCTGCCCGCGCCGAACTACATCCAGGAAGTCCGCGAGCCCTGGATGGACATTTCGGTCATCGTCCCCGACCGCCACATCGGCGCGGTCATGGAGCTGGTCACGGCCCGCCGCGGTGAGTTCAAGGGGATGGAGTACATGGCCCACGAGCAGGACGGCCGCGGCGGCGCCGGCCGCGTCGTGCTGAAGTACAGCATGCCGCTGTCCGAGATGCTGGGCGACTTCTACGACCGTTTGAAGTCGGGTACACAGGGCTACGCATCGCTCGATTACAGCTTCTCTCGCTACGTCCCGGCGAAGCTGGTAAAGCTGGAGATCCTCGTCAACAGCATTCCCGTCGACGCCCTCTCGCTGATCACGCACGCCGACAGAGCCCCATACCGCGGTCGTGACCTGGTTGGGCGGCTCAAGGACGTCGTGCCCCGCCAGATGTTCGACGTGCCGCTGCAGGCTGCCATCGGGGGCCGCATTGTCGCCCGCGAGACGATCCGCGCGATGCGCAAGAACGTCCTCGCCAAGTGCTACGGAGGCGACATAAGCCGCAAAAGAAAGCTGCTTCAGCGCCAGGCCCGCGGCAAGAAGCGGATGAAGATGGTCGGCAACGTTGAGATCCCGCAGGAAGCCTTCATGGCGATCCTCGAGCTGGAGCGCTGATAGCACATACGCTATCATAGACGTGTATGAACGCGGGCAGGGTACTCCTGGAGGCGCGTCGCAGGGCGCAGTTGAGCCAGCGAGAGCTGGCTAAGCGCGCCGGCGTGCCTCAGCCTACCGTCGCTCGTATCGAGCGGGGAGTTTCGGTCCCCCGCGTCGACACCCTCGACCGCCTCCTACGCGCCTGCAACGAGATGCTGGAGGCAATCCCGCTCGAAGGCCTCGGGATAGACCGCTCGACGATCCAACGAAGGCTGAAACTGAGTCCGGATGATCGCTTGGAACTCGCGACCGCGTCGGCAGTTAACACGCGTAACTTCTTGAACATGGCGAAGCGTGGATCCTGAGAGTTTTGCCCCATTCGGCGCCCTTCGCGTGTTACTGGGCAACGATGTCCGCTTCGTCGTGATCGGTGGGATCGCAGGGCAGCTGCACGGCTCGACATCGATGACCTTTGACATCGATGTCTGTTACGAGCGCTCCCGAGACAACGCCGAACGCATGGCTGTGGCCCTGAAGGAAATGAACGCTCGCCCGCGGGGTTTTCCGGATGACCTCGTCTTTGTTTTGGACGCGGACACCATCAGGCTCGGCGACAGCTTTACGTTCGTCACAGACCACGGGGAGGTCGACTGTCTTGGGACGCCTTCCGGCACGATGGGGTTCGATGAACTGGAGCGCAACGCCGTCACGATGGACGTAGGCGGGCTGCGCCTCCCGGTCTGCTCGCTCAATGACCTGATGCGTATGAAGCGAGCAGCCGGCCGGCCGAAGGATCGCATCGAGCTAGAGATCCTGGGGGCCCTGCGCGACGAGATCGAGGAGGCCGAAAGTGAGCGGCGGCCGCGCTGAGCGCGTGCCCGCGGCATCGAGGCAAGTTCTTGAATACCTCGATCTCGCCAAACGCCTGCGACGCGCCGGCCAGGACCAGGAGGCAGAGGAGCTGCTTATCGCCCTGATCGAGAAGGGTGAGGCGGCCAGGGCAGGCCCCGGGTGGATGGTCGAGCACTGGTACTACGAGCACCTGGCTTCGCTCTACGCCGACCGCGGCGATAGGGAAGGGGAAGTTGCCACGCTAGAACGCTACCTGGGCCAGGCGCCGGCGTCGGGGCGTATGGCGGCGATGATGAGCCAGAAGCTGGCAGCCGCTCGCGCCGGGGCCGGCTAGGGCATCCCCTCAGCCGGCTTGCGCCCCCACGTCACCGCCCACAGACCTTCGCAGCGCTGTTGCACGGCCTCGAAGCCGGCGCGTTGGAAATAGGTCGCAAGCTCCTGCGGGGTCGAAGACCTGGCGATGTGGGGTGGGCGCCTGCCAGGCAGGTAGTCGGCGCGCTGGCGCTGAAAGACGGCCCACCCCTCGTCACTCGTGAGGTTGAAGTTGTCGATAAGCATGCGTCCGCCCAGGCGCAGGACACGGAAGCCCTCGTGTATGTAGCCGTAGCGGTCCCACTCGTCGAGGTGCATGAAGACCACCGTGCAGTAGGCCAGGTCAACGGAGGCCGAGGCCACCGGTCCGAGGTCGTAGCCGTTCAGCGCGAGGGTATGGACGTTGTCGAGGTGGGCGAGACGATTGCGGATGTGGCGCAGCATGTTGTCCGCGACGTCGGCCCCGGTCCACTCGCGGCAGAGGGGAGCCACGACCGCACCGACCCTTCCCACACCGGCGCCGATCTCCAGCACGCGGTCGCTGGGGTGGATGCCCACATGTTCAATCAGCATGTCGCGCGTGGCCTCGGCGGTCTTGCTGAACTGGGCTTCGTCGGCGTGGCCGAGGACGCTGATCTTCGCCAGTTCTTCCGTGCCCGACAGGGAGTTCCAGACCTCTTTGTAACGTCCACGGGGCAGCCACAAGAGGCGCACGCCGCGGGCAAGGGCGAGGGCGAAAGCCAGGCGCCGCCGGCCTTCGCTCAACGCCAACCGAGACGCTTCGCAGAGACGGGCGGCAGCGCTGATTGCCATGTCGTAAGTTTCTGCCACCAACGTGGGGCGCGCGAGCGGGTGCCAGCCAGTCCGCAGAGTTCTGACACTGGCGGTAGCTGAGCGTGAAGTGGGGGCCTGCTAGCCTTCAACGAGTGGTCCGCAAAGCAGTAGTCCTCGCCGCAGGTCTCGGTACACGCTTTCTTCCCACGACCCGGGTGGTCCCGAAAGAGCTCCTTCCCCTTCTCGATCGGCCCGCCATCCACTACATCGTCGAGGAATGCTCGCGGTCCGGCATCGAGGAGGTGATCCTTGTCATCTCGCGGGGCAAGGAGGCCGTCGGCGACTACTTCAAGCCCTCACCAGCGTTGGAGGCGGCGCTCGAGCGCAAGGGCGACCTTGAGCGGCTGCGTCAACTGCAGGAGATATCCGGATTGGTGACCATCACCACCGTCCTGCAGAAGGACCAGCGCGGGACCGGCGATGCCGTGCTCGCAGCCGAAGCGGTGGTAGCCGGCGAACCCTTCCTGATGATCTATCCCGACGACGTGATGGTCGCCGAACCCCCGGTCGCCGCCCAGGTCATCGAGGTATTCCGCGAGCGCGACGCGCCGATCACGGCCGTCGAGCGCGTCCCCGACAGCGAGGTCAAGAACTACGGCATCGCCGACGGCGAGATGATCGCCGACCGTCTGCTGCGCGTGGAGCGCATGGTAGAGAAGCCCGACCCGTCGGAGGTAAAGTCTCGCCTGGCCGTGTTCGGACGCTACGTCCTCACACCCGACATCTTCGACGCCATCCGTCGCACACCCGCCGGCGCGCTGGGCGAGGTCCAACTGACCGACGCCTTCGCGCTGCTGGCGTCGGAGCGCCCGGCCTACGCCTACGAGTTCGAAGCGCGGCGCTACGATACCGGCCGGCCGATGACGATGCTCAAGGCCGCGATCGACGTCGCCCTGTCGCGTGATGACACGCGCGACGAAATGCTCGACTATCTGCGCCAGCTAAAGCCCTGACAGTAGCCTGGGCGGCGATTCGCCACTCGGAATTGGGCTTCTGCCTTCCCGCTTAAAAGGGTGAGCGCGCTAGACTCAGCCACGGAATGAAAGTCCTTTCGATAGGTCTGTCACTGCCCAACAGGGACATCGACAACCACGACCTGGCCCGCGCCCCCGCCTTCTTCGATTACGACGCGGTCGTCGTTGATCCGCTGGCGATCTCGCGCACGGTTGAGGAGATAAAGGGCGGCAGTGCGGACTTCCGCACCGCGAACGACCAGCCGGTCGCGAACCTGTCAACATCGCCGCTGGTCCTCGCGCTCGAAGCGCTGCTCGCCAGCCGCCGTCAGCAGACCGAGATACTGTTGCGCCGAGGCGGGACAGTGGTTGTCTTCGCCGCGCCCGAAGCCTTCCACAACGGGATCGCCGGCCTGGACGGATGGCGGCGATATTCCTGGCTGCCGTCGCCGGAGGGTGTCGAATGGCGGACCCTTATCCAGCCCGCCTACGGGACCGGCGCTGTCGCTGCCGACCCGGCCCATCCCCTCGCCCGCTACGTCGACTACGCCCGTCTGCGGGCCGGCTACTCCGCGTTCTTCGCCGAGGGCGTTGCCCCCCTCAAGGTGATCGCGCGTTCGCGTGGGGGAGCCGCGATTGGAGTTGAGATAGCGGTCGACCACGGCCGTGTAATCTTCATCCCGGCCCTGCGCGACGCCGGCAGCGGCGCCCAACGCTCGCACCTCGCCTCCACCCTCATCGAGGCAATCGAGGGGCTGGCCGGCGCCAGGGCCGTTGCCGACGAGCCGGATTGGGCCCTCGTCCACACCCTCCCGGGGCTGGAGCGGCTCGAGGAGGATACCCGGGCGGCCGAGCAACAAGCAGCAGAGGCCGCCGCGGCCAGCGAGACGGCACGCTCCCAGCTTGCCGCGGTGGCCGACCTGCGCAGGCTCCTCTGGGCCAGCGGCCCCGTGTTCGCCGATGCCGTTGCCGAGGCTTTGCGCCGTCTCGGTCTTTCCGTCGATGAGCGAGATGGCCTGGCGGTCGAGCACGACACCCGCCGCTTCCTGGTCGAGGCCTACTCTTCCCAGGGCGAGGTTGACATGGAGCCGCACTATCGGCTGCGCGAGCGACGCGAGCGTGCCCTGGCCGCCAACGGTGCGATGCCCGGGGGACTGCTCGTGGTCAACGGCCATCGCGATCAGCCCGCCGCCCGCCGGCCCGCGCAGTTCCACGACGCGCTGCGCGTCGCCGCCGAGAGCCAGCGCTACTGCCTGTTGACCTCAGCCACGCTTTTTGGCTGCCTCTCCTACGCGATGAGCGACGTGTCAGCCGAGGCCCTCCCCGACCTGCGCGGCGAGATATTCTCCAGCGAGGGCATCTACGAAGGCAGCTTCGCGCAACTTGTCGTCCAGCAGGGCGCTGACGCCGATCCTGAGCTCGACGACGATGACGACGATATTGACGACGTGCCGGACGACCCCGCCGCAGCGAGCGTTGCCGCGGTCAGCGAAGAGGCTGCCGGCGCGGAGGAAGCTTGAGCGACCGCTCCCCGGGCGCTCGTGCTTCGTGTACCAGCGCGCTCGGCGCCGCGACGGCTT
This sequence comes from Dehalococcoidia bacterium, assembly GCA_009377665.1. Lineage (GTDB taxonomy): Bacteria > Chloroflexota > Dehalococcoidia > WHTO01 > WHTO01 > WHTO01. The sequence continues at coordinate 5,865 of WHTO01000020.1, forward strand.
CGTCGCCGCCGTACTAACGTGAGATAGAGATGCCGCGTAGAGCTTCCTTCCGCTTTCTGGGCGACCAGATGAACCTCGTCTTCCACGACCTCGACCGCGAGGATGAGGAGCACTGCGAGATTCAGGCCCTTCTGCGCAGCGGTTACGGCATGACCTTCAAGCCGGATCGCGCGCTTGAGCCGTTGCGCCGTGGCTTCGAGGCTTGCCCGCATTGCGCCGCTGTTTTTGACTCTGATCTGCCCTCAGCTCACCCGGAGCGGCTCGCCGCGCCATCCTTCCGCGACCGAGGGCATTCCGCCACTCCGTGAGCAGGCGCCCGCTTGTTGCCGTGGTGGGACCAACGGCAGCAGGCAAGTCAAACCTCGGCATGCGCATCGCCCGCTCGTGCAACGGCGAGATCATCAATGCCGACCCCCAACAGTTCAATCGCGGCATGGACATCGGCACCGCGAAGCCATCGCGCGACGAGCGGGCGCTCGTACAGCACCATCTTCTCGACATCGCAGACCCCCACGAACGGATCGGGCTGGCGCTCTTCCAACGCCGCGCCCTGCGGGCGCTTGAGGAGACCTGGGATCGAGGCAAGCTGCCGATCCTGGTCGGTGGTAGCGGGCAGTACGTGTGGGGCCTCCTCGAAGGCTGGACCGTACCCGAGGTGCCGCCCGACCTCGACCTGCGTGCTGGCCTCGAGGCGCGAGCGGCGGCGGAGGGGACAGCAGCCATCCACGCCGAGCTCGTCGATGTCGACCCGGAAGCGGCAGCTCGCATTCACGTCAACGACCTGCGGCGGATCGTGCGCGCGCTTGAGGTCTTCAAACGCACAGGACGTCCGATTTCGTCCTGCCAGCTGCGCAAGCCGCTCGATGCCGACGTGCTGGTTATCGGCGTCGACGTTGCACTGGCCGAGTTGGATTCCAGGATCAGCATGCGCACGGATCTGATGCTTCGGTCAGGCCTCATCCAGGAAACGCTGCGCTTGCTGGACGCTGGCTACACTCGCGATTTACCAGCGCTTCGCGCCATCGGGTACCGCGAAGCGGCGGCCTTCGTCGAAGGCGAGCTCACCCTGACCGAGGCGCAATCGCTGATCGAGCGCGAGACGCGACGGCTCGCGCGACGTCAGAAAGCCTGGTTCAAGCCCGCCGATCCACGCGTCAACTGGCTGACGCCGGACGCCCACGATGAAGCCGTCAGCCTCGTGGTTGGACGGCTGGGCATTAGACTTCCGGTCTGAGCCGGCGACCGGTGACCCCTTGCGTCACCCCGTGCGAGTCGGCACGCTTGAGGCGATGGCCAGGCCCAATGGATGAACACACCTTGCTGGCGAAGCTGGAGGCTTCCGCCGAAAAGCTGGAAGGGGTGGTCGAGCGCTTCCTCGACGCACGCGACGCTTTCTCCGCCCTCGTCGAGGAAGGCAACCCCGACCGCCGCCAGCGCAAGCTGGCCAGGGATCGCCTGCTCGACCGGGCTATTGACATCGAGTCGGCGGCGACCGAAATCGAGCAGCTAATGCGCCAGGACCGCGACTCGGCGGACTAAGCCACGCTGCTGTGCTGTTGGATGGCGCGGTAAGAACTGCAGGCTCCTCACGAATAACCTTCCCGCGGCGGCCCGCGCGTTGTCGTTGCTTGACGCTCAAGGTTCCAGTCTCGAATCTCAGGCTATGCAGCTTGCCGACCGTTTACAGGATCTCCCCCCTTACCTGTTCGCCGAAATATCGAGAAAGATCGCCGAAAAGCGCGCCCAGGGCGTTGAAGTCGTCACCTTCGGCATCGGCGATCCCGACCTGCCGACACCGCCGCACATCCTCGACGCCCTGAAGCAGGCGTCGGATAAGCCCGAGAACCACCGCTACCCCGAGAGCGAGGGCCTGCCCGAATTGCGCCAGGCCATTGCCGAGTGGTACATGCGGCGCTTCGGGATCCGCCTCGACCCCGAGCGCGAGGTGCTTCCCCTGATCGGCTCCAAAGAGGGCATCAGCCACATCGCCCTTTGCCTCTGCAATCCAGGCGATGTCGCGCTTGTGCCGGACCCCGGATACCCGGTGTATGAGTTCGGTGCACGACTTGCCGGCGCCCGCGTCGAGTTCGTCCCGCTCCTGGCCGAGAACGGCTTTCTGCCCGACCTCGAATTCATACCCGAGGAGACGGCCAGGGCCGCGAAGCTGCTCTGGCTGAACTATCCCAACAACCCCACGGGCGCTGTGGCTGATGCCTCGTTCTTTGAGAAGGCGGTTGCCTGGGCGAAGCGCTACGAGGTGACGCTGATCCACGACGCACCCTACACCGAGGTAGCCTTCGACAACTACATACCGGTCAGCCTGCTCGAGATTCCGGGTGCCCGCGACGTATCCGTCGAGTTCCACTCGTTCTCGAAGAGTTACAACATGACGGGCTGGCGGATCGCGATGCTCTGCGGGAACGGCGTCGTCGTCGACGCCATGCGGCGTCTGAAGTCCAACATCGACTCGGGCATCCCCCAGGCGATCCAGGAGATGGCGATCGCGGCGGCCCGTGGTCCGCGGGACGTCATCGCCGCCAACAACGCGACCTACCAGCGACGCCGTGACCGCCTGGTCCGGGCGCTGCGTGACATGGGCCTCGAAGTTGAATCGTCCAGGGGCTCGCTCTACCTCTGGGCGCGTATTCCTCCCGGCTACGACTCGAAGGGCTTTGCCACGGAGCTTCTCGACAGGGTGGCTGTCGTCGTCACCCCTGGTACCGGCTACGGCTCCCACGGGGAGGGCTACGTCAGGTTGTCGTTGACCATCCCGGACGAGAGCCTGGAAGAGGGGCTGCGGCGCCTTCATGAGTGGGCGTCCGTCCGGGCCTGAGCCTGGGATAGGCAACCGTGCCGGTAACGCTCACCAGCCTTGGCGGGCTCTCGTTCGCCGTCGAGGACGGCCTCGGGCACAGCATTCGGCTGGACGATAGCAACGCCGCGGAGGCGGAACACACCGGGTTCTCGCCGATGCGGGCACTGCTGGCCGCGCTGGGGGGCTGCACAGCCATCGACGTGCTCGGCATCCTGCGCAGGATGCGCCAGGAGGTCGACGCCTACCGGGTCGAGGTCGATGGCGAGCGCCGCGACGAGCATCCCCGGGTCTTCACCTCCATAACCCTCCTGCACACGTTTCGCGGGCGCGTCTCGGAGGACAACGCCCGCCGGGCGATCAGCCTGTCGATGACTCGCTATTGCCCCGTGGGCGCCACCGTGCGCGCTACCGTCCCCATCACCTGCCGTTATCGGATCGACGATGGGGACGGAGGCAGCCTCAAGGGCGAGATCGCCTTTGCCCCGACGCACGCGCGCCTGCCCGACTGCTAGATTCGTATTGAGGATTCGAGATACCTGTAACGTACGAAACCGCAGCTCCTCCCGAGAGGGCGCTCCTCGTCGCGGTCGGCGAGAAAAGCAACGGCCACCAGGGCTTTACGCCGGAGGAGTCGCTGACTGAGCTGGCGCAGCTGGTGGAGACGGCAGGCGCCGAGGTCGTTGGCGAAGTCGTGCAGCGGCTCGACCGGCCTCACCCGGCGCACTACGTCGGCAAGGGCAAGCTCGGCGAGCTAACCGCGCTCAAGCAGGACGCCGGCTACAGCATGGTGCTCTTCGACGACGAGCTCTCGCCGTCACAGCAGCGCAACCTCGAGAACGCCCTCAAGGTGAAGGTGCTCGACCGCACGGCCCTGATCCTGGACATCTTTGCCCAGCGCGCCAGCACGCGCGAGGCCCGTCTGCAGGTCGAGCTTGCTCAGACCGAGTACCTGCTGCCCCGCCTCGCCGGGCAGTGGAGCCACCTCGAGCGTCTCGAAGGGGCGATCGGGACGCGTGGACCGGGCGAGACGCAGATCGAGACCGACCGCCGGCTGGTCCGCACACGCGTCTCCCGCCTCAAGCGCGAGATACAGTCGGTCCGCAAGCAGCGCGACCTGTACCGCCGCAGGAGGCAGCGCGCGGGAGTCCCCGTCGTCTCGCTGGTGGGGTACACCAACGCCGGCAAGAGCACGCTGATGCGCGCCCTTTCCGGGGCCAAGGTCCTCGCCGAGGACAGGCTCTTCGCGACGCTGGACCCGGTCACACGGCGGATCAACCTGCCGGTCGACGGGTTCGGCCAGCCCAGGCCGGTGCTGCTGACCGACACGGTCGGCTTCATCCAGAAGCTGCCGACGCAGCTGGTTGCTGCCTTCCGGGCGACCCTCGAGGAGCTGCGCGAGGCCGATGTGCTCCTGCACGTCGTGGACATCACGCACCCCAACGCGGCGGAACAGAGCGCCGTCGTCGAGGCCACGCTGCGCGAGCTTGACGTGCTGGACCGGCCGACGATCACGGTCCTCAATAAGGTCGATCGCTTCCAGCGCAGCGACGGGGCCGGCGTCAATGGCCTCGAAGACATCGACGAGCTCCGCGACCTGGCAGGCATGGAGGGGCGTCGGATCTGCTTCGTGTCCGCGGCCAGGGGTTGGGGACTGGACACGCTGCGCCGCGCGATAGCCGACCTCACCTAGCACAGCCCGAACCGCCTCCGAACATTAGTTTGCGTCGCCCGGCATGGCCGACAAGAATGGGGACAACAGCCGGTCGGGCCGTCCCCGGCGACGCTAGACTGGCGAGACTCCTCCAGCAGGGCATGTGAGTGACCCCAATCCGGCGCCAGTACCTCGACGTTAAGAAACGCTTCCCGCACGCCATCGTTTTCTTCAGGCTGGGCGACTTCTACGAGACCTTCGACGACGACGCCCTGTTGGTCTCGCGCGAGCTGGGCATCACGCTGACCTCCAAGCCGATGGGGAAGAACCTCCGCGTACCTCTCGCCGGGGTACCGCACCACACTCTGGATAACCACGTCTCGAAACTCCTCGCCGGCGGTCACAAGGTCGCGATCTGCGAGCAGATGGAGGACCCGCGCAAGGCCAAAGGAATCGTCGCCCGGGATGTCGTCAGGCTCGTCACGCCAGGGACCGTAAGCGATGGCCCGCTGCTGCCCGAGCGCGGCAACAACCACCTGGTCGCTTTGAGCGAGGGGCCTTCGAGGTGGGGCGTCGCCGCCATCGATGTCTCGACGGGCGAGTTCTCTGCCTGCGAGCTGGCACCCGCCGACCTCGATGCTGAACTAGCCCGCCTGGCCCCGGCCGAAGTCCTCGTGCCCGCCGACAGCGGCTTCGCGCGCGGCTCATGCACCCTAACCGAGATGGACCGCGTCTCCTTCGAGACGGCGTTTGCGACAGAGACCCTGTGCGAACAGTTCGCCGTGGCCACGCTCGACGGGTTCGGTCTCCAGGGCCTTCCGCTCGCCGCCGCCGCTGCGGGGGCTCTCATCACCTACGTACGAGAAAACCACAGGGGCGCGCTTGGATACATCCGGCCGCTGCGCGTGTTTAACCTGGCCGATCACGCCATCCTGGAGTCAACGGCCCTGCGCAACCTCGAGATCCTGGACCAGCCGTCCGGCCGCCCCAGCCTCGTCTCGACGCTCGACCGGACGAAGACGCGCATGGGCGGGCGCACCCTGCGCGCCTGGCTGACGCGCCCGTTGCTTTCGGCCGAGGAGATCAACGAGCGGCTCGACTGCGTCACCGCGCTCGTCGACGACGCCATCCTCAGGGAAAGCCTCCGCGACGCGCTGGCAAGCCTGCCTGACATCGAGCGCATCAGCGTCAGGCTTGTCGCTGGGTCGGCGAGGCCGCGGGAGCTCGCGGCGCTCCGTGACGCCCTGCGACGCCTGCCCGACGTCAAGGGGCTCGTGCAGTCCTCCGAGAACGCGGTGTTTGCACGGTGCGCGGGTGACCTGCTGGTTCATGAAGAGCTCGCCGCGGTGCTCGCGGCGGCGCTTGCCGACGACCCGGCGGTCTCAATCGACCAGGGGGACGTGATTCGTGCCGGCTTCTCGATCGAGCTGGACGAGCTGCGCGCAACGGCCGCCAACGCCCGCCAGCTGCTGGCCGAGCTGGAGACGCGCGCCCGCGAAGGCACGGGGATCAGGTCGCTCAAGCTCGGCTACAACCGCGTGTTTGGCTACTACCTCGAGGTCTCGGCCGCCAACGCCCATCTCGCCCCGGCAGATTGGCAGCGCCGCCAGACCCTGACGGGGGCGGAGCGTTACATAACGCCTGAGTTGAAGGAGCTGGAGGATAGAATTCTCAACGCGCGCGAGCGCACTGAAGCCCTTGAGGTAGACCTCTTGCGGGGGCTATGCGCCACAGCAGCGGCGCACGCGCCGGCGCTTGTCGATACGGCGGTGACGCTGGCGCGCCTGGACGTTTTCGCCTGCCTCGCCCTGGTAGCCGCCGAGCGCGGCTACACGCGTCCGCTCGTCGACTCGTCCCTGCAGGTGGAGATCAGGGATGGCCGCCACCCGGTCGTCGAAGCCGCGCTCGAAAGCACGCGCTTCGTGGCCAACGACCTCACCCTCGACAGCAACGCTCTGCAGATAGTCGTGCTCACCGGGCCCAACATGGCGGGCAAGTCGACGTACCTTCGGCAGGCGGCGCTGATCGTGGTGATGGCGCAGGCCGGTTGCTTTGTCCCCGCCGCCTACGCCCGCATCGGCCTCGTAGACAGGATCAGCGCCCGCGTGGGAGCGCAGGACGACCTGGCGGCGGGACAGTCGACCTTCATGGTCGAGATGGTCGAGACCGCCGCCATGCTTAACCAGGCCACGGAGCGTTCGCTCCTCGTCTTCGACGAGATCGGCCGCGGGACCAGCACCTACGACGGCATCTCAATCGCCCGCTCTGTCGTTGAGTATCTGCACGGGCTTCCGTCGCGCCGCGCACGGTGTTTGCCACCCACTATCACGAGCTGACGGAGCTCGCCACGCAACTGACCCGGGTCGAGAACTTCCACGTGGCCGTGAGCGAGGACGGTGATGACGTTGTCTTCCTGCATCGCATCCTCCCAGGCAGGGCCGACCGCTCCTACGGGATCCACGTCGCCAGGCTGGCCGGACTGCCGCCCGCCGTGCTGGACCGCGCGCGCCAGGTGCTCGGCGAACTCGAGGGCGGGAAACCGCCGGCAACCGACGCCCTCAACGGCCACGCACCAGGGCAGCTGCCGCTGCTGGCCAGGAGATCCCCCCTGCTCGATGAGCTCGCGGCGCTCGATGTGCAAGAGATGACGCCGCTCCAGGCGCTGGTCAGGCTGGACGAACTGAAGGGGAGAGCCGCGCGTGAAGGCGAAGGCTGAGACGGCGACCTCAGCGTCCCGCATCGTCCAGCTGTCGGAGGCCGTCGCCGCCCGCATTGCCGCCGGCGAAGTTATCGAGCGGCCGGCTTCGATCGTCAAGGAGCTTGTTGAGAACGCCATCGACGCCGCTGCCACACGAATAGAGATCACCGTCGGCGGCGGCGGCCTCGACCTGATCCGCGTCTCGGACGACGGGGAGGGGATCGATCCGGAGCAGATCGAGCTCGCCTTCAGCCGCCACGCCACCAGCAAGCTGGGCCCGGCCGCAGACGTGATGGCCATTGGCAGTCTCGGGTTCCGCGGTGAGGCCCTGCCCAGCATCGCCGCCGTGGCCGACGTCGAGCTCGTCTCAAGGCAGCGGCGGGAACAGGGTGGCGCCGCCATAACGTATCGCTACGGCCAGCTGGCGCGACGCGGCGCCCGGGCCTCGCCCCCGGGCACCACCGTTACCGTGCGCTGGCTGTTCGCCCACCAGCCGGCCCGCCTCAAGTTCCTGCGTTCGCGCGCGGCCGAGTACCAGCAGATCGCCGCGGTCGTGGAGCACTACGCCATAGCTCGCCCCGCCATCGCCTTTGGCCTTGTTATCGATGGCCGCTCGGCCCTGTCCACCAGCGGCAACGGTGACGAACGACAGGTCCTCGCTGCCGTGTACGGCGCCGATGTTGCCCGCCAGCTGATGCCGGTGACGCCCCATGAAGACCGCGCCATCGCGGTGCGGGGCTGGATCGCACCACCCCATCTCAGCCGTTCGAATCGCCAGGCGTTGAGCCTCTTCATTAACGGTCGCTGGGTGCAGAACCGGCGGTTGCTCTTCGCCCTGGGTGACGCCTTCCAGGGGCTGCTGCCGCGGGGCCGCCACCCGATCGCCGTCGTGATCGTGCAGATCCCCCTCGAAGAGGTGGATGTCAACGTTCACCCGACAAAGGCCGAGGTGCGCCTCCGTGACGAGGGTCGAGTGTTTGGGGCGCTCCAGCGCGCCCTGCGCGCGACCCTGACCGAGCACTCGCCGGCGGTCGTCTTTGAAGCCGGCCCGGGAACGGCCCCTCCGGTCGTGGCAGGAGGCGCTCTGTGGGCGCCTCCTGCGCGCCTTATCGGTGGCAGCCCGGCGTCGACACTCTCCGCCCAGGTCGAAGATACCGCCATCGAGGCGACCACCCCGGCCACCGAGAGCGCCCCCAGGCCCGCGCGCGAACGACTGCCGTTGCTGCGGGTGCTCGGCCAGATGGGCAACACCTACCTGGTCTGCGAGGGGCCAGACGGGATGTACCTGCTGGACCAGCACACGGCGCACGAAAGGGTCATCTTCGATCGCCTGCTCGCCCGTGGCGAGGCGTCGCCGGACGTCCAGGCGCTCCTCGTGCCGGTCACGGTCGAGCTCTCGGCCCCGCGCCGCGCCGCGCTCGACGACATTGCCGCGGAGTTGGCCGTCACCGGCTGGCAGATCGACCAGCTCGATGCCGGCGCACTGCTTGTCCGGGCCCTTCCCGCCGGGCTCGTCGGGACCGATCCGGCTCAGACCCTCGAGGACTTCCTCGATGCGCTTGTCAACGAGACCACGATGCTGAGCGAGCGCCGCGCAAAGTCGCTCGCGACGATTGCCTGCCACTCGGCGGTGCGCTCAGGCCAGACGATGGGCCTCGACGAGATGCGGGCCCTGGTGGAGCAACTCGAGGCCAGCACCGAACCGATGGCCTGTCCTCACGGCCGCCCCACCATTGTCCACCTTCCGGTCGAACTGTTGGACCGGCAATTCGGCCGTTCGTGGCGTTAGACCAGCCGCGGCATGGAACTGCTACACAAGCGGCCGTTTTGCAACGCTTTTGTAACACTCGCTCCGCCAGCTAGACGCGCAGCGAAAGTGGGTTCTTGCGGACTCGAAAAGCGGTTCCAAAGGTGACGATCCCGCCAGGCCGGCGCGTTCTTGACAGGCAAGCGACCGTCTGGATAGCCTTATGCATTCCCTGCACAACCCAGGCATGTAAGGAGGGGGACAACATGCTCAAGGTGTTAAGGCAAAGCGCAGCACTGCTTCTCGCAGGTTTGCTCGTCACAGCGGCCATCGCGGCCTGCGGTGACGACGATGATGATGACGACGACGACGTTGATGAAGCGGTAACAACCGAAGAAACCGAGGCCGAGACAGAGGATCCACCGGCGGAGTCCACAGCGCCGGCTGAGGAAGAAACCGAAGCCGCCGAGGAAGAAGAAGCCGCGCCGGGCGGTGAACCCAGCGGCGATCCGATAAAGGTCGGCCTGATCACAGGCGTCAGCGGGGTGTACGCGAGCCTGGCCGAGAGCCAGGTGAACGCGGCCGAGATGGTCGTCGACGAGATAAATGGTGCCGGCGGGGTGCTCGGCAGGCCGCTCGAGGTCATCGTCCGTGACGACCGCCTCGATGCCGATGAGGCGGCGAGGCAGGCCCAGGACCTGATCCAGAACGAAGAGGTGCACTTCGTGATGGGCTGCATCTCAGCGGCAACCGAGCTGGCGATGAACGCCGTGGCCGCCCAGGCTGGGGTACCCTTCCTCGGGACCTGCCAGTCTGACCAGGTGCGGCATGAGCGCGGCGTGGCCACCTTCCACATGGCCATGTCCCCGTCCTACAACGCACGCATCGTTGCCGAGTGGGCGGCTGAGAACCTCGGGACCGAGTGGTTCCTGGCGATCCCCGATTACGCCTTCGGGCATGAGAACCGGGCGGTCTGGGAGACAGCCGCCGAGGACCTTGACGCCAACATCGTCGGCGAGGTGGTCGCTCCCCTCGGTACGGCCGACTGGAGCGCCCAGATCCCGCAGATCCAGGCGTCCGACGCCGACGTGCTGATGGTCAGCATCGCCGGCAACGACCAGGTCAACTTCATGAAGCAGGCCGACTCCTTTGGTCTCTTCGACCAGATGGAAGTGATCGTCGTGGTCAGCGATCTGACGGTTGACCAGGCCGTCGGCTTCGACACCGGCGCCGACACCTACGCGGCGTTGAACTTCTGGTGGGAGATCGACAACCCGACGATCCAGGCCTTCGTTGAGGCTTACGAGGGGCTTTACGGCGCGCCCCCCGACGGCTACGCCTCCTACGTCTACGATGCCCTGTACGCCCTGGTCGATGCGGCCGAAGCGGCCGGCAGCGTCGAACCGGAAGCCTTCGCCGAAGCGCTGTCCGATTTCACCTACGACTATTCCGCGGGCGAAGCGTTCGTCCGCGGCTGCGACGGTGAGCTCGCTCACGCCGTCTACATCGGCAGGGGCCGCTCCTCGGCAGAGGCCGAGGAGGCCGGCTCGGCCGAGTACGGCTTCCGCGAAATCGTCTTCACGCAGGAGGCAGACGAAGCGCTGCTGCCTCCCTGCGGCGAATAGCGAACGCTAAACGGGGGATGCCCAACCGGGCATCCCCCGTTTCGGAACTCCGGAGCGAGGTGCCGTTGTGACATGGACCTGTTAGAAGTCGACTTCAATCTCTGGGCCACTCAGCTCTTCACGGGGATTGTGCTAGGCCTGACGCTGATCCTGCTGGCCGTCGGGCTGTCGTTGATTTTCGGCTTGATGGGCGTCGTCAACTTTGCCCACGGCGCGTTCTACGCGCTTGGCGCCTACCTGGGCTTCGTCGTGATCGACGGGACGGGAAATTACTGGCTGGCGCTGGCGGTCGCGCCCATTGGACTCGTCCTTGCCGGCTTCATCACTGAGCGTGGGTTCGTGCGGCCGCTCACGGGTCGCAGCCCATACGAGCCTCTGCTCCTGACCTTCGGCCTGACATTCGTGATCGCAGAGAGCCTGAAGCTGATCTTTGGCCCCATCGGCAAGCCCTTCGAGATCCCGGAGCTCTTCAGGGGCGTCGTCGACTTCGGGTTCTTCGTTTTCCCGAAGTTCCAGATCTTCCGCGGCGGCGTCGCCCTCCTGGTGGTGGCTGTCGTCTGGCTGCTGCTCGAACGCACGGACATGGGTCGCGTCGTCCGCGCCGGGACGCAGGACAGGGTCATGGTCGAGGCGCTGGGGATCAACTTGACGGCGATCCGCGCGGTCGTCTTCGCCCTCGGCATTGGGCTGGCGGGCCTGGCCGGTGTCCTTTCAGCGCCGATGGTCGGGGTCCATCCCGATATGGGTCTCGAGATCCTGCTGTTCTCGTTCATCGTCGTCGTCGTCGGCGGCCTCGGCAGCTTCTGGGGTCCGGTACTCGCCGGGCTCCTGGTGGGGCTGGTCATCAGCTTCACCACCCTTTACCAGCCCGAGTGGTCGCAGATCTCAGTCTTCGTGCTGATGGCCGTGATCCTGCTGCTCAGGCCTCGCGGCCTGGTGGGGACTGTCTGATGGCGGCGCGATTTGTCCTTCCCGGGAATTCCAGTCTGGAGGTCACGCAGTGACGCAGGCTACCGAACAGGCCACCTCATTCCGCGGCGGCGCGCTCTCGGGGGCGCTTCATCGCGTCGACGTTGCACGCGGGCGCTTTGCGGGGAGCACGGCCTACAGACTGATCGACAGGAACCCGGTCGTGGGGCTGGGCATCGTGCTGTTCACCCTGCCGTTCATCATGCCACAGGTGACGCTGGGCACGCAGATCCTGATCTTCGGCCTGGCGGCGACCAGCCTGAACCTGCTCTTCGGTTTCGGGGGAGTGCTCTCCTTCGGTCACTCGACGTACTACGGCCTCGGCGTCTACGCAGCAGGGCTGGGCATGATCCACATCGTCGACAGCCTCTGGCTGGCCATAGCGATGAGCGTGCTGGTGACGGCGCCCGTGGCGGCGATCCTCGGCTGGTTCTGTCTGCGCCGCCGCGGCGTCTACTTCGCGATGCTCACGCTTGCCTTCAATCAGCTCGTCTACTACACGATGTTCCACCCGCTCGGCGACCTGACAGGAGGCGACGACGGCCTGCGCGGCATACCGCTGGCCGAAAGCGGAATCCCGGGGGTCTTCAGTTACACGCTGAGCCAGCTGCGCGAGCCCACGGTCTTCTACTTCGTGGTCTTCGCCTTTGTGCTGGCCTTCCTGTTCGTTATGAGCCGTATCGTCGAGTCACCCCTGGGCAAGGGCCTCCAGGCCATCCGCGAGAGCGAGGACAGGGCGCGCGCGGTGGGCTTCGATACCAATCGGATGCAGCTCACGGTCTTCGTCTTCGCCGGCGTCTTCGCGGGCCTTGCCGGCTCCTTCGGCGCGATGACCTTCACGTTCGCCGGCCTCGAGAACCTCAACTGGTTTCTCTCCGGCGTGATCCTGATCATGGCCATCCTGGGCGGACGCGGGACGTTCGTCGGACCATTCGTCGGAGCGGGCGTCTACCTGACGCTAGAGGAGTATCTAAGCCAGGCGACAGCGAGCTGGCTGCTCATCCTGGGCGCTATCTTCGTGGTCTTCGTGCTCATCCTTCCGCTCGGCGTCTGGGGGACCACCAAGGCGCTGATAACTGGACGCTCGTACACGCGGCCGAAAGGCGAAGTCAGCCCCGACGCGCCCGAAGGGACGGTGACGGCATGAGCGCGATGATACCCAACGAGCCTGCCGCTCCGGTCGCCTCCGAGGTGATCCTCGAGGGCGAGTCAATCACCAAGTCGTTCGGCGGCCTGGTGGCCCTGAACGACGTCAACTTCTCGGTCCAAAGAGGCCGGCTGCATTCGATCATCGGCCCGAATGGGTCGGGCAAGAGTACTCTGTTCAACCTGATCTCAGGGACCTTCCCGCCGACCAGCGGCCGCATACGCTACGCGGGCCGCGACATCACCGGGATGCCCGAACATCGGATCACCCGCATCGGGATAGCGCGCTCGTTTCAGATCACAACCGTGTTCAAGGGCCTGACCGTGCTGCAGAACCTCGAGGTTGCAGCCCAGGCGCGCCATACCCAACTCAACTTCTGGCGGCGGGCGAAGACCCTCGAAGTGGCCAACAACCGAGCGCAGGAGGTGTTGGCCATGGTGGGGCTCACGTCCAAGCCCAATGCCCTCGCTTCGGAGCTGTCGCACGGTGAGCAGCGACACCTCGACATAGGTATCGCGCTCGCCACGAACCCCGACCTGCTCCTCCTGGACGAGCCGACTTCGGGCATGAGCCAGTTCGAAACCACCGCCACGACCGAGCTGATCCGCGAGCTGAGCAAAACCCTTTCCGTGCTGCTCGTCGAGCACAAGATGGACGTTATCCTTGGTGTCTCCGACTGGATCACCGTGCTCAACCGTGGCAGCGTGATCGCTGACGGTAAACCCGCCGAGATCCAGGAGAACGAGGCTGTAATCGAAGCCTATCTGGGCAAGGCGGCGACGAGGACTCCTTCAGGAGATGTGTCGATATGACATTGCCAGACGTGACAACAGAGCAGGCCGGCAACGGCGCCGTGGGCGGCGGCCCGGCTCTGGAGCTTAGCGGCGTCAACGCCTACTATGCGTTCGCCCACGTGCTCCAGGGCATCAACCTCAAGGTGGACCCGGGCTCTATGGTGGCCCTGCTCGGCCGTAACGGCGCCGGCAAGACCACGACGCTGCGCAGCATCATGGGGATCCTGGCCCGGCGGACCGGCAGGATCAGCTTCGGCGGCGTTGACCTTGTGCGGATGCCCACCTTCAAGATCGCCCGCCTCGGCGTGGGTTACATACCCGAGGAGCGCCGCATCTTCGGGCACGGACTGACAGTTTCAGACAACCTCAAACTCTCGCTGGTCGCGCACAAGGAACTCGACCGCGAGGTCGAGCTCGAGCGCGTGTTTACCCTCTTCCCCATCCTCAAGAGCCGGCTCAGCCAGGATGCTCTGAGCCTGAGCGGCGGGGAGCAGCAGATGCTTGCCATCGCGCGTGCCCTCGTGGGGTCGCCCCGTCTGCTTCTGATTGACGAGCCGACCCAGGGCCTCGCGCCGGGAATCATCACGACCATCGTCGAGGCTCTGCACAGCATCCGTAGTGGTGGGGTGTCGATCCTGCTGGTCGAGCAGAACGCCGCGGTTGCCCTGGACCTGGCCGACTACGTGTACATCATCGACCAGGGCCTGATCCAGTACGACGGCGGCCCGGCCGAGGTCCGCGCCGACAGGCAGATCCAGCGCCAGTACCTGGGGGTTTAAGAGGGGCGATCACCCCGGAACTTGCGGAAGTCCGGTTTGCGGCGCTCCATGAAGGCATTGCGCCCTTCCATCGCTTCCTCCGTGCGGTAATAGAGCGCAAGCGACATCATCCCCAACGCGCTTATTCCCTTGATGTGATCTGTCTCCGCGTTGAACGATGCCTTGGCGATCTTAAGCGCGGTGGGGCTCATCGCCATCATCTCCTGGGCCCAGGATTTCGTCTCGGCGACCAGGTCGGCGGCAGGGACCACCTTGTTGACAAGTCCCATCGCCACGGCCTCATCGGCTCCGTACTGCCGGCAGAGGTACCAGATCTCGCGCGCCTTCTTCTCGCCGACGACGCGCGTCAGGTAAGCTGTTCCGAATCCAGGGTCGACGCTGCCGACCCGCGGGCCGACCTGGCCGAAGCGTGCGGTGTCGGCGGCGATCGTCAGGTCGCACAGAAAGTGAAGCACGTGCCCACCGCCGATGGCGTAGCCGTTGACCGCTGCAATTACCGGCTTGGGGATCTCACGGATGATCGCGTGGAGATCCTCGACGTCAAGCCCGATGTCGGAGCGGGCCTGCTTTCCGGTGTAACCGTCGGACTCGCGCAGCGACTGGTCGCCGCCGACGCAGAAGGCGCGGTCGCCGGCCCCCGTGAGCACGACAACGCCGATGCTGCGGTCCGCCCAGGCGTCTTTGAAGGCTTCGACCATCTCGTCCACGGTCTCCGCGCGAAAGGCGTTGAGCACCTGCTGCCGGTTGATGGTGACCCAGGCGACACCGTCCGCCTTGTCGTAGAGGATGTCTTCGAAATTCATCTGTCCAGGTCCACCCTGCCTGCTCAAGCCATCGTCAGGCCGCCGCTCACCGAGACGACCTGTCCGGTCATGTAGGCGGCATCGTCCGAGACAAAGAAGGCAACGGCGTTGGCCACGTCCTCGGGCTCGGCAAGGCGCTTGAAGGGGATTGCCTTCTCCAGGGCCTGGCCCAGTCTTGGGCTGGCCTCCGAGACCGCGGCGAACATCTCCGTGCGCGCCGGCCCAGGACAGACGACGTTGACGTTGATGCTGTAGCGCGCCACCTCGCGGGCGATCGCCTTTGAGAAGCCCTGGATCGCCGCCTTCGCCCCAGAGTAGACCGCTTCGCCGCCGGAGCCGACGCGGCCTGCGTCGGAGCTGATGCTCACGATCCGCCCGCGCTGGCGTTCGACCATGCCTGGGAGGACGGCCCTGGTGCAGTTCAGGACGCCCCGATAGTTGACGGCGATCACCCTGTCCCAGGTCTCTTCGTTGCTCTCGATGAACAACTCGGGCTTCTCCCAGCCGGCGTTGTTGACCAGGATCTCGATCGGACCCAGCTGGCGCTCGCACTCGGCCACGGCGTTGCGGACGCTATCACCACTCGTGACATCCATCTCCAGAGCCAGTCCATTGCCGATCTCGTTGGCTGTTGCGGACGCCGTCTTCGGGTCGAGGTCGGCCACGCAGACTCGGGCGCCCTCAGACGCGAGGCGCCTGGCTATGCCCTGGCCGATGCCACGACCGGCGCCCGTTACAAGCGCGACCCTGCCCTCCATACGCTTCATTGCCGTAACCTCCAGCCTTGTGTTGCTCGTCTCGTCGGTGAGGACGCGTCGTCTGGTTACTAAGCTTACCGGCCCCCGGGCAGTGAGCCACCACGGTCGTCAGTGTCCTCCCTACAATGAGCCGAGGAGTGACCAGATTTGTTTGAAGCCCTTTCCGATCGCCTCCAGGGCGCCTTTCAAAAGCTGCGTGGGCGCGGCTCGATCAACGAGAAGGACCTCGATGAAGCACTGCGCGAGGTCCGGGTTGCCCTGCTCGAAGCCGACGTCAACTTCAAGGTTGTCAAGGGCTTCATCGGCGCCGTCCGCGAGAAGGCGCTTGGCGCCGAGATCCTCAACAGCCTGACACCGGCCCAGCAGATCATCGGTGTCGTTAATGACCAGCTCGTCGAGATGCTCGGGGGCGAGCAGGCGAAGCTGGGCGTCGGCGGTAAGCCGCCGGTGCCGATCATGCTCGCGGGCCTTAAGGGCGCCGGCAAGACGACCACCGCCGCCAAGCTCGCTCATCACCTGAGGAAGACCGGCGTCCGCCCGATGCTGGTTTCAGTGGACCGCCGCCGCGTTGCCGGCGCGGAACAGCTGGCTGCCCTCGCACGCCAGCTCAACGTCGAGTTCTATTCGCGTGACGGCCAGCCGGCGGAGATCGCGCGCGACGCCATCAAGGAAGCGGGCAAACAGGGCGCATCCGTCCTGATCATCGACACGCCCGGATACATCGACCTCAATGACGAGGCAGTTGGCGAGCTCAAAAGACTGCGCAAAGAGGTCAATCCGGCGGAAACCCTGCTCGTCGCCGACGCCATGACCGGCCAGGAAGCCGTTAGCGTCGCGCAGGAATTCAACGAGGCGCTGGATCTGACCGGGCTGATCCTGACCAAGGTCGATAGCGACGCCCGCGGCGGCGCAGCGCTCTCGATCAGGAGCGTCACGGGTGTGCCCATCAAGTTCGTCGGCACCGGAGAGAAGACCGACGCCCTCGAGGCCTTCTACCCCGACCGTTTCGCCTCGCGGATCCTGGGCATGGGCGACGTGGTGTCGCTCGTTGAGAAGGCGCAGGCCACCTTCGACGAGGACCAGGCCGCCCGCATGGAGGAGAAGATGCGCAAGGGCGCCTTCGACCTCCAGGACTTCGTCGACCAGCTCCAGCAGGTCCGCAAGATGGGCCCGATGAACCAGATCCTGGGCATGCTCCCCGGCTTCGGACAGATCAAGAAACAGGTGAAGGACGCAGACCTCGATGAGAGCCAGTTCCGGCGCCTTGAAGCGATCATCTTTGCGATGACGCCGGGAGAGCGGCGCCACCCAGAGCTCCTCGAGCGCAACGGCAGCCGCCGGCGCCGCGTCGCCGTGGGCAGCGGGACCACTCTTGCTGACGTGAATCGGTTACTCAAGCAGTTCGGCGAGACGCGCAAGCTCATGGAACAGATCAGCAGCGGCCGGATGCCGAAGGACCTCGGCGCGCTCATGGCCGGTCAGGGCCGTCGCCGCTGACCTGGCCCGCCTGGAGGGACCAGGAGCGTCCTACCGAGCACGTCCTCTTGGCCTCGATGACGGCGTGATCCGCGGTTGTCGGTGGCTCAGCGGCCTTGAGGAGAGGGACGTGGGGCCGCCCGAATTCAGGCTTCACCTGCCTTGACGGGCCTCAGTTTGTGAACCGCTGCTGTCCTGGTCTCGGACGAACGACCGACTGATCAGACGGTCTGGACGCCGTCAACGATCAGCACCACCGCCAGGACAACAAGGACGGCCGCGACCAGCCTTCCGGCCTCGCGGAGTGCCAGGAGATGCGTCCGGCTAGCCACCCGTTCCGTTAGCGCCGACGCTACTCCGACGCCCGCCGCCGCCACCGCGACGGCCAGGATCGTCCTGCCAACACCGATATCGGCCCCATGATAGGCGGCGATGGCCAGCGCGGCCGGGGTCGCCAGCCAGCCGGCCATGCGTAGCGCTGGCAACCACGCCGACGGCGGGCTCGGGTCGAGAGCGAAGGGCCTGCGCTGCAGGATAAGCCGGGCAGCCCAAAGAATCAGGAGCAGCCCGCTGGCCACGGCGAAGCTGGAAGGGCTCGTGTCCAGCAGATCGATGACTCCGTCGCCGAGCAAGGCGGCAATCGCCAGCAGAACAACCGCCAGCGCAACCCCCGGCAGCACCTCAGGGTAGCTGCGGGTTGTTGCGCCGACTGAATTGTCCGGATCGCCTTGATCGAGGTCAGACGGATCCGCGGCTATCCGTCGCACCGACCTCCAGACAAGTGCCCCGCCTGCCGGGTTGAAGAGCGCCGCGAAAACCAGAAGTGCGAAGAGGAAGTCGCTCACGGGGCTGACACCGCCGCGGCGTCGGGCTCGCGCTGCTCCCTGCCTTCGAGAGCATCGGCGGTGTAGATCAGGCCCGAGATGGCGTGTTGCTGGTCGTCCATTCGCGTACTCCCGGCGCCGAACCAGGCGCCGAGCGCCAGTCCTTCGTCTGAATAGTCACCGAGGTCGTCCTGCCCAACCTGGCGATCAGCCAGCAGATCCGCGCCGCAGGCTGCTCTGTCACGGATGTCATCGCGCTGGTCAGCCATGCGGTCGTCAACGGCAGCGATCCTCCACAGGGCGGTGATGCCCTCGACCCAGGTGCCAACGGCGGCGGTACGCCGGTCCTCACCGCGGACGAATTCGAACGGGCTGTCCGCGCCCTTCTGGGCTTCGACGCGAAGCAGGAAGCTGAAGCGTCCGGCCAGCCGCCGGGCGTAGTCGACGTGGTGGTCGGCGAGCGGAAGGTCCACCATCTCGGCCAACCCGTAGGCTGCCCAGTGATCGTTCAACGGCGGGAACTTAACGCCCTCGACCTCGTCGCGGCGCAGAGTGATGAAGTCGGCGGCGGCCACCGCGGCCTCCTCCCAACCTTCGTCGGGGAAGGCCTCCCTGAGCATCGCCAGCGCCCAGAGCGCCTCACCGGGATAGTAGAGCGAGGTGTTTTCGAGGTCATAGCGCTCCTCATCGAGGAACCACTTGATGTGAAAGCCGCCATCCTCCCGCTGCATGAAGACCAGGTAATTGCCCAGCTCGCGCAGAACATCGTCGTAGATGGTGTCGCCGGTCAGGAGCCGCCGCTCGCCCAGCGCTATCGTCATCAGGGCGCTCGCGCCCACCTTCGCCGTGGGGTCGTCGGACAGCGCGCGCCAGTCGTCGTGGGAAGCGAGGTGGTCGATCATCCACTCTGTGCCACGGTCCGCCGCCTGCAGCGCCTCCTCGTCCTGCAGCCGCCCCGCCACCTGGTACATCGACATCGTTACCCCGGCGTGGCGCACTTCGTTGTACCCGCCGACCAGGGCGTCGTCGGCGGCGTTGTATTCGTAGACGTAGCTCCCGTCGGGCAGCTGATTATCAACCAGCCACTGCCCGGCAAGCGCGGCCGACGCGCGGGCCTCGGAGGCCCCGATCATGCTGCACACCTCGGGCGGTATCACCACCAGCCTCACGGCGGCGAGGGCCAGGCCCCAGAGCACAACGGGTAGGAGGACCGAACGTAGCGTCACCTGGCGATTCTAGAAACGTTTCTGCTCAATGGGGTAACCTCGCGAGGGACTGATCCCTGGATATAGATTGAACGATCGATCGGCCCGTCCACCAGACGACCCCCAGGTCGAAGAGCCCGCCCCCCCGCCGCCGGTCGGCGTCCTCGGCGTACCGCGCCGCGGCTGGAGCACGCTCAAACGCGGTTTCTGGGCGGTCATACCGCAGCGCTCGATCCTGCGTGAGCGGCCGCTCCAGTTGCTGGTCGGGTCGCGCTTCCTGACCGAGTCCTCGCAACAAATGCTGACCTACGCCGCGCTGATCGCGCTGGGCGCGGAGTCCAGCCTGATCGCCGCGCTGATCATGATCGCGACCGTCGCTCCGCAGGCGATGTTTGGACTTTTCGGCGGCGTCATCGCCGATAGCATACCCAAGCGCCTGGCTTTGATGCTCGGCTACGGCGCGCAGGCCGCGATGTGCCTCTCCGTCCCCTTCTTGCTTGGCGACTCGCTGCTTGGCGTGCTGGGTTTGATCTTCCTCGTCTATGCCGTGTCGCAGATATCGGCGCCGGCCGAGAACGCCATCGTCCCGCTGGTCGTCGATCAGCGCAGTTACACCGCGGCCAACTCATGGATCAACTTTTCTATCACGGCTGGCTCGGTGTTCGGCACGGTTGCCGTGGCGCCGATCCTGGTCAAGCTCTTCGACGTGCGCCCTGTCTTTGTCGTCGCCGCCGTCTTCTTCGCCATCGGTGCGCTGCGCCTGCTGGCCCTGAGGACGCCGCGCAAGCAGGTGGCCGACCCACTGAAGCTCGATCGCCAGGCCGACTTCCGCTACGTCTTCGGCTGGCTGGGGGCCAACCGCCAGGCATATCTGATGCTGTCGCTGGGCGTCCTGGCTGGCGCCGCCAACTTCGCGATGGTGATGCTGGCGCCCCGCTACACGGCGGAGGTGCTGGACAACGACCCGACCAACGCCGTCTACATCTTCTGGACGTCCGGGTTGGGCCTGATCCTGGGGCTGGTGGTCGGGTCGCCGATCATCGGCGTGCTCGGGTCGTGGAACAGCGCCGTCTTCGGGTTCGGGCTGATCACGGCCAGCCTCTTCCTGCTGGGCGTCATCGATGTGACCGTGACTCTGCTCGACCCGACGGGATTGCTGACGGCCTACAAGCTCGGCTTCTTGCCGATCACTGACCGTATGGCCGCGGCCGCCTTGATGGCCCTGCCGCTCGGTTTCGGCATCACCGTCGCCGGACTGGCCGCCCAGAGTTACCTCAACCAGGCGGTGCCCGAGAGCCTGCAGGGCCGCGTCTTCTCGGTCTACCTCGTCCTGCGCAACGGCTCGGCGATCATCCCGCTGCTGGCGATGGGCCTGATCGCCGAGATCACGGGCGTGCAGGTCGTAACGGCGCTGGCGCCCTTCCTGCTCCTTGGCCTGGCGATCTACGCCGCGCGCTTGCACGCGCGCTGGTCGCGGTCGCTTGACCCCAATCTC
>WHTO01000192.1 GCA_009377665.1 Dehalococcoidia bacterium
GTTAATTCAAAGGGGACACCCCTTTGAGACCCCGCCAGAGAGGTGCCCTCTCTGGACTCTCCCAACGGTGATCGACCACGGGCGGCGCTGCCTTGGACCCCGCCAGGGTGCCCTTTTCTGGGCTCTCGACAGCGGTGAGCGACGTGCGGGCGACGACCACCTCTCGGGACTCTCCCCGGTGGAGGAGTTTGAGAAAAGGTAATTCAAAGGGGACACACCTTTTAAACCCCACCAGAGAGGTTCCCTCTCTGGACTCTCCCAACTGTGATCGACCACGGGCGGCGCTGCCTTGGATCCCGCCAGGGGTGGCCTCTCTGGACTTCCCTGGGCTTCTCGCGCCTGGGTTCTGAGTTAGGGCGCTTTGCTCTCGACTATGTCGAGGACCTCCAGCTGGAAGCCGCCGCTGAAGCGGTCGGGCGTGACGTTGTAGACGACGTCGCAGGTCATTCCCTCGCGCACCTCGGCGTCGCCCTGGCCGAAGGCGATGGCGCTCCAGGTCATGGTGCCATCACGCAGGCGCAGGCGCAGGTGGTCGCCGTCGGCACCTACCTGCCTGGCCTCCCGCACGATGACGCCCGGGCTGAGGAAGGTGGGCTGGGGATTGCCGATGCCGAACGGCGAAAGCCGTCCGAGCCATCCCAGCTCCTCGTGGCGCAGCGCGCGCAGGGGGACGACGGCGTCGATATCCAGGGACGGACGCAGGTCAACACCCTCCAGCTCACGGCCCGCTATCTCGGCCAGGCGCGCTTTGAGCTCGGGCAGCCGCGAGTTCTTGATCGTGAAGCCGGCGGCCTGGCTGTGTCCCCCATAGCGCTCGAACAGGTCGCCGGCCTCCTGCAATGCCGCGACGATGCTGAACTCGGGGATGCTGCGGGCGCTGGCGCGGCTTGTTTCCTCCCCGATCTCGTAGACGATGCTGGGTCGGTGGAACTCCTCGGCCAGCCTGCCGGCGACCAATCCGACGACGCCGGGGGAAAAAGACTCGTGGCCGGTGATGATGATTGGCCCGAGCTCTTCTTCGGCTATCAGCTCGCGCGCCAGGCGCGTGCACTCGGCCTGCACCTGTCGCCGCTCCAGGTTGAGCCTGTCTATCTCTGAGGCGATACCGCGCGCCGTGGCTTCGTCTGTCGCCGTAAGCAGGTTAAACGAGGCCATCGCGTGGGCGATTCGTCCGGCGGCGTTCAGGCGCGGCCCGATCTTCCAGCCGAACGCTCCTTCGTCGATCTGCGCCTGCTCCACGCCGGCCACGTCAAGGAGAGCCAGGAGGCCGGGGCGACGCGTCCGCTTCATCGCCTCGATGCCGCGGCGCAGGATGTGGAGGTTCTCGCCGTAGAGCGGCACCATGTCACAGACGGTCGCCAGCGCCGCCAGCTCGACGTAGCGCTCCTTATCGAAGGTGGTTTCGGCCGCGGCGTAGACGGCCTGGAGGAGCTTGTAGGCGAGGCCACCGGAGGCGAGGTCGCGACAGGGATAGATGCTATCGGGAGCCTTGGGGTTGACCGTGGCGTAGGCCTCGGGCAGGTCGGGCGGGAGGGTGTGGTGGTCCATGATGATCACGTCGACGCCGCAATCGATAGCGTGCCGGACCTCGTCGACGGCGGAGATGCCGCAATCGGCGGTGATCATCAGGCGGGCGCCCTGCTCGCTCAGCTCAGTTATGGCCGGCATGTTCAATCCGTAGCCCTCGCCGAAGCGGTCGGGGATGTAGGGCAGGACGTCGGCGCCCAGCTCGCGCAGCCCTTCGCTTAGCTGTGCCAGCGCCGTGACGCCATCGACGTCGAAGTCGCTGTAGATGGCGATTCGCTCGCCGCCCCGGATAGCGGCCATTATGCGGTCTACGGCGCGGTCCATGTCGGGGAGCTGGAAGGGGTCGTGCTCGGTGAATGCCAGATCGCCCAGGAACTCGCGGCATTGCTCCGTGGTGCGCATTCCCCGCTGGTGGAGCAGCAGGCCGATGAGATCGGGATAGCCGAGCGAGCGGTGCGCGTTGTTCTGCGGGAGCAGGCGCAGCCGCCAGGCTCGCCGGCCGCCCTTGACCAGCCGGACGCCTGCCTCGTCGAGCGCCTGCGGCGCGTCCGCGGCCGGCTCGAACGCCGGTGGTATCGGCGGAGGCAGGGTCGAGTCCAGCGTCATTCGCCTCGGATCTCCTTAACGGTGCGCGGAATGGCGGCGACGAGGTCACCGGCCAGGACGCCGCTCGAGCCCATCTCCTTCGCGAGCAGCTCGCCAGCCGCAGCGTGGACGTAGACGGCGACGGTCGCGGCGCGGAACGGGCTCAGACCCTGGGCGATGAAGCCCGCGACGAAACCGGCGAGGACATCGCCGGTGCCTGCGCTGGCCAGCACAGGGTTGGCGAAGGGACTGATCCAGGCGTCGCCATCGGCGCTGACGACGATGGTGTTGGCGCCCTTCAGGACCAGCACCTGGCGCCATCTCATCGCGGCGTCGCGGGCGCGATCGAGCCGTGCGGCCTGGATCTCGCCAACACTCGCTCCGGTCAGGCGAGCGAATTCGCCTGGATGAGGCGTCAGGACGGCAGGGACCGCGAGGCGTCCCCACCAGCCCGGCATCTGGGCCAGGTTGGTGAGACCGTCGGCGTCGATCACGAGGCCCCGCAGCCCGCCCCGTGGCAGGTTGAAGATGAGGTCGCGCTCGAATGCCATCGTCTCTTGCGACTGGCCCATGCCGCAACCGAGCAGGAGGGCATCGTAGCCGTCGAGGGTCGCGGCGAGGGCCGCCGCAGCGCCGGGGCCAAAGCGTCCCTCGGGCGACGAGGGCATGGGCTGGAACGTGGCCTCGACGAGCCGCGACGCCAGCAGTGGATAGACGTTGTCGGGGCAGGCGAGCGTGACCAGGCCGGCGCCGGCCCTCATAGCGCCTGTCGTCGACAGGTAGGCGGCGCCGACGTAGTGGCGCGATCCGGCGGCCACCATCACCCTGCCGAAGGTGCCTTTGTTGGAGTCTGCGGGGCGTTCGGGCAGGAAGGCGCTGACGTCCCGCAGGGTCATCACATCCGTGGCCGGCGTCACGGGCCGGATCGGCGGCAGGCCTATGTCGACAACCTGCACACGACCGGCCAGGGCGGATCCTGGAAGCGCCTGCAACCCGACCTTAGAAAAGCCGAGGGCAACGGTGACGTCGGCGGCAACGGCGTGAAGGTCGGCCTGGCCCCCGTCGGCGGAAACGCCGCTCGGCAGGTCAACTGCGATGAGCTGGGGAGGGAAACTGCGCACGCGCGCGGCACGCAGCTGGTCAAGGATTACTGCTATCGGATTGGCCACGTCGATAGCGCGGCCGCGGCCTGTACCCAGCAGGGCGTCAATCACCAGCTCGGCCTCGGCGAGCAGCCTGGTCAGATCGATCTGGCCCTCGTCCGCGTCCTCCTCGAACGAGCAGGTCTCGACACCCAGTTCCTCGATGGCCTTGAGGTTCGGGTCGTCGATCCGAGGGCTAACGAGGTAGCAGGCGACGCGGGCGCCCCACTCGTGAAGGTGGCGAGCGGCTACCAGGCCGTCGCCGCCGTTGTTGCCGGGGCCGACGAGGACGAGGATTCTCCGTTCGTCTATGGTGCCGAGGCCTAGCCACGCCTCCTGGGCGATGGCCAGTCCGGCGTTGGCCATGAGCTGTTCGGTGGAGACGCCGAGCCGCTCCGATTCTTCCTCGAGCGCTCGCATTTCGGCCGCCGTCACAACTCTCATGAAACCTTGTTCAGGTGTAGGCGAGCGCGATAGGGCGAGCAAGCCATCCATCAACAGAGTTGTAGGAGGTGAGCGCGACAACTTCTGTCGCCTGTGGGTTGTGAGGCGTCGGATTGGAAGGTGGTCGCAGCACCGGATCGCAGAGCGCGACTTTGGCGCCGGCTTTTCGGGCGCGTCCTGGACCGTGCGCCCCCACCGCCGGCCGCTCTCGATGAGCGAGGGCGCTCAATTGCTGCGGGGACCGCGCTGGTTCGAGGCGCCGGCGGGTGCCAGCCTTGGGCTGGCCACTACAGGGTGTCGGATGGCGCGCCGGTGGATCCCTGGTAGCGGGGGATGGCCGCCTCTGGAACACTCATTATGTGGAGGCTCACGAAACCCGCTACGAGCCGGTCGGCGTCCCGCGTCCCGCCTGGTGGCTGCTTATCGCGGTCCTCACCCTCGTGTGCGCGATCGCGTTCTCGATCGTTACAGCGACGTACCTTGCCAGCCCTGCCCAGGACTGCGAGGTGAATTCGCGGGACGTCCTCGTCTGTGAAGACGTTGCGGTAGCCCCCTGGGTCTTCGGGATCGCGGCGAGCGTCCTGGGCGTGGTAACGCTCGGTGCGGCGGTGATGTTCGTGGCCAGTGGCGGTTTGAGCACGCTTCCCTGGTTCAAGCAGCGGGCGGCTGAGATCGCCGACCTGGCCCGGCGCCTGTTCAGGACCTAGGTGTACTTTCCCGGGAGGTTGGTGACACGGCTGATGGGAGGGAAGCCTCCGATGGCTGTGTGTCGACGGTGATGATTGTAGATGTGCAGCCAGCGGTCGAGGGCGGCGGTGC
>WHTO01000193.1 GCA_009377665.1 Dehalococcoidia bacterium
GGACGGCCGTGAGGTGATCCGGCTCGCCTTTGTCGAGGCCCGTGAGCTTGGTCACCCGTGCCTGGCGGATGAGCACGTGCTGCTCGGGCTGCTACGCCACGGCACCAGCCCGGCCGCCGCCCTGTTTCAGGCTCGCGGCCTGGACCTGGCCACCGCGCGCGCCGACCTGCTGCGCGTGGGTCCAACGCTTGGACCGAGCGTCGATCCAGCCGGTGCGCTGCGGACCGTCGGCATCGAGGTGGAGGAGGTTAGGGAGCGCCTGGAGGCGACCTTCGGCGCTCACGCGCTGCAGGCGGCCGAGCGACGGGTGCGGCGCCGGCCGCGGTGGCGCGGTGGGCACCCTGGGCCCAGCCCGCTGTGCGTCTACCTGCTGGCCAAACGCTCCTTCGAGATCGCGGCCCTGTTCGCCAAACGCCGCGCCGGGATAGGGTCGGAACATCTGCTCTACGGCGTGCTTCAGGACGCACACGACCCGCTCGGCACCCAGCTCAGCCGCCGGAGCCGCAGGCAGCTTGCCCCGCTCGGCTTTACCCCCGGCCAGCCCAACCCGATGCGACTCCTGCTGGAAGCACGCAACATCGATCCCGGCCGGCTGGCTGCCCAACTCGGCGGGACGCCCTAACTCCCGACCGTCCACGGTCAGCAGCCTCGAGCTGCGGCAGTCGCCGCTGTGCCCGTCGTTGTCAGCTCAAGGCGGCGAGCTTGCGCTGGAGCAGGCCGCGTTCGCGCTCGTTCCGGCAGAGCCGCACAGCGATCTGGATCTCACGCCGCGCCTCGGCAATGTGACCGAGGCGGGTGAGCAGTTCGCCGCGGACACTCGGCAGCATGTGAGAGCCGGCGAGGCTGCCCTCCGCGACCAGATCATCGACGAGGGACAGCGCGGCTGCCGGGCCGTGGGCCATTGAGATCGCCACCGCCCGGTTGAGCTCGACGATCGGCGAGGGGGCGAGCCGGCAGAGTGCCTCGTAGAGCAGCACGATGTGTTCCCAGTTCGTCTCGTCGACGGAGGGTGCGACCGCGTGAGACTCGGCGATGGCGGCCTGGATGCCGTAGGCACCGAGGCCCTGGCCTACCCGCCGGGCCTGAGCCAAGGCAGCCCGCCCGCGCCGGATGGCCGCGCGGTCCCAACGCCGCCGGTCCTGGTCGTCCAGCAGGACCGGTTCGCCGTCATCGTCCAGGCGCGCTGGGAACCGGGCAGAGGTGAGCTCGACAAGCGCGAGCAGGCCGTGTACCTCCGCGTCGTCGGGCACCAGCCGAGCCAGGATTCGGGCTAGGCGGACCGCCTCGCGGGCCAGGTCCGGGCGGATCCACTCACGTCCGGAGGTGGCTGTCGAGCCCTCGG
This sequence comes from Dehalococcoidia bacterium, assembly GCA_009377665.1. Taxonomy (GTDB): domain Bacteria; phylum Chloroflexota; class Dehalococcoidia; order WHTO01; family WHTO01; genus WHTO01. The sequence goes on from WHTO01000193.1 coordinate 1,343, forward strand.
TGAAGATGACGTAGAGCACACTGAGCACCGAACCGAGCCGCTGGCGACGCTCGTGGGCCAGCGGGACCTGGAACGGCACGTGCGCGGCCGCGAGCGTCTTCTTGGCCCGCGTGATCCGGGCCTGCACCGTGGCCGTCGGGACGAGGAAGGCCCGGGCGATTTCATCGCTGGTGAGGCCGCCAAGGACACGGAGGGTGAGTGCGACTTGGGCTTCGCGCGAGAGCACCGGGTGGCAGGCGATGAACATCAGCGCCAGCACGTCGTCGTCGATGCGGTCGGGATCCCACAGCAGGTCGGTGTCCGGTGCAGGGCCCACCGGAATGCTTCCGGCCCCACCGGAGATGGCGCCGCCCTCGCCCAGGTCACGGGCGAGGGCGGCGTACCTCTCGTCAAGCGCCGAGCGGCGGCGGAAGGTATCAATGGCGCGACGTCGACCCACGGTGAGCAGCCACCCGGCGGGATTGCGTGGTACGCCCTCCCGTGGCCAGGCGACGAGCGCTTCGGCCAGCGCCTCCTGGGCCAGGTCCTCGGCTAGGGCGAACTCGCCGGTGAACCGGGCGAGCGTGCCGACGATGCGGGCGGACTCTATTCGCCACACGGCCTCGACGGCTTGACGGCTGCCCGCCGGAGCGGTCACAGCTGGCCGGTCGCCTCCCGCCATGCCCGCTCCTTCTTGATCCACTCGTTGTCCTGCGGGAACTCGTCGATGCTAGTGACGCGGCGGATCTCAGTCTTCATGCCGGGACCGCTCATGGGCGCCCGCTTGGCCCACTCGACGGCCTCTTCCTTGGAGGCGACATCGAGGATCCAGAACCCACCGAACAGCTCCTTGGTCTCGCCGTACGGCCCGTCGGTGACGACGGGAGGCTCGGAGGAGTAGTCGACGACGACGCCTTGTGACGCGTCGTCGAGACCTTCAGCTGCGACCAGGACCCCAGCCGAGATCATCTCGTCGTTGAACCGGCCCATGGACCCGAGGATCTCGTCGAAATCGACGTCCTGGAACGCGGCGTAGGCCTCGTCGGTCGCGCGCATGATGAGCATGTACTTCATGGTCTTCTCCCTTGTGTGTCTCGAGTCCCCTTCGGACCCTCTCACCCCTGGGTCGAATGGCGGTACCGCCGAATCGACATGGCGTGCAACAGAATCGGATGGGGTGGTGGCGAAGGTGTCTGCAGCGCGGTCAGTAGACCTCACCGAGGACGCATGCCGCAAGACGGATGCCCGTGCGGTTAGAGCAGGCTGAAGTAGGTCGTTAGCCACAATGGCCACCGTGGACTCCGCTTCTGCGGGTGCCATTGTGCCGGAACAGGACCGCGCAATTGCGATGTCCGCGCTTGCCACCGTAAACCGGCGAACCAGTCTCAGTACCGATGCAACGTCCGCTTCTGGCCGCTGTCGGAGTGCCTTTAGCGCCGCCGACGGTAGGCGTTGGCTCGGTGCTCGATGGCGATGACATCGACTCGGCGGCGCACGCCGTCAATGCGGTAGATGATTCGGTAGTCGCCGCGTCGGGCGCTGTGTAGGCCCTCGAAGTCTAGCTTGAGCGGCTTGCCTACGCGTTGGGGGTTGGCCGCCAGGGAACCGTAGAGGAACTCGATGGCGGCGGTGGCCACCTTCTCTGGGAGCCTGGTCAGTGCCCGCTGCGCGGACGCTGTCCAGGCAACCGTGCAGTCATGGTCGCTCACTGGCGATCAGCCGGCGGGCCTCGTCCTTGCTCAGTACCGGTGCGGCACCAGTATCGAGTTCGACCAACGCTTCACGGATGTCAGCGACAAGCTTGGAGTTGCTCATCACGTCGAGGGTTTCCTCGAGGGACTCGAGGTCCTCAATGCTGAGTACCACTGCCGCTGGGCGGCCATGCTTAGTGATCACTAAGCGGCCATGCTCGCGTTCGAGGCGTTCGATGACCTCGGACAACCGGTTCTTCACCTCGGCCAACGACATCTGCTCAGCGGTCAACATAGCCATAAGTGTAGCCATATACCGAAGACTCTCGCCAGCGCCATGTGTACGCTTATGCCGCCGAGGGCCTGCGGAGCCCTGCGAAATAGCCGTCCGGGATGGGGCCATGCGGTTGCGCCAGCGCGGACGTGCTCCGCGAAGCCGACTCCGTCGGACGCTACGATCTTGATGACCTTCGAACGAACCTTGTCATGGTGACGGTAGGGAGACCTCGTTGAGACGGGCACTGATGATCAGCGGCTACGTGCTCGGTCTCTACCTCATCGTGAGAGCGATCGCAGAGCCGTTCGTCATCGACATGACGAATCCGGCCACCTACCGCAACGACTGGGGCGGTCCGAGCCTGCTAGCGGCCGCTGTCATCGGGTGGCACATTGCTCGACGATACGCACGACAGCAGTCGTGAGGCTGGGGGGTACAGGCAGTCGGACGTTCCGAACCGGGCGAAAGCTGGATCGATACGCTGCGGCGCGAGATTCACGAGGCGGCCGAGCGCACCGTCGCCGTGCGCCGGCTCGGGAGCGAGGGGCAGGAGGCTCTTGCGCTGGCCGACGCGGTCGCTAGATTATCGGCGGAAGCCGCCGCCCCCGCGGCCTGAGCCGCATATCCATGATGGAGAAGGTTAGATAGCGCGCAATTATTCGAACACGCCGCCGACCCGCGAGGGCCCGCGCGTCAACAATGAGATCAACGTCGCTCAGGTCCGTCTCGTCGATCAGGATGGCGAAAATGTCGGGGTCGTCGCGATCCGCGACGCGCTGTCCCGCGCCGAGGCGGCCGGGCTCGACCTGGTCGAGATCTCGCCCAATTCCGATCCCCCGGTCTGCAAGATCCTCGACGTCGGCAAGTTCAAGTACGAGGCGCAGAAGCGGGCCAACGAGGCGCGCAAGAAGCAGCGGGTCATCGAGATCAAGGAGATCAAGATGCGCCCGAACATCGACGACCACGACTACGACGTGAAGATGCGCTCGATGGTCAAGTTCCTGGACGAGGGCGACAAGGTGAAGGTCACCATGCGCTTCCGCGGCCGCGAGCTCGCGCATCAGGAGATCGGCATGGCCGTGCTGGAGCGGGTCAAGACCGAATTGCAGGAGAAATCCAAGGTCGAGCAGTGGCCCAAGATGGAAGGCCGGCAGATGACCATGGTGATCGCGCCGAAATGACCGGTTCCGGCCGGTCGCCGTAGTCTCTCGCAACCATTTGGAAAGGA
>WHTO01000194.1 GCA_009377665.1 Dehalococcoidia bacterium
GCTCGGCGCGCACGTCGTCGCGGGCCACGGCGCCGACAGAGCGGGCCGCCTCCTGGTTCTCATAGACCAGACGCATCAAAGCGGCCGCGTGGTCGAGGTCTGGGTCCGCCCACCACGCTCCGGCGCGGTACCACCAATGCGTCTCCTCGATGTCGATCAGCGTGTGGTTGACCAGGTAGGAGTTGCCTGGACGCATGAAATCCAGGTTCCCGCCGTAGCCGGTGGCGATTACCGGCTTACCCGCTTGCATGGCGTGCGCCAGGGGTAGTCCGAAGCCCTCGGCGCGGTGGAGCGAGACGTAGCTGTCGCAAAGGGCGTAGAGGGCGTACACCTCCTCGCGGGGCAGGATGTCGTCCATGAATAGGATGCGCGCGGGACCGGCTCCGCCCCGCATCAGCTCCATGTCCTCGCCGCTCATGTTGGACGACTTGATGAAGAGGACCACGTTGTCGTCGGGCGTGAAGGCGCGCTTGAAGGCGTCTATCAAACCCAGCGGGTTCTTCCTGCCCATGGAGCTGTGCCAGTTGAACATGAAGAGGAAGACGAACGAGTCGCCCGGGATCCCGAAACGTGCCCGGTCCAGCCCGGGCGGGAGCGGGGGGGGATCGGGCAGGGCGAGCGGCACACGAAACACCGGCCTCGGCGACACCAGCGCCAGGTGGTCCCGCGTGAAGCTCGCCGACACCCAGACTTCGTCGTAGTGCCGGAGTGATTGCAGCCACTCGACCGGGAACGACTCGAGCTCCCAATTCCAAAACCCGATGTTGTAGCGATTGACCAGGAAGTCGACGCCGCGCTCGGCAAATAGATGAGGGAGCGTCACCGGCAGGAGATGAAGCAGATTGAAAGCGTAGGGCGTCTGCGCCTCGAACTGGGTGAACTGACGGTCGTTGTTCAGGGCCGAATGGTCGGTCATGTTGAAGAGCACGTGGGGGATACCGGCTGCGTCGAGGGTCGTCAGCATCGATCGGGCCGACTCACCAGTGCCCGTCTCTGACTGAATGTAGGCTGATACGTTCATGCCTATCGGGCCGAACACTTCCTTGATCGGCGACCGCGACGGTCCGGTGTCCGCGCGGACATCGCCAGGAGCCACAGGCCGGCCCGTCACGACCAGGTAGTAGAGCGCGTCAAGAAAGCGTCCCGCCCAGGGAAAACGGCGGAGCAATGGCTCGAAGAGCGGGCGCGCACGCGCTGAGATGGTGACGAACAGTCGGCGGGCGGCTTCAGGCAACTGGACGGGCAGCCTCGGCGATTTGGCCCGTGGGCGGCACGGGAATGCCCGTGGCTGCGGCGATGGCGATCAGCCTTCGCCGCATGATCCTGCTAACCGCATCGACCGAAAGGCGATCGCGAATGTCGCTCTGCGCCCTGGCGGCGCGCGCCACCGCGTCCCGGGGATTCTCGTGGACGAAGCGCATCAAAGCCGCGGCCTGGTCGAGATCGGGATCGGCCCAGGCGGAACCGACGTGGTAAAGCGGATACTCGCATTCAACGTCGGTTAGCTGATAGCGCACCAGGTAGCTATTTTCGTTGGTCATGAAGTCCATCGCGCCGCCATAGGCCGTGGCGACTACCGGCTTGCCGGCGCGCATGGCCTCCAGCGGCGTGAGGCCAAAACCCTCGGAGCGGTGCAAGGATACGTAGCAATCGCAAAGGTTGTACAACGCAACGACTTCCCGGCGTGACATGACGCGGTTGACAACTCGCACGTTGGCTCCAGCAGCCGCGCGCCTCATTTCCACGGTGGCGTCCCGCGTCGCGTGCGACGCCTTGATGTAGAGAAGGACGTCTCGGGAATCGCCAAACGCAGCCTTGAAGGCCTCGATCACGCCCAGTGGGTTCTTCCTCTCATAGACGCTGTGGTAGTGGAAGAGGAAGAGAAATACGAAGGGCTCGTCGGAGATCCGAAAGTGCGACCGCGGGTGCCGCTGGGCCTCGTCGTCGCCCGGTACGGGATACGGGATGCGCACCACGGGGACCGGCGAGTCCACCGAAACCGCCTCGGCGACGAAGCTCGACGGCGTCCAGATCTCGTTGAACAGAGGAAAGAGCGAGCGCCAGTTCTCGGGTGTCCTTGCCAGCTCCCAGTTCCAGACACCGATGTTGTATCGGCCGTCGAAAAACCTCCGTCCCAGCACCTCGACGGCATACCAGAGCGTATCGGGATTGATGTATACGAGGTTGATGGCGTTCGGCGTTGCGGTCTGAAGGTTGAGCTCGCGGCTGAGGTCGAGGGTGTCGAGCGGATGGGCGACGTTGATCGCAGCGCACGGGACCCCGAGGCGCCTCAGGGTGTGTATCGCCATGCGCGCCGCTTCGCCGGTGCCGGATTCTGAATTGAGGTGGCCGGCCACGTTGACCCCGAAGGGGAGACCGGTCAGATCGAGTGGCAACACCGGGCCATACCCTGGTTCCGATGGCTTTGCCAGGCGGGCGTAAAGGCCGTCGATGCGGGCCCAAAGCCAGGCGTTGTTCATGGTCACGGTCCGCAGCCCCGGCTCGAGCGGGGCTGCAAGCTCGACCAGTCGACGAGAGAACGGCGGAATCGTCAACGGCATTGGCGCCTCATGCGACTGCCCGTCCCCTGATCTGCTTCAAGCGTGACGCCACGTCAAGACCCGCCTGGCAGGCAAGAACATCGCAGTGGCTGGCGGTCTCGGCGTGGCCGATCACGGCTGACGGCTCCAACGTGATCTCAAGCAGGCCGCCCGCGGGAGCGAAGGCGCAGAACGTCTCGTAGCCCAGCGACTGGAGCCACCTGAAACCTTCGACGGGGTCATCCTGCATCAGGTGTGGCGACAGCTCGAAGAAGATCAGCGGATGATCCCGCGCCAGGAGCTCCTGGCCCCCACGCAACACCTCAAAATCGTAGCCGTCGGTATCGACCTTCAAGAAGTCTATCGGCGAGCGGTCAATCCAGAAATGGTCCAGGGTGGTCATCTCCACGAGCTGCCTCTCGGAGTAGTGGCTCCAGTCACGCACGGAACCGCTGGTGGCGTCGTTGTAGAGCCAGTGGTTCCCGCGAGACGGGCCGACCAGGAGATTCCGCACCTCCACGTCACGGTACCCCGCGAGCCGCAGATTTTCCTCCAGGTACGGAAGAAAGCGCTTTGAGGGTTCGAAGCACACGACCCTTGCGCGTGGTCTGGCCTTCAGGATCTGCAGCACGCTGGCGCCGATGTTGCTTCCGACTTCGCAGACCACCGGAGACTCCTGCGGTAGCAGTTCGCGCACGATGTCGCGGAGGATCCAGTCCCACTCAACGCCCCGGCTTATCGTGCTGCCGATACCAGTCCCATCGGGGTAAACGAAGGGCTTGCCCAGGTACCTGGTCCGCATTCCCCCGCTGACCTCGGCCGTGGCCGGCCGCATGAGCTTTGCGTACAGCCCGTCGAGGGTCGACCAGATCGTCGGATTGCGAAAGGTCGCGGTCTCCAACGCGGGCCGCAGGCAGCTCGTGACCGGCGAAGACCGGCGGATGGCGCCCGCCAGCAACGTTCGTGCGTCTATGGCACACCACCAGTTGCGAGCGGCGACTCCTCGACTTTCGTCGGCTCCCCATAGTCACGCTGCAGTTTCGACTCCAGCGCCAGCATCAGGTGGCTGGCGGACGACTCGCGGTGAAGGCCGAACACGCTTGGTCGCGGACGGCGCGCGACCGGCGCCGATCGCCGGACAGCACTTGCGCGCAGCGGTATCGTCTTTATGTCTCGCCTCCATCGCGGGCCAGTGCCTGCGCTACCCTTGGAGCTATCTCAGAAACGCTGCCGCGCCAATCGATCGCCAGCGCCCTGGCCTCGACCTCCGAGCCGGCCGGACACGCGAGGACGTCGCAGTGTGAAGCATCCGCGCACCAGCGCGTCACCTCATCGACGTCGGCAGAGACCCCCTTCCCGCCGCCCATTGGGAAGAAACAGATGAAGGTCGGGTAGCCGAGGGTCTGCAGCCACGCGAGGTCGTCCTGCGGAGGCGATGACAGGAGCTGAGGGGAGAGCTCGAAATAGATGACGGGCCGATCGCGCCTGAGGATCGTCTCGCCGCCGCGCAGGACCTCGAAATCGAAACCATCGGCGTCGATCTTGAGGAAATCCAGGCGCCGGCACCGGACGAACACGTCGTCCAGGGTTGTCATCCTGGCTTGCTGAGCGCGTGGTAGAGGATGGTCGTCCCTCCACTCGGCGACCACGCTGGCCGTCGTTTCGGTGTTGTACAGAGTCATTGAGCCCGTCGTCTGCCCGGCCAGCAGCGGGATCACTTTGGTCGCCGGGTAGCCCGCCAGCTCCAGGTTGGCCTCAAGAAAGGGCCGGAAGCGGTCCGAGGGCTCGAAGCAGACCACCGCGGCGGAAGGTCTCGCGGCGAAAATCTGCATCACGCTGGCGCCTATGTTGCTTCCGACTTCGCAAATCAACGGTGCTCCGCCGGGCACCAACAAATCGATAATCGGCCGCAAGCCGGCATCCCACTCAGCGCCGCGCCCAATGATCCGGCCGATTCCGCTGTCATCAGGAAAGAC
>WHTO01000195.1 GCA_009377665.1 Dehalococcoidia bacterium
TCGAGGCCAACGGGATAGCGACCGACGACATCGCCTCCGCGCTGTTCAGCACGACCCAGGATCTCAACGCCGAGTTCCCGGCCGTCGCCGCGCGCGAGAGGGGCTGGACCGACGTCGCCCTGATGTGCTCGCACGAGATGAACGTCCCCGGCAGCCTGCGCATGTGCCTGCGCGTCCTCTTGCACGTAAACACCGAGCTCCCCGCCGAGCAGCTCGTCCACGTCTACGCGCGCGGCGCCGTCGTGCTGCGGCCGGACAAGGTCAACGAGAACGGAAGATAGGAGAACTCCTTTGATAGTCGTTATGAAGCAGAGCGCGCGACGCCCCGATGTTGACGCCGTCATCGCGAGGTTGCAGGAGCTCGGCTTCGATGGGCAGGCCATCGTTGGCGCCGAGCGCAGCGTGATCGCCGTCATCGGCCAGGTGTACCCCGAGCTCCAGGGCGAGCTTGAAGTCCTTCCCGAGGTGCATCACGTACTGAGGGTGAGCAGCCCCTACAAGATGAGCAGTCGTGAAGTGAAGCCGGACGACACCATCATCGAGGTGCGCGGCGTTCGCATCGGGGGCGCTGAGACCGTGATTATGGCCGGGCCCTGCACGGTCGAGAGCGAGAAGCAATTGATGACGACCGCCCGCGAGGTTGCCCGGCAGGGCGCGAATGTCCTTCGCGGCGGTGCTTTCAAGCCGCGCACCAGCCCGCACTCGTTCCAGGGCCTCGGCAAGCCGGGCCTGGAGCTCCTCGCGATGGCGCGGGAAGAAACGGGCCTCCCGGTCGTGACCGAGGTGGTGGACCCCAGGGACGTGGAGCTCGTCGCCGAGTACACCGACATCCTGCAGATCGGCACGCGCAACGCCCAGAACTTTCCGCTGCTCCAGGAAGTCGGTCGTAGCAACAGGCCCGTACTCCTGAAGAGGGGACTGAACTCGCTCGTTGACGAGTGGCTGCTTTCGGCGGAGTACATCATCACCCAGGGCAATCGGCAGGTCATGCTCTGCGAGCGCGGCATTCGCACCTTCGAGACGGGTACACGCAATACGTTTGACCTGGGCGGCATGGCGTTGGCCAAGGAGCTAAGCCACCTTCCCGTGATCGCTGACCCAAGCCACGCAACGGGCAAGGCGAGTCTCGTACCACCGATGTCGCTGGCAGCCATCGCGGCGGGCGCCAACGGATTGATCATCGACGTCCACCCCGAGCCAGAGCACGCCCTGATCGACGGACCCCAGTCTCTCGACTTCCCGACCTTCGAAGCGTTGATGACCGCCGCCCGCACAGTAGCGTCCGCAGTGAACCGCCCCCTGCAGGCGCCCATCGCCGTCTAACGAGACAGTTGGCCAACTCCCCGTCGCGGCCGGCCTCAGGTCGGCGAGCCTGGTTGCCCATCGCGACCGAGCCAGCGCCCGTGAGCCAGGGGGTGTGGGCCGCCGCTCAGGATCCCCAACATGCAGAATCAGGAAGAATCAGCCCGGCGACGGAACATTCGCCAACAGCCGGACGTAATGATTAACAGAACATGAATCGAAACCGATGGATGGCGGCGATAGCCGCCTTCGCCGCCCTGATGGGCATCCTCGTGGCGATCATCCTCGTCGTCACGCTGGGCGACGGCGACGACGATGAGGACCCCGCTGTGGAAGACGTCTCGCCGAGCCCCACGGCGACCCCGACCGAGACGCCCACGCCAACACCAACCGAGGCGACCCCATCGCCGACACCGCCCGCCACGGCAACACCGACAGAGACCCCGACCGAAGAACCGACCGCCACGGCGACGCCCGATGACGACGATGAGCCCACTCCCGACGACGACGAAGGCCCCGGCGATGTCGGCCAGGCCGAGATCATCCGCCGCGACACCGAGGTTGGAGATGAGCTCGTGGCCTATCTGACCTTCGACGCCGGCTCAGATCGCGGCTCTGCCGCCGAGATCCTCGACATGCTGGCCGCCGAGGACATCACGGCTTCGTTCGGAATCACGGGCCAGTGGGCCGAGAACAACCCCGACCTCGTGGCGAGGCTGGTCGACGAGGGCCACGAGCTGTTCAATCACACCTACAGCCACGACTCGTTCACCGGCTTCTCGACCGGTAACCCGCCTCTCACCGAGGCTGAACGCATCGAGGAGATCACCCGGACCGACGAGATCTTCGAGGAGATCGCGGGGATCGATGGCAGGCCGTTCTGGCGCCCACCTTACGGTGATCTCGACGACCCACTCCCCGGTCAGGTCGGGGGGCTCGGCTACGAATACATCCTGATGTGGACGATCGACACGCTCGGCTGGCAGGAAGAAGCCACCGAGCAATCGGTAATCGACCGCGTCCTCGATCAGATCGAGCCGGGCGCTATCGTGCTCATGCATGTCGGCGCCGAGGCCCAGGATTTTGCCGCCCTGGACGACATAATCGACGCGCTGCGCGCAGACGGCTACAGCTTCGCCTCCGTCGCCGAGATGGACCGGGACTAGCTACCAGCCACCCTGGGTAGGGTGATCAGGCCGAGGCGGCAAGCGCCGCCGCGTATGCCCAGGAGTCCACGTTCGGCGGCGCCACGCCCTGCTGCGTCATGATCGCCCGCACCTGCGTGCGATGCTCCGTGGCGTGCTCGATGGCCTGGGCCAAAAAGGTGGACGCTTTGAAGACCGCCTCCTTGCCCCGATAGGTGGCCTCTATCTCCCAGTCCCCCTCGGCCGACTCGGCAACCTCGGCAAGGACGGCGCCCGTCCTTTGCAGGCTCTCGCTTAGCGCCGAGAAACCGGGAAATGGCTTCGTCTCGTTCGGACCATCCTCGTTGCTCGGCCTGAGGGCCTGGGCGTAACGGTGCTCCGCTGAAACCAGGTGCTGAATGGTGTTACGTACCGTCCCGTACGTCCCGTTGAGGTCGGAATCCATCTGGCTGTCCGTAAGCTCTTCGCAGGCCTCGAGGAGCCGCAGGCTCGCCCAGGTGTTGCGTCGGATCAGGGTCGCGAGTATCTCTGACATGGCGTTTCCCATGTTACCCCACGCCCGCACCGCCCGTAGCCGTCGCGGACATCTTGCCCCGCGACCGATTTATTGAGCTCCTGAAGTCGCCGCCAGGCTGCGCCTCCGTCGAGGTCTCGACCTGGACTAACGACCCACCGACGCGGCGAGCAGCCCGAAGCGGGGGGTTCGCCCCCGACGTTCAATGTGGCCGCCGGACGCGTTCGGTCGCTCATTGCCGACCGAGCTCGTCCGAGCGGACTGATAGAGCGCCGCAGCCGCGTAGGCATACCAGCACTGTGCACACACGTAGCTAGGATCTCCGTCCTTAGCCTCCCTTGCAGCGGCGCTGTACGATCATTCGACGAAGTACCGTGCAAGACGAGGTTGCGAGACCTGAGGAAGCCTGGCTGACGCTCCTGGTTGTCGGCGGTTGGGAAGCTGCTGAGTCCCACCAGGGCGCGAATGCTGAAGACAGGGCCGTCATTTATGTCTGGACTGAACTGGCCGACGGCCTTCGAGAGGCCGTTAGCCTGTCACAGCCAGACTGGTGCCTGATCAACGTCAGTGACCCGGGTTGGGCCGAAAGGGCACTCGTGTCCATTCGCTCGGTCTACCCGGGGCTATCCATCGCCGTGCTCGGCGAACCGTCGGATTACGGGTTGGCCGAGTTGTGGTTCCGCCGTGGCGTCCGCGTTTACATCGGGCTGGACTCGTCCATTGTACGCGCCCTGGGCTGCATGCGGGCTTCCACAGAGCTCGACTGTCTGGTTATGGAAAGACGGGCGAACGAGGCGCTGCTGGCCGACCAATTAATGGCGGCACCAGCGCTGCTCGAAGGCGCGCGGCTCTCCGAGAGAGAAGTCGAGGTCATCCGTCTATTGCGAGAGGGGCTGGCAACCGATGACGTTGCGATTCGCCTCGGGTTGTCCAAACGCACAGTCGAATGGCATCTCACACACCTTTACAACAAGCTGGGCGCGAGAAACCGGGTTGATCTGATAAACATGACCCGCCAGTTCTGATTCCTCCCAGACTGCGGAAAGTCGCAGGAATTCTTGCGGCATTCCACGTTCCCTCCTCCGTCCTCCCCAACCATGATTGGGTCAGGTGCGCTCATGTCTCAATGGAGGAGGATCCAATGAGTCGTACGCTACCTGTGGGTGCGGCTGCAGCGCTGTTCGGTGGTGTCCTGTTCGTTGCCGTCGCGCTGGGGGTCGGCACCGCCGATGTTGCCAAGGCGGCGAACTATACGCTCACGAGGGCGTGCACGACCCTGGGTTGCGGAGGCCCGGTGTCCTATTCGGACTTTGGAGGGGGCTTCAACATTACGAGCCGCACCGGCACTGGGTATATCGTCGGCGCCAACGAGTGGCGCGTAACATTTCGCGACTTCCAGCTTGTAGGCGGGGCCTGGCAGGTGGTCCGAGCCTCATCCTCCGCGCTCCAGACCAGCAACAACACGATCACACACGGAACGGACCAACTAGTGAACTCAATCTCATCCGTGCACGTTCGGTTACGGCATCACTACGACAA
>WHTO01000196.1 GCA_009377665.1 Dehalococcoidia bacterium
GCGGTAGCGCTCCTGCTCTATGAGCCGACGAGCGTCGCCGCCATTTACCTGCTGGTGCTGCTGATGTGGAGTGTGCAGCAGTTTTCGTCGCCTGCCGCGTCTTCTTCGCTGCCGGCTATTTTGCCTTCGCACCGCTACAGCAGCGGTGCGTCTCTGATTGACGTGACGAGTCTGCTGTCGCAGCTGATCGGCATGGTCATCTTTGCGCCGATTGTGCTGAAGGTGTTCGGCCCGGAGCCAATTTACGCCGTGACGGCGATTCTCTATTTCGTGGCGGCCTACTTCGTGCTGACGATCTCGAATATGACCGACCCAAAGGTGAAATGGCGGGAGCTGCAGCAGGATCTGCAGCAGCCCGGGCTCTTCGAGGCCCTCTCGGCGGGCTGGAAGATGCTGCGCTCGGACCACGTCGCCTTCCAGGCGATGGTCCAGTACACGCTGCTCAGCACGGCTACTGCGATCCTCGTGGTGCTCGTGCCGCAGTACACCGAGGAGGTCGTCGAGACGTCCGCCGAGAACCTGGTCTTCATCTTCTCGCCGGCGGCCGCGGGGCTGTTTATAGGGCTCTGGCTGGCGCCCGTGATGGGCAAGATCGTGGGCAATCCCGCTGCGGCGAGGATTGGCTTTGCTCTGTTCGTCGTCTCGATTGCCGGATTTGCCTTCAGCGGATTTGTCGGTGAGGCCATCGAGCGCAATGGGTTCGTGCCGCTCGAGGAGACTGCGGAGTTCTTCCGAGTGAGCATCCCGGTGGTGGTGACGATGCTCCTGGCGGTGCCGGCGGGCATTGGCGCGGGGATCGTAGGGATTGCGGCGAAGGCCACGCTGCTCGAGCAGGCCCCGGCGGAGGGTCGGGGGCGAATCTTCTCGACGCAGAACTGGGCGGCTGGTGTGCTGTCGGTGATTCCGATTTTCGTGGCCGGTCTGATATCGGAGGTCGTTGACATACGTTTCGCTATCTTCCTGCTTGCCTTCTCGCTGGCGGCGGTTGCCATTTATGCTCGCTTCGGAATGACCCGGCTTGACCGTGCGGCGTAACTTGCATAATCGGACGGACGGGTTTTCGAGAATGGATGGTGTATGGAGCCGAAGTTGCCCCGGAAGTTAGGAATGATTGGCGGCACGGGCCCCGAGGGGATAGGCCTGGCCATCCGCCACGGGCAGGCGGGACGAGAGATCGTGATCGGCTCCAGGTCGCAGGAGCGGGCTGAGGAGGCGGCCTCGAAGGTGCTGGCGAAGGTGCCTGGGGCCACGGTGCGAGGGGCCCTCAACGAAGAGGCGGCGAGGGAGGCCGACCTGGTGGTCAATGTGCTGCCCTTTGTGGCGCAGTCGGAGACGCTGCCGAAGCTGAAGGACGGCGTCGGCAGGAAAATTCTGATCAGCTGCGTGGCGCCGCTGAAGTTCGAAAAGTCGGGGGTCGAAGCCATTCCGGTCGCGGAGGGGTCGGCCGCGGAGCAGGCGCAGGAGCTCCTCCCGGAGGCGCGGGTCGTCGGCGCGTTCCAGACCTTGAGCGCCGTTAACCTGCGGAACGTTGACCACGACATAGCGGCCGACGTCCTCGTCACGAGCGATGACGCGGAGGCGAAGGAAGTCGTGATGGAGTTGTGCAGGAGTATCCCCGGGCTGCGTCCGATCGATGCCGGGTCGCTGGCCAACAGTCGCTATGTCGAGCAGACCGTCGCCCTGCTGCTGGGCATCAACAGGCGCTACAAGGGCAACAGCGAACTCAGGATCGTGGGTTTGCCGGAGCAGGCGGCGCCCTGAGGCAGCCAGTGTCTGGTCTTCAGATTCTCCCGATCCAGGGCATCCCCGAAGTGCGGGCGGGCGATGACCTCGCCCAACAGATTTCCGACGCGGGGCGACCCTTCGAAACGGGCGACATCGTGGTGGTTACTCAGCGCGTCGTTTCCAAGGCCGAGGGACGGCTGGTCGACCTGGCTAGCGTCGATCCTTCGGCCTTCGCTATCGGCTTCGCCGAGCGCTGGGAGAAGGACCCGCGGATGGTTGAGCTCGTGTTGCGCGAGACGCGGCGGATCGTGCGCATGGAGCGGGGCATCATCATCTCCGAGACGCACCACGGCCTGATCTGCGCTAACGCCGGGATCGACGCCAGCAACGTCGTCGGCGAGTCGATGGTCTGCCTCTTGCCCGAGGATCCCGACGCCTCGGCTTCCAGGTTGCGCGAAGCGATGATGGGACTGGGGGCGCCTGCGCTGGCGGTAATTATTACGGATACATTCGGCCGACCATGGCGCGTAGGCCAGACCAACGTCGCTATCGGCGTGGCGGGCATGAACCCGCTGCTCGACTACATCGGCAGCCGCGATACGCAGGGCCGCGAGCTGCGGGTGACGTTGATAGCCACGGCGGACGAGATCGCGGGTGCCGCGGAGTTGGTCATGGGCAAGGTGGATGAGGTGCCGGCAGCCATCGTCCGCGGCTATCAACTCGACCCGGCCGAGGGCAGCGCTGCCGAGCTAATCAGGGAGCCAGAGAAGGATCTTTTCCGCTAGCCGGCTCGTCAGTCTTCAGGTTTAGCGGCTCGTGCAGGAAGGAGGTAACCAACCCGCAGACCTCGTCAAGTCGCCGCGTCCAGAAGTGATCCTCGTTGGCGATGATCTCAAGGCGTGCGCCGGCCTTGCTCGCTGCCGGCGCGAGGTTGGCCGGCCTGGCGATGGCGTCTTGTTCGCCGTGACGATGAGCAGCGGCCGTGTTGTCGCCGGGTTGGCCAGGGCGGGCGGCGAAACTGCGACCACGACTCTTGCACTCTCCAGCGGGCTGCTGGCCACTATTGCCCCGAAGGAGTAGCCGGCGATCGCCAGCCGTTCAGGGTCGACCGACTCGTGGTTTCCCAGCCAGTCCAACGCGCGGCGGGCGTCGGAGCGTTCGCCAATACGGCCGTCATGGTTCCCCTGGCTGGCGCCAACGCCGCGGAAATTGAAGCGGAGGGCGGCGAAGTCCGCAGCTACCAGGGCTCGGCAGAGCGCCGCGACGACGTAGTTGTCCATATCTCCGCCGTACAGCGGATGAGGGTGACAGATGACGACGCCGGGCGCCGGGGTCGAGTCCGGTAAGTGGAGGACGCCCTCCAGCTCCGGTTCGGTGTCGGTGGTGCTGATGGTTGCTGGGACTGTGTGGCTCAAAGGTTGGTGGTGGTCACGGTTACTGACCGGTACGGCGGCGCTCCGCCAGCTCCCGAGCCTGGCTGACCCACGCTTCATAGTCCGCGCCGGGCGGCGGGTTGAAAAGGACCTGCATAACCTGGTCCGGTGTGAGGTCTGCCAGCTTTTCGTAGGTTGTGATGCCGGCGGCCTTGAGTTGTTCCTCAGTGCGAGGGCCAATGCCCTTGATCTCCGTGAAGGCGTCGTCGCCGTAGCCGGCAAAGTCGACTTCGGGCGCATAGCGTCCCGGGCTTACGGGGGGAGACCCGGGCTGGTCGACGGCCGGACGGCCCTTCCAGAAGCTCGTTATGCGGTCGCGGTTACGGAGAGCGGCGCCTACCACGGCGCCGATCAGGGACGAGACGATTGCGAAACGTAAGAATCTACCCACGTCTCAACATTATAGGGCGGTTCTTCGAGTAGCTTCAGCCCGGCAGCGAAGCGCCCGGTGGGCTCACCGGCACGGGCCGAGAAGTAGAGGTCGGAATTGCAGCGTGTGCAGATATCGAGGATCTCGATCCGGGCGGACGCGAGGCCGGCCGTTTCAAGCTGGCGGCGGGCCAGCGCCTTGATATCGAGGAACGAGCGGTCGGCGCTACCGGCACGGACTCCGCCGGGCGCGGGTTTCGAGGCCGCTATGACTTCAGGTCCGACTTCGTAGCAGCACCGGCCTATCCCTGGTCCAATGCCGACGGCGAGACGCCCGGCGATTGCGCCACTGGCCATGAGCGACTGGACGGTGGCTGTCAGGATCCCGGCGGCGAGGCCCCGCCAACCAGCGTGGGCGACGGCGCCGACGTGCGCGACAGGGTCGTAAAAGATGACGGGCAGGCAATCGGCGACGACGACCATTGCGGTCTGGTGGGCTCGCGTCAGCACGATCGCGTCCCCGGGCGTTTCGCCGAGCTCAATGGCCTCCGCCTGGTTGACGATGGCTCCATGGACCTGGTGGCCAATGAGGAGGTTGTCGTGGGCGATTCCAAGGGCCATGGCTACTCGCTCGCGGTTGGTGCGGACGGAGCCACGATCATCGGCCGTCAGGTAGGCCATGTTGAGGGTATCGAAGGGCCGCTGGCTGACGCCGCCTTTGCGGCTTGTAACGAAGGCTGTAAGCGGCAAACCGTGCAGCAGCTGAAAAGGTTGTTCCAAGAGGTTCATGAGAGACAAAAAAGGAGGTCTCGGGCTCCGCAACCGAGACCTCCAGCTGAGGCGTTTCGAGAGCGACCTTTCGGCCACTCGAACCACCCCGCCGCGGTCAATTCAATCACACGGCAGGCCTGTGGGGAATGCGAGTTTCTACCTTTTTGTCCACTTCGCGAAAAAAGATCGGAAATTGTTA
>WHTO01000021.1 GCA_009377665.1 Dehalococcoidia bacterium
CTCCAGGTTGTAGCGGAGGCTCTTTTGCAGGGTCGGCTCGTCTTCGACGACCAGAATTGTCTTACCCAATGTCACCCGCGCCGCCCGCCAGCCGACCGGCGCCAAGCAGAGTATAGGGTTCGGCAGACATGGAGACCTGCGGGGCTTGCCCCGGCCGAGTCAAAATGGGTTCATGAGCTTCCGCATCGGACCAGCGGGGTCGCCCGACCGCCGTGGCCTGCCCGCCACCACGCGCTGGCTGGCCCGCAACGGATTTCGAACGTGCGAGCTCGACTTCGGACGCCGCTTCGAGTTCACGCCCGGCCAGATTGCGGCCGCGCGCCAGATCGCTACCGAGTCTGACATCAGCTACCGGGCGCACGCCCCGCTCTACGCCATACTGGCGATGGAGCACGACAGGCCCGCTCGGGTCAACAGCCTGGTGGGGTCGCTGCATCACAGTTTCAAGGTGATCGCAGCGCTGGGGGGGTGGGGCCTCACCGCCCATCCCGGTTTCTTGAAGGGACTGAGCACGGAGGAACGGGTGGAGCTCTGCCGCGCCAACGCCGAGCGGTTGCACGAGCGGTTGCGCGACGGCGGGTACGACGACATGAGGCTGGGCCTGGAGAACATGGCCCATGGTCCCGACTTCGGTGGGCTTGATGACATCATCGCTGTCTGCGCCGGCAGCGGCTTCACCAGACCCGTGATCGATTGGGGACACTACCAGGCGCACACGGACGGCTGCCTGCGAGGGCCGGATGACTACCGCGCGGCACTGGAGAGGATCAACACTGAGCTCGGGCGCCAGGTTTTGGAGGAGACCACATTCCAGTTCTCGGGGATCGAGTACAAGGACCGCCGCGAGCGGCGCCACCTTCCTTATCTTCGCGGCGATCTCAAGCTGGAGGATCTTCTGACCGCGCTGACGGCGATGAATCTGAACGACGCGATCATCGTCTTCGAGAGCCCGCTGGCGTCTGACCTGGATCGCTTCAAGCGGGTGGTCGCGGAGTTTGAAGGCCCCACCTAACCTCGAACGATCTGGTAGATGGTCCCGCCATAGTCGACCACCAGCAACTCACCAGCGGGCTTCTGGCCGAATGAAGTGATGCTCGCCGCCGAATCGAGGAGGAGCCGGGTCGTTCCGTCGCTGGTCCAGGTGCCCCAGATCCGGCCGGTGCAGAAGTCGCCGTACAGGTACCAGCTGCGCAGCCGAAGCAGCCTGGAGCCGCGGTAGACGTAGCCGCCGCTGATCGAGCAGCCGAGGTCGTGCCCATAGTAAGCGACTGGCTTGACAAAGCGGCCCTGTCCGCAGTTCGGTGGGTTGAAGCAGTCCGGACCCTCCATGACGCGCCAGCCGTAGTTCCTTCCGCGGCGGATGACGTTCACCTCCTCCCACCGCGCCTGTCCCACGTCCCCAAGCCACAGGGCTCCCGTCTGGCGGTCGAAGGACATCCGCCACGGGTTGCGAAAGCCCCATGCCCAGATCTCCTGTCGAAATCCACTGGCCGTGCCGACGTACGGATTGGTTGGCGGGATCCTGTAAGGACCCGGACGCGAAACGTCGATGCGAATAACATTGCCGAGCAGGTTTCGACGGTCCTGCCCGTTGTTATCTGGATCGCCCGCCCCGCCGCCGTCGCCGATGCCGAGGTGGAGGTAGCCGTCGTGGCCGAACTGGATCGATCCCCCGTTGTGGTTGGCGAAGGGCTTGTTGACGACAAGCAGGATCTGCTCTCCGGCGGGGTTTATGCGCCCGTTGCCGTAGCGGACCCTAGAGAGGACGGCCTGGATCTGCCCGTCGACAGTCCGGGTGTAGTAGATGTAGGCGCGCCTCGTCTGTTTGTAGTCGGGTGAGACGGCGAGGCTGAGCAGGCCCATCTCGCTGCCGGCGGCGGCGTCCACGCGCTGGCGGAAGTCGGCTACGACCACTGCGCCAGGCGAGCCCTCGACCACCCGCTTGATCAATCCTTCCCGCTCGACCACGAGATAGGTGCCGCGGCGGCCGGGGAGCGGATCGATATCGACGGGGCCCGTCAGCCCCTGGAACAGTGGCACAAGTGAGAGCGGGGGCAGCCCCGGTGGAGCCTGGCCGGTATGGACAGACGCGGAAGCGGCAGGGCGACCGGCACTGCCTGGAAGCGACACGCCTCCCAGCAAGCAAACGACGAGCGCAACCAGGATCGTCGTTCTCAGCAGCAGATTCTTTCCGCCGCTGTTCCCGGCATGCCGACTTGAGCCGCCCTGGTGCGTGAGGTGGCCGAATGAATCACAGTTTCAGCAACGATCCTAAACCGCTTTCCAGGCATCCCCGACGGAACTGCGTTGCGAGAGAGTGGGTTTTTGGTGACTTCTGCGGTTCATCTGCGACGAGCGCCAATGGGACTGGAGGTCGATTGGCCTTCCTCCGCCAGCGCTGCTGTGCTAAAGGTGAGCGCAGGGATCTTCAGTCCCCTGTGGTTTGAAAGGAGCTTCTCTTGGGTGATCTTGATGGGAAGACCGCGATCGTTACCGGAGCTGGGCGGATGAGCAGCATCGGGCATTCTGCGGCCGTCGCCCTGGCCCGCGAGGGTGCGAACGTCGTCGTAACCGGTACGGGCCGCAGCCACGATTCCTACCCGGACAACGAGAAGAAGGCTGGCTGGCGGGACATCGAGAGCGTTGCTGAGGAAGTGCGGAGCATCGGTGTAAAGGCACTTCCGCTGGTCAGCGACGTTCGGGACGACAATGCGGTCCGCCGGATGATCGACAGCACGGTATCCGAATTCGGACGAGTCGATATCCTGGTCAACAACGCGGCCGCCGCCCGCGGCAACGACCGCGTAGCCATCGTCGACCTCGAGGATGACCTCTGGCGAAAGGTTGTCGACATCAACCTGACGGGCATCTACCTTGCCTCCAAGTACGCTGCCATCCAGATGATCAAGCAGGGTAATGGGGGGCGAATCGTCATGGTGTCGTCAGTCGCGGGCAGGCGAACCGCCCCGAATACCGCGGCCTACGCTGTGACCAAAACGGCGCTCACGGCGCTCAACAGGCACCTTGCCATCGAGCTTGCGGCGCACAAGATCAACGTGAACTGCGTGTCGCCGGGATTGACCGACACCTATCGGATGGAGGACGTTGTTGCCAACCCAGAAGCGATGGGCAGCCTCAGAATCCCGATGGAGCGGGCAGGCACCTCGGAGGAGATGGCCGACGCGATTCTGTTCTTCGCTGGGCCGCGGTCGGACTACGTCACAGGCCAAAACATCAATGTTGATGGTGGGATGGTGATGGACATATGATGTCTATTCATCCTCACTATGCATTCGGATAATGCGTTGCGATGATCTAGGCTGGTGATGTGAAAAGTCGCGGCTCCCACCTGACCATGCCGGTGGAGGACTGTCTGATCGCGATTGCGACGTTGCGTGACGACGAGATCCCGTCGATCCCCGCGCGTATCGCCGAGCGGCTCGAAATATCCCTCCCCAGCGTCAGCGAAACGCTGAAGCGCCTGGAGCGCGACGGCTACGTCGTCCAGCAACATATCGAGAACGCCCGCCGCAAGGGGCCGGCTCGACCCGAGTACCGACTCTCGGAGAGGGGACAGGAGATCGCCGACACGCTTATGCGGCGGCATCGCCTGATCGAGCGCTGGTTAACGGACGTCCTGCGCCTGGACTGGGCGGCAGCCCACGCCGAAGCTCACCGCCTGGAGCACGCCGTCTCGGACCTCGTGGCCGACCAGCTCAACGAGAGCATGGGGTTTCCGACATCCTGCCCGCACGGCAATCCCATCTCGAGGTTCAGCGGCGACAACTCATCGCTTACGCGGCTCAGCGAGGCTGAGCCGGGATCGCACGTGACCCTACGCCGGATCTCCGAGAGGGCCGAGGACAACGCTGACCTCATGACCTACTACGAGCGTGAGGGGCTCCGTCCAGGCGCCGACATCCGCGTGCGCGAGCGGGCGCCCCTGGGCCGCGCGCTCAGCATCGTCGTCGACGGACGCGATCTCATCTTGCCCACGGACGAAGCATCCTACCTCTGGGTTGCTGCCGCCGAGCTCGTACCCGCCTGACCGGTTTAGGGCGTAGGCGTCGGCGTGCTGGCCGAGATTCCCGGTGATGGGGTTGGCCCGGGCGGAGCATCCGGCGAGGTTTCAACCTCCGTGAGCGCGCTGCCGTCGTAGTTCCGCGCCGAGGTCGCCGCCCAGGTTCGCCAGGCGTCCTTCTCAGAGCCGTCGGGGCGGATCAATCCGATGCTCGAAAGAGTGTTGAACGGCGCGGGCGGCTCAAAGGTCGGATCGGCGGAAACGTACCACATCACGAACTGGAGTCCGAAGCGCTCGACCTGGTCCAGGGCCTTGCGCAGGAAGGCGTTCTGCTCCTCCTCGCTTCGCGGCGACCCGCCGTTTGCGGCAGCCTCCGAGTTGAACCCCATCTCGGCGATGGCTACCGGCAGATCTGTGTGGTCGAGGATCTGGGCGTAATAGTTGCCAGGGATGTCACTGGAGCTGCCGAACGCGAAGCCCGGATAAGAGCTGATGCCAATCATATCGAGGCCCGCGAAGTCGTCCAGGAGGCCCCAGCGCGGCTCGTGCTCGTCTCCGCCAAGGGTGCCCTGCAGGGCCTCGTACTGGAAGGTGACGAAGACCGTAGTACTCGGGGAGACGCTCTTCACCTCACGCCGCGCACGTCCGAACAACGCTGTGATCTCGTCGTAGAGGGCAGCGTTGCGGCCGAAGATGAGATTCACCTCCACGGCGAGAGCCATGTAGCGCGGGCGGTAGTTTTCGGCCATGAAGCGGGCGTACGACACGTACGCCTCGGCGAGCGCCGGGTCGCGCAGCGTGGAGCCCTCCATGCCGGCCGGCAGACTGGTCAATCGTCCCCTGTCTGTGGGGTCCGTGGGGTCAATGGCGACGTAGAGGTCCAGTCCGTACTGGGAAGCGAGCTCGACGTCGAGCCTCGCGCTGGCGGCCACCGGCTCCTCGATCGCGGCGCCGGGAAGAAAGCTGGTCCACACCGGCGCCCTCTGCACCAGGATCATCTCGCCATGGGCGGCGGCGCGGCGAAACACCTCCTCGTAAGCCTCGGGAGTTGTCTCGGGCGCAAAATGGCTGAAGCCCATCGCAAACGCCCGTCCTTCCGCCTGGGACTGGGGAGTGGCCTGTTGAGTGATGCTCGGTTCGGGTAACCCCACGCCTGGCGCGTTCGAACCGTCGAGCAGGTCACAACCGCTCGCCGTGACGGCGAGGGCTACCAGGATGGCGACCGACCTAGCGGTTCGGATTTGGCTGCTCCACGGCGTGCAGACGGGAAATTGCCGGACGAACGCCCAGGGGCAGCCCGGGGTCGATTTCGAGCGCCAGGTCGGAGCGGTCGCCGGCCTGCCAGCGGTGAAACCCGGCGGCACCGACCATGGCCGCGTTGTCCGTGCAGAGGGGGATAGGAGGGACGCGCAGCGGCGCTGGTGACCTTTCGGCCAGCAGTGCCCTCAGACGGCTGTTGGCGGCCACTCCGCCCGAGAGCAGGACCGTCCGGGCGTTAAGGCTTTGCGCGGCGCGAGCAGTCTTCGCGCTCAATACGTCAGCTACGGACTCCTGGAACCCGGCCGACAGCGTCCGCACGTCCTGCGGGGAGAGCGTACGCCCTCGCGTTCTCTTCAGCATCTCGGTCTTGAGCCCCGAGAAGCTAAAGTTGTGGTCGCCTTCGAGCCAGGCCCGCGGAAGGCTTTCCGGCGCGGCCCCGGCACCGAGCTCAGCTGCCGCCCGCTGAATGGCGGGGCCTCCAGGGAAGCCGAGTCCCAGCAGGCGGGCGACCTTATCGAATGCCTCGCCCGCTGCGTCGTCCAGCGTCCTGCCGAGCCTCTGGAAGCTGCCATCCTCGCCCATCACGGCCAGGTCGGAGTGCGCCCCGGAAACGATCAGGCACACCGCTGGCAGGGCGGCCGGGCCGGCGTGCTCGGTACTCGAGTCGAGCCAGTTGGCATAGACATGAGCCTCGAGATGGTTCACGCCCAAAAGAGGTACATCCCACGCGAATGACAGCGCGCGGGCCGAGTTGACGCCCACCAGGAGGGCACCGGCCAGGCCGGGACCGGCTGTCACGGCTAGTAAGTCGATGTCCTGCCAGGCAACTTCGGCTTCGGCCAGTGACCGTTCCAGGACCGGGAGCATCGCTTCCAGGTGGTGCCGCGAGGCGAGCTCCGGGACTATGCCGCCGAAATGGGCGTGCAGATCGGCCTGTGACGCTATGATGTCGGAACGAATTCGGCGGCCGTCTTCGACGACGGAGACAGCGGTCTCATCGCAGGAGGTTTCGATACCGAGGACGAGCACTATCTGCCGAAGGGGTCTCGCGAGGCTTCAGGCGGTTCTCGTCGACGCGGCTCCGGTTCGACTGGCTCGCGGCTGTAATCGCCTTCGTCGAGGGTGTTCATCTGGAACTGCTGCGTATCGGAGCGCGGCTGCTCGTAGGTGTCCGGCGAGGCGAGCGGGGCATGGGGGGAGCCCACGGCAACGTGGGAGATGAGAATCGCGCCCAGGTTGCGCTGCTCCTTGAGCAGTACGTAGACCTGTCCCAGCGCCTCTTCCGGGTCCATGCCCATGAGCGCCGTAGCGTGCTCGTCCTGGATGGTGTAGGCCAGGCGGCTGCCTGACAGCAAGATGCTCTCGCCGAGCGCCAGTTCGAACCGGGAGATCGACGGTCTGAAGTCCGTTGCAAGGCCAATCGCCTCCCTGGCTTCGACTGTCGCCGGACTCACGCGGCGCGCCCGCGATCCATCGCCGTAAATGGCGAAGCTCGGCCCGACCTGCGCGACGTAGCCGACATCCTCTCTCAGGGCGAGCACACTGGCGCCGGCACCGGCCTGCTCGGTTGGCATGCTGGTACGGTTCCAGTCGCGCAGATGCTCATGGGCCGCGCGCAGCGCCCTCGTGAGGTTGCCGGTGATGGAAAAGTCAAACCTTGAGAACAAGGTGCCGATGGCTTCGCCAAGCTGGCTCGTGAACTCTTCGCTACCCTCCGTGGGCTCGGTTACCACGTACAGCCTCAGCGCTTCGCCGGCTGCCTGCGCCTGGAATGTGCCTACCCACGGTCCCTGTTCTTGGACGTGGCCGTCGACAATGTTGAACTGGCCGATCCAGAGTTCGCTACTTGTCTCGATATGAATGCCCCTTAATGCGCGTCGAGGTGAAATTATAGGCGGGCTGGCGGGCGGGGTCGAGAAATTGTTAATTCTGAGCGAGCCGCACCAGCCTCCAGCTTCCGCCGTTCTAGCTAAGAGATTGACGCTGTCTAGACGACAAGTACAGTAGAAACGCCCCTACTTCCGAAGAAGGTGCATTGGAGCTACATTGATCCCCGTTAAGACAATCCTGATTTCACTTCCGCTTCTGCTGGCTGCGGGTGCCCTTACGGCATTCACGGAACTCGATGGTTCAAGCGAAGGCTGCGAACCCGAAGCGGCTGCGGGCGGCGCCACTGTTAGTTGCGAGTTCACGATCCACAACACACTGGACGAACCCGTCTTCGTCTATGCCGAAGGCCGGTTGAACGACGGACTTACGCCTGCCTTTGAAGTGGCGGACGACCACGTCTGCGCTCCCTTCGAGCTGGATCCCGACGCGGTTGAGGGTTCGGAGGGATCAGGTACTGTCCCCGGCTCGTCGGGTGAAGCCACTCCCTCCAGGGGCGACAACCCGGTCGGCCAATCCGACGACGAAGAAGCCAACATCGAGGATGAGGAGCCGCCCGATTTGGTGTGCACCGGCTTCCTTGAGTCAGAGGCGGCCGTCGATCTTTTGGTCAACGCCGTATTCGCGGCCGGCTGCTCGGGGACCCTCGACGTCCAACTCCTGGCCGCTGGCCTGGACGAAGGCGAGACGCTTGCGCTGGTCGCCGGGCTCGCCGATGAGGACTTCGACGTGGCTGCCGGACAGGCTCCCCCAACCGCCGTCGACCTGGCGATCCTGTACGCGGGCGGACATCTCTCCGATGAGGGCGCTGGCCTCTTCGAGGCCCTTATACCTGCGCTCGAAGAAGAAGCGGACCCCGACGCTCCGGTGAGCGTCGACGAAGCCGATATTGATGACTCCGATCCAGGCACCGCAGTGGAGGAGGACGAGGTTCTCCCCCTGCTTCTCGAAGCCCAGGTTGTGGGACAGGGCGAGGAAGAATGCCCGGTGGCCGTTGAAGAAGACGGCGGCAGCGCGAGTGGCGGGGCGACTGCCCTCCCCGAGGATGGCTCCGACATCGCCGCCGAGCGGCTGGAAGCGGAGCTTGCCGACACCAGCGCCAACCCGGACGACGATGATAACGCCGCCTCAGCCGGTGACCCGCCGGTCGTTGCCGGCACGGTGCCGAACAACGAAGCCCTCACGACCGGGACGGTTCCTGATACTGCCCGCTCGTCCGGCGGAGACACCGACGTCAATCCCGAGAACAACCCCGTCTCGGGCACAATCGTCGGCACTCTGGCCTTTCAGCAGGGCCGGCCGGCGATCGCAACGGGCGATGGCTCCTTTGACGCTGGGACGGCCGGTTGGCCGTTGCTGCTGGTGCTCACAGGGCTGTCGGTCGCGGTCGTGGCCGCTCCGATAGTGTTCTGGCGCAGCCGTCGAGGTGATACCGCCTGATCGGGGCGACAACCCACTGACCAGAAAAGAGGCGGGCCGCTGGGCCCGTCTCTTTTTGGTCTTGCCGTGTGGGGGGCCTCTACTGGAAGAGGGCGCCGACCGACTGGCCGGTGTGGATTCGCGATATGGCCTCGCCAAGCAGGGGAGCGACCGAGACGACCTTTGCCTGTGGCGTCAGCTTGTCCGGCGGTACGGGGAGCGTGTCAGTGATCACCAACTCCTTGATCGGCGCTTCGGCGAGCTTCGCGCCGGCGTTGGCGCTGAGTATCCCGTGCGTGGCCGCGACATAGATGTCCTGCGCGCCATGTGCCTTGATCACGTTGACCGCCTGCAGGATCGTCCCGCCTGTCAGGATCTCGTCGTCGATGACGATGGCGTCACAGCCCTCGACCTCGCCGATCAGGTTCATGGCCTCGGCGCGCTCGACGTTGCCCGAGCGCCGCTTCTCGATGATCGCCAGGGGCGTATCCATCCGCTCGGCGAGGTTGCGCGCGCGCTTGGAGTCGCCGACATCCGTCGCCACGACGACGGGGTTCTGCAGGGTCTTCTCCTTGAAGTAGCGCGTCAAAAGGTAGAGGGCCGTGAGCTCGTCCAGGGGGATGTTAAAGAAGCCCTGTATCTGCCCGGCGTGGAGGTCGATCGTAAGAATACGGTCGGCGCCGGCCGTCTCGAGGAGATTCGCGACGAGGCGGGCGCTGATCGGCACACGCGGCTGGTCCTTCTTGTCCGAGCGTCCGTAGGCGTAGTACGGCATCACGGCCGTTATGCGTCCAGCCGAAGACCGCTTGAAAGCGTCGATCATGACTAGCAGCTCCATTAGCCGGGTGTTGACCGGTGAGCTGATCGGCTGGATCAAGAAGCAGTCGCGCTGACGCACGTTCTCGAGGATCTTGACGAAGACCTCCTCGTTCGAGAACTCAAAGACCTCAATCTGGCCCATCGGGCGCCCAAGGTAATCACAGATGGACCTCGCCAGCTGCGGATGGGCGTTGCCGCTGAAGATTGATAGCTCCTGATACAGGGAAACCCTCCGAACGGACATCAGGGTTGGCGTGCCCCCATATTCTTGCAGACCCTTGGCGCAGGGCACAGCGGCCCGGTCGTCGCCGCCACCGTGGTGAGGATCAGCCGTCTTCGTGACCGTGGTCGGCGTGATCCGAGGCCCGGTATTCCTCCGTCTCCTGGTAGAACTGGAGAAGCGCCCCGCCGCCGTCGCGCGGGTGGACGAACGTTTCCCGCCAGCCGTGAGCCTCGCGGACACCGTAGAGCGGCTCGATCCCGTTGGCTCTCAGGTGGTCGGCCCATTCATACGCGTTCTCGACCTCGAAAGTCAGGTGATGAAGGCCTGGCCCCCGGTCGCGGAGGAACCGGGCGACGAAGCCATCCTCATTGATGGGCGACATCAACTCGAACTCGAGCCCGCCCTCGGGGAACTTCATCGTCGCGCCCTTGAACTCGCCATCGTGCGAGTGCCAGCGGCGGGCAACTTCCATGCCGTACCGCTCCTTGAATATGCCAATCTGTGCATCAAGGTCGCGCACCGCCATGCTCACGTGATCTATGCGTTTCGGCCTTTGCGTCACTTTCCCCCCAACTGCGCCCACTGTCGCCATGCCCGATGCTAAGCACTGGCCGATCCTATGGAAAGACACTCTGTCCTCGTTATCGTGAATCCCGTGGCCAGGCGCGCGCCGGCGCGCACCGAGCTCGACGAGATGCTAAGGCCGCTGCGCGACGAGGGCCACAGCTTCGAGATAGAGCTGACAGCGAGTCCCGGCGACGCCACGCGGATCGCTGCCCAGTCGGCCGGCCGCGGATACACGCGGGTGGCCGCATGTGGTGGGGACGGCACCCTGAATGAGGTGCTCAACGGCCTGGACGGCCAGGGCGCGGTGACCGGGCTACTGCCCGCCGGGACGGGAAACGTCTGGGCTAAAGAGGTGGGCATCCCGTGGGACCTCAAACGTGCGGCTCGCATCCTCGTCGAGGCGCCAGCCAGGCGCATCGACCTCGGGCGCGCGAACGGACGCCGCTTCCTTTTGATGTGCGGGATCGGCTACGACGGCGCGGTCACGGCGCGGGTACCCTCGGGCTGGAAAAGGCGGCTGGGATCAACATCCTATCTGCTGGCTGGAGTCCCCGAGCTAAGGCGCTTCAAGCCCGTGCGCGCCGTCTTCGAGCTGGATGGGCAGGAGCAGGAGGCGGAGTTCTTCATGGCTGTTGTTGGTAACAGCCGAAGCTACGGTGGCGTGGTTAATATCACCAAGCGGGCGTTCGTCGACGACGGATTGCTGGACGTCTGCGCCTTCGGGGGCGGCTCCTTCTGGCGCCTCTCCCGTGACGTCACGCGCATTGCCATGGGCAACCACATGAACACCCCCGCTATCCTCTACCACCGCGTGCGCCGTTTGCGGCTGCCACTACCCGGAATCCCCCTCCAGGTCGATGGCGACGCCTTCGGCGAGAGCCCATTGGAGGTCGAGGTCGAGCCTGCCGCGGTCTCCATGGTCATCCCCGACGGTCAGTGGGACGTCTTCGCTCACCCGCCTCGGAGAAACTAGAACCAACCTTCATCGCGATACCAGCGCGCGGTGGCGGCCAATCCATCTTCGTGGGGCGTGGTCGCCTCGAACCCGAAGTCGCGCTGCGAACGGCCTGGATCACATACCCACGCTGCCTGCAGCATCTCAATTGCCTTATCGCGATTAAAGATCGACGCTCGGCCCGCCAGCCGGCCGAGCCTCTCGGAAAGCCCGCCCCCGGCTTGCAGCGCCCAATCAGGCACGGCGAAGGATAGCCCCCGCCCCCCCACCGCCCGCGCGAGGAGCCGGTCCATCTCGACCATCGCGAGTGCCCGCCGGTGGGAGAGATAATACAGGCCCGCGGGCCCCTCCGTGTCTGTCGCTTTTATCAGTCCACGCACCAGATCCTCAACGTGGATGAGGCTTACGGCACGCGGCCCGCGCGGTCGCGGACGGAGGGGTAGGCGGGCGAGGCGAAAGGTCGGCAGCATGCCGCGGTCGCGGGGGCCATAGACCACCGGCGCGCGGACAATGACCGACGGGAGCCGGGCGGCGTACTCCCGCACCACCACCTCGGCGGCCAGCTTGCTATGCCCGTAGACCGACACCGGGCGGGGCGGGTCCTCTTCGACGAGAGCCGAGCCCGGTCGTGATGGCCCGGCCGCTGCCAGGCTGCTGAGGTGAAGGAGCCGGGGCGGCTGTTCAAGCGAGCAGCAGGCCTCCAAAATAGTGCGTGTTGTCCCCGCGTTCGCATGGTGGAAGGCATTCGCTGACGGAGCCATGATGGCGCCGGCGAGGTGAAAGACACGCTCCATGCCCTCGACCGCGCGCGCCAGGTCGGGGTCCTGGTGCCGGAAGGTGACCCTGATGACATCGGCCCGTGGATCAAGCCAGCGCAGATCGCTGGTTAGCCGTACAACGCAGCGCACCTGGTGGCCCCCGGCAAGCAGGGCATCGACCAGGTGCGACCCGACGAAGCCGGTTCCCCCGGTTACGAGGCAACGGGCCATGGCTCAGCCAATCGGCTTTTCGAAGAGGCCATAGGTCCTGTAGGGCTGGAGCCCGAAGGTGGACAGGACATTGTTAGCAGCGGCGTTGTCTTCGAGCACCCACGAGATCTCCATTGTCTGGTAGCCGCTGGCCAGGCCGCGCTTAAACATCTCGAGGATCATCAACGCCTCGAGTCCCTTACGGCGGTGCTCCTTGAGCACTCCCAGCGCCATCAAGCGCAGGCCTTTCAACCCGTCCGGGTTTAGCCTGTAGCGCAGGTACTTGAGCACCGCTATCGGGCCGAGGCGCCCGTTGATCTGCTTGAGGAAGTGATTCCAGTCGGGGACGGCGAGGGCGAACGCCGCGGGTTCGCCCTTGAGGGAAGCAATCAGCACCATGCGCTCGTCGGCCATGGTCTTCAGCTTCTTAGTCAGATAGACAGCCTCCTCGTGCGTCATGGCGACGGCGCCCCATTGCTGTTCCCATGCCTGGTTATAGATGCGCTCCAGGATCGCGCCCTCCTTCTTGGCGTCCTTGATCCGGGCGTTGCGTACGGTGATCCCATAGCGCTCCACCAGCCGATCGGCCAGCCGTAAGTGCTGCTCGGTCGGACGGTTCGCGCGCGTCGCCAGGTAGGCGTAGAGGGTGCGGACCTTGATGACCCCGTTCTCCTCCAGAAGCCGCACGTAGTAGGGCGGCGTGTAGGGCATCATCAGCGTCGGGCGGCCATCGAAGTTGTTGAGAAGGAGACCGACCTCGTCGTTGACCGACGGGTTGATGGGGCCGCGCATCGTGCGGATGCCGCGAGCAGCCAGCCAATCCGCGGCGGTTTCGAGGAGGAGGGCAGCTACCTCGCTGTCGTCTTTCGATTCGAAGAAGCCGAAAAACCCCACGTCGTCGTGATGGACCGCCTGGTGGGCGTGGTTGACGATTGCCGCTACGCGTCCAACCGTGCGCCCCCCGTCCTCCGCCACGAAGAGCTGTACGTCGGCGTGGTCGTGAAAGGGATTGCGTGCCGGGTCGAACATCTCGCGCACCTCCGACAGGAGCGGCGGGACCCAGGGGCTGTCATTGCCGTAGATTGCCCAGGGCACGCGCAGGAAACGTTCGAGGTCGGCGGCGCTGCTGACCGGTGTTATCGCGAGGCGGCTCTCAGGGGTAGTCACGCCGGATACCACGGCACGATCCTCGTAAGGCTCAGATCAGGCTCTGCTCGCGCCCAACGCGCTCGATGATCGCGAGAGCCTCGTCTATCTGCTCGGTAGTGTGGGCAGCCGTGCAGCTGGTGCGGATGAGCGCGCCATCCTGCGGCACGGCCGGGGCCAGCACGGCGTTGGTGTAGACGCCGCTGTTGAAGAGGCCGTACCAAAACAGGCCCATCGCCATCTCGGGGCCGATGACCATCGGGATGATCGGGGTCTGAGAATGGCCGGTGTCGAAACCGAGGCGGCGCAACCCGGAGCGCATGCGTTCGGCGTTGTCCCACAGCCGGCGTCGCAACGCCGGCTCGGTCTCCACGATGTCAAGCGCCTTCATGGCGGCGCCCACCGCTGGCGGCGACGCGCTGGCGGCGAACATGAAGGAGCGGGCGATGTGCTGAACGTAGCGAATGATCTTGGCGTCGCCCACGCAAAAGCCGCCGACCGAAGCCAGCGATTTGCTGAACGTGCCGGTGATCAGGTCTACCTCGTTCTCGACACCGAAGTGTTCCGCGGTGCCCCGTCCGTTCTCGCCCATGACGCCAATGGCGTGGGCGTCATCAACGAGGAGCCGCGCGCCGTAGCGCCGCTTCAGCTCAACGATCTCGGGCAGATTCGCGAGGTCGCCTTCCATGCTGTAAACGCCGTCGACGACGATCAGGGCGGCCCTGCCGTCGGGAATGCTCTTCAGCGCTCGCTCAAGGTCAGCCATGTCGTTGTGGCGGAACTTCAGGGTGTTGCCGTAGGCCAGCCGACAGCCGTCGCGGATGCTGGCGTGCGTGTATTCGTCGATGATCGCGTATTCGTGTCGTCCGACGAGCGCCGAGATCACCCCGAGGTTGGTCTGAAACCCGGTCGTAAAGACCGCCGCATCGTCCCGGCCCAGGAAGCTGGCGAGCCGCCGCTCCATCTCTTTGTGAAGGTCCAGCGTGCCGTTAAGCAGGCGCGAACCAGTGCAGCCGGTCCCGTATTTCTCGATCGATTCAATGGCTGCGGCGCGGACCCTCTGGTCCTCCGTCAGACCCAAATAGTTGTTGGAGCCGAACATCAGCACGCTGCGGCCATCGACCATGGCGGTGGTGCCTATCTGAGAGGACAGGGGGATGAAGAATGGGAATACGCCGGCGGCCTCGGCGGCCTCGGAACGGTTGTAGGCGTAGCACTTCCCAAAGAGGTCAGTCCGTACCCCTTCGGCGGCTCCATTCTGCGTCGATCTAATTTGTTCCTTAACCATGGGCGGGGCGCCGGCACCTCAGGTCGTGAGCTTTGTCGGCCACTCTAAGCATGACCGCGGCCAAGGTCAAGGACCCACTCTCACGGTGCTGCTCTCTCGCCATGGCTCTTCCTCCCCGCCTCGGTTCTGTTACCTGTACCCTAACGTCTAACTGTCGGGCGTCAGTGAGGGCGCGGCAGGCCTGCCTAGGATAGCCCGCGCTGCGCGCAGTAGGAGAGCCCACCATCTTCCGAGGATGCCCTTGAGGAAAGCACCGGCAGCCGCGCGGCCTGGGGGCGAACCAGGGAAGAGGCTTGGCAATCGTCTGCTTCTCAGCCTTGCGCTGACCTCGACCCTGCTGCTTGTCTTCGCCCTGCGGCTTGACCTCGACAATCTCCTCGACGAGCTGGCCGGCACGAATTTCGCCTGGGTCGGGGCCGCGGTGGTCATGAACCTGGCGGCGCAGTATTTCAGGGCATTGCGCCACCACTATCTGCTTCTCCCGGCCCGTGACCTGCCCACCAGCGGCCTGACCGGGGCGGTCATCATCGGGGCAGCGATCAACAACGTCCTGCCTTTGCGCGGCGGCAGCGTCGCCCGGATGCAGCTTATCGCGAAGCGCTTCGACGTCAGCCGGCCGACGGTCGCCGCCACGATGGCAGCCGAAATCGTGCTGGATACGCTGATCGTCTCGGCCTTCCTGGTCGTGGGCATCTTCGCGCTGCACCTCGGATCACTCCTGGGTTGGATCGCGTCCGCTGTGCTCGCGGCCTCGGCCTCCTTGCTCGTGCTCGCCTGGCTTCTGAGCCGTTCCTTTCGCCACGGTGATGCTTTCGCCGAGCAGAGATTGAGGTTCCTGCCCGAGACCACCCGCAAGGCCGTCGGGCAGGGTCTGATGCAGTTCGAGCTCGGTTGGCAGGCGGTCTGGCGCGCCCGGCAGGCCGCCCCCCTGGTCGCGGCCTCGGCCGCGATCTGGCTTTCCGAGTCGGTGTCCTACTGGTTCTTCGGCCTGGCCGTCGACCTTGACCTGTCGCCGCTGGCCTATCTCACGCTCGTTGCGCTGGCCAACATTGTCACGTCACTGGCCTTCACTCCCGCGGGCCTGGGCGCCTTTGAGCTGTCGGTCAGCGAGCTCCTCCGGAGGCTGGATGTGAGCAGCGGCGCGGCGGGCGCCTATGTTCTCCTCTCGCACGGGGTCCTGACGCTAATGATGATGGCCGTCGCCCCGGTCGCCTTCTACCTTCTAAGGGTGCGGGCGAGCGACCTTCTCTATTTGCGCCGGCCCCCGGAAGATGAGCCGCCGCTGGGCGCGGGCCGGGCCTGACGTCCTCCCCTGACTCGAGGTTTCAGATCGACCAATCGGATCCCATAGACAGTCCGGCGCTCGGCGGCAGCCGGCGACTCAAGATCGCCATGGTCGCCCCTTACGACATGGCGGTCCCGGGCGGAGTCAACGCTCACATTCATGCGCTTTGCCGGGCCCTTGATCGTCGTGGACACGAGCTCATCATCTACGGTCCGTCGTCCAACGACGCCAGGCTCGGACGTAACCAGGTGCCCGTGGGAGGATCCATCCCGCTGAACATTGGGGGCACCGTTTCCGGCCTCGGCCTCAATGTCTTCCGTGATGGAGGGGTGCGCCGCCTGCTCGCTCGGGAGAAGTTCGATGTGGTCCACATTCACGAGCCGCTCGCGCCGGTCATCCCCATCCTGTTCCTGCGGAATGCCCCGTGCCCGGTGGTCGGGACGTTCCACGTCCACCGCGAGGGTGGCCACAAAATCTACGCGGCCACGGCGTGGCTGCTGCGGAGCTGGATAGGCCTGATCGATCACCGCATCGCCGTCTCAGGCGCCGCCCGGGGGACCGTTTCCCGTTACTTCCCCGGCCGTTATGAGGTCATACCAAACGGTGTCGACGTAGCGCGCTTCAGGAACGGCACGCGTGGCGCGGCCATTCCCGCGAAGAATGGCTCGCCGGAGATCCTTTTTGTTGGCCGAATCGAGGGGCGGAAGGGGCTACCGCACCTGATCGAAGCCATGCCAGCCGTGCTGCGCAGCGTCCCGTCGAGCAGGTTGGTGGTGGTGGGCGATGGGCCCGGACGCCTTGAGGCGCAGAGCATCGCAGACGGCCTGGGCGTCGACGTGCACTTCGCCGGGCCGGTGTCAGACGCAGACCTCGTTGCTTACTTCCAGCGCGCCGATGTTGTCTGCTCCCCAGCCACTGGCGGTGAGAGCTTCGGGATCGTCCTTCTCGAAGCGATGGCGGCGGGCCGAGCCGTCGTCGCCAGTGACATCGAAGGATACGCCGACCTGATCCGGCCCGACGATTCAGGGATCCTGGTTCCCCCCGGCGATCCAGTTGCACTGGCCGGAGCGCTCACCGGCGTGCTGACGGACGACGCGCTCAGGTCGTCACTCGAGCGCCGTGCCCGCAAGGCGGCGGAGGCGTACGATTGGTCGCTGGTGGCGGCGCGGATCGAAGCCATCTACCTCGACCTGGTCACTCGCCCCCGCCGCTAGCAGCCGTCGTCATCACGCCGGCCTCCACGCGGAGCTCGAACGCGGTCTGTCGGAAATAGCCTGGGAAGCGTTCCGGCTCGGCGCTGGTCACGAGGACCTGGGAAAACCGCGAGATGGCCTCCATCACGGCCTCCTGCCGCCTCCGGTCGAGCTCGCTCAACACGTCGTCGAGGAGTATGCTCGGCTGCTCGCCCAGGCGGCCCGTTATCAGGTTCGCCTCGCCCAGGCGAAGGGCCAGCGCGGCCGACCTCTGCTGCGCTCGCGACGCGAACGCGGCGGCGCTGGCGCCGTCCACAAGGACGGCCAGCTCGTCTCGATGCGGGCCGACCAGCGTCATCCCAGCGCCGCAATCCCTCGGCCGTCCGGCCCGCAGCGCCGCCGTCACCCTGGCGCGCGCTTCGTCAGTGGTTTCGACCGTTGCTTCGGCGCCATCCCCAAGCCGCGGTTGATAACGCAGTGAGAGTTTTTCGCGGTGTGAGGCGAGGGCGTGGTGGGCCTCTGTCGCCTTCGCGCTCAACGCCAGGACGGCGCTTGCTCTGCCGGCGACGATCACGGCCGCCTCTTTGGCGATCTCCCCATCCCAGAAGTCGAGTTCGGACGTCGACGCCGAGCCGTCCTGGATGCGCTTCAGCAGGGCATTGCGCTGCTGAAGCACCCTTGCGTATCGCGTTAGCGCACCGAGGTACGGCCGGTCGACCTGCGAGAGCATGAGGTCGAGGAAGCGCCGGCGCAGGCTCGGGCTGCCGCAGATGATGTCCATATCGAGCGTGCTGAAGAATACCGACGGCATGACGCCGATAGCGTCGGTGGCTCGCCGAGGGATGCCGTTCACCCTGATC
Source organism: Dehalococcoidia bacterium (assembly GCA_009377665.1). Lineage (GTDB taxonomy): Bacteria > Chloroflexota > Dehalococcoidia > WHTO01 > WHTO01 > WHTO01. The sequence continues at coordinate 17,892 of WHTO01000021.1, forward strand.
CGCTTGCTGACCGACAGCAGTTGAGGTCCGGCCGGGTCGTCTATCTCGTCCGGCCACTCGTCGCCACGCCTTCCGCGGCCCGATGGCCGACCGGTCAGCGCGATCTCGACTTCGGCGCGGCCGGCCGCGCCCGTCCCCTGCCCCGCCACCCGTGTGATCGGATTCTCCTCCTCGCGTGCGGCCTGCCAGTTGACGAAGTCAGCCTCGGAGCTCGTTCGAGGCGAGCGCGTCGTGGCCAGCAGGTATATCGCCTCGAGGAAGTTTGTCTTGCCCTGGGCGTTTTCGCCGCCGATCAGCGTCGTGCCGGACGGCACGTCGATCTCCAGCTGTCTGTAGTTGCGGAAGTTGGTCAGGCTCAGGTGGGTGAGGAGCACTGCAAGGATGAGGTCAACAGCCAACCCGCGCGAAGTCAACAGCGGACGCACTTCCGCGGGGCGTGAACTCGGCCCTGATACGATCGACGCGTATGAAGAGCATCGAGGAGATCGCCGACGCCCAGCCGCTGGAGCAGCCGGCGCGAAGGCGGCCCTATCGCACCGGCGCGAAGGCGACGGATGAAGCTATCACGGCGCTCGTGACGGCCGCTGGAGTCGAACACGGCGACCTCGTCGCCGAGATGATCACGACCGCCGTCCGGCTCGGCCGGGAGAACGCAAACCGCGGCGAGATGCGCATGATCAACCGCGCCTTGAAGGAGCTGCGCTACGAGCGCCTGGTCTTCGCACAGTATCCGCGTCGCCGCAAGGTAACGATGTTCGGTTCAGCCCGCACGCTGCCTTCCGAGCCCGGCTATGTAGTAGCCCGCGAGTTCGCCGAGGAGGCCGCAAAGCGGGGCTGGATGGTGATCACCGGTGCGGGCGGTGGCATCATGGAGGCTGGCATCGAGGGCGCCGGGATCGAGAACGCCTTCGGTCTTCACATCGACCTTCCTTTCGAGCCGCGGCCCACCCAAAAAATGCGCGGCGACCCAAAGCTGGTCAACTTCCGCTACTTCTTCACGCGCAAGGTTGCCTTCGTCAAGGAGAGCGACGCCTTCGTGCTCCTCCCCGGTGGCTTTGGGACGCTCGACGAGGCCTTTGAGCTGCTCACCCTGATGCAGACAGGGCGCAGCGATCTGAAGCCGGTCGTGCTCCTGGAGCGCGGTGGCGCCTACTGGAAGCAGTTCTGCGCTTTTGTGGAGGAACACCTATCGGAACGCGGGATGATCTCGCCGGAGGACATCGGGCTGATCAAAGTCAGCGAGACCGTAGACGAAGCCGTCGACGTGATCGAGGGCTTCTACCACAACTTCGACTCGGAACGGTACGTCCGCGGGCAGCTGGTCTTCCGCCTGCGCCGGCTGCCGCCGCCGGAAGCGCTAGAGCAGCTTTCCCACGAGTTCGCCGACATGCTGGCTTCCGGCGGTTTTCGGCCGGTAGAGCCATCCCCCGAGGAAGTGGCCGACGACGATGGCCTGGAGCTGAAGCGTATCGCCTTCGACTTTGACAGGCAGAGCTCGGGACGCCTGCGCCAATTCATAGACGCCCTCAACCGCTTCTAGTCCCTACAGCAGCGGCCGTTGAACGGGCTGGTAACCCATCTCGCCCTCGATCCACCGCGCTTTCCCGCTGTCCATGACGCTGCGCATAATTCGCTCACCAACCTCATCGTCGCTGGCGAAGATCAGGTGGTACAACGGCCGATGTCGGTTATATAGCGGGCCGTGAGCGAGCACGTATTTGTATCCCAGACCTTGAAGCTTCCTCACGTAATAATCCACGAATCGGACGCGGCGTTCCCCGTCAGTCTCGTCTTTGAGTTGACTTTGGCGTAGTTCGTCGGCCCATTCTCGGCCACCAAAAAAGGCGTCTAGCCGCAGTTCGGCGCTCGTGCGGTCGCGGCCCTTTACGGCCATGAGGCGCTTAGCGGCCATGTCGTAGGGATACAAGATAAGCAGTTCCATTTTCCGGCCCCGGGCAGGATCTATTCGGTGTCGGGAAAGCGCCTCCACAGTTGACCAATGAACCTGGAGGCCGGTCGGGTCGAGGAATGCCAGCGAGGCGGCCCGTTTGGATAGGCCTCCCCTTTGCAGCACCCTCGTTCTTATGACCTCGTTGCAGTCGCCCCGATAGATTTGGACAGATGCATTGTCGCCAACGTTCGCTCGAAGATGATCCGCCACGTCAGCGTCAATCTCTATGAAGTGGTACTCGGTGAAGGCTGGCACGGCCCGAAGGGCGCGTAGCGCTGAACCGTCGATCTCGACGCCTGACTTCCGGAGCACACACCTGCCGCATGAGGAGAAGGCGTCCAAGTAGGCTCGTTTCATCGCGCTCTTCGCGGCTGTCGCATAGGCCTGGAGATACAAGTCGAGGTACTCGAGCTTGAGGGCTGTCCAGTGGTGTATCGGCCTCGGACATTTACCGCAGGTCACGAGAGGTCAGGAGGACCGCCTCAGAGGCCGGCTTGGCAGGGAGTCCCAGGTTCGTCCGTCGAGCAATCGTCCTGACTTCCACTTTCCAACCCGGACGCCGTGTTCGTCGTGTGCTCCCCACTGCTTGAAGAAAAAAGGTACGTTACCGCGCTGACACTGTCCACGAATGTCTCTCGCCCAGTCGGCCCGCATCGGGCGGGCGCCCGGCCCGGACTCACCGCCGACAATCACCCAATCCACGCCGGTCAGGTCCAGACGGAGAGGCCCCAACAGAGGCTCGCAGGAGAGGAATTTGATCTGGGCGCCGGTCCCGGTAAGGAACTCAACTCTTCCAACGAATCGCTGGCTCTCGACGCTTGTGCCCATCCACACGTTGTCGGGCCACGGTAGCTCGGCCGACATGGCGGCGGCTCGTTCCGGACGCTTTGTAAGAACCTGGAAGGTGTGATGGCCGGCCTCCTGCATGGCCTTGAAGACCTGCTGGATGAAATCGTCGGGCACGCCCGGATGGAAAAGGTCACTCATCGAGTTGACGAAGATGAGGCGTGGTGCCTTCCACTTCGACGGTAGTGCGAGACGCTCGGGCCAGATCCGCAGGTCAAATCCCTGCTCATAAGGGTGCCCTTTAACTCCGCGAAAACGCTCCGCAAACGTCTCCGCGTAGCAGTGCGCACAACCCGGCGATACTTTCGTGCAACCGGTCACGGGGTTCCAAGTCGCCTCGGTCCACTCGATGGGCGAATGATCTGCCAAACCTTCTCCTTATCCACATTGTTGTTAACACAGCGACAATAGCTGTCGCGAATCCCCAGCGTTGCTACAGCCATCCTCTCGTCGAAGGTGCCAGCGGGCGGACTCCAGCCGGCGGGCCGTGGTTTAGTCCGAAGGTGGGTGACTCGGTAGAGTGATGGTGTGCCCCCGGCTTCCCCGTTCCCGAACCTCCCGGCGTTGACGCCCCGCCCTGGCGGATGCGCGCCGCCCGCCCCGTCACGGCGGTGAACCTGCCGTACAAGTACGTAGTCGCCTTCGTCTTCGTCGTCGGCATCTTCATCAACCTTCTCGATACAACCATCGTCAACGTCGCGCTGCCCACCCTCAAGGAGGAGTTCGACGTCAGCACCACCGGCATCCAGTGGGTAGTGACCTCCTATCTGCTGGCGCTGGCCATATTCATTCCGGTTAGCGGCTGGGCCGGCGACCGGTTGGGCACGAAGCGCGTCTACGTCATCTCGCTCGCCACCTTCACCGGCGCCTCGCTTCTCTGTGGGCTCGCCTGGAACATCGAGTCGATGATTGGCTTTCGGGTCCTCCAGGGTATCGGCGGTGGCATGATCGCCCCCACCGGCACGGCGATGCTGTGGCGGACCTTTCCACCCGCGGAACGCGCGGCCGCCGCGGCCATCCTCAACATCCCCATCGTCATCGCACCGGCCAGCGGCCCGATCATCGGAGGATACCTTGTCGAGTACCACGACTGGCCGTGGATCTTCCTGATCAACGTCCCGGTGGGCATAGCCGGCGTCCTCGTGGCCATTCTCTTCCTGCGCGAGGAGACCCAGCCTCACACCGCTCGCCTCGATGTCCCGGGCTTTCTCCTTTCGGCTGTCGGCCTGGGTGTCCTTCTCTACGGTCTCTCCACGGCCGGTGACCACGGACTCTACCACCCCCAGGCGCTCACGCTCGTCTTGACAGGACTGGCATTGATCGCGGCTTTTTGCGTCGTCGAGCTGCGGTCCACAAATCCGATGATTGATATCAGGCTTTTTCGCAACCGGCTTTTCAGCGCCGGCAACGTGGTGCAGTTCATGTCCCAGGTTGCGCTCCAGGGTTCACTGTTCCTGATGCCCCTCTTCCTGCAGTTCGAGCGCGGCATGAGCCCACTTGAGTCGGGCCTCACGACCTTTACGCAGGCAATAGGAGTGATGGCCATGCTGCCGATTGCCGGCAGGCTCTACAAGCGCGTGGGGCCGAGGCGCCTGACGCTGGCCGGCATGCTCCTCATCACTTTCGGGACCGGCGCGCTGGGGTTTGTCGGTATCGAGACCAGCAGGACCTGGATCATGCTGATCATGCTTATTCGGGGCTGCGGCTTCGGCCTCTGCCTCGTCGCTCTGCAGGCTGCCACCTTCGCGACGATCAGCTCCCGGGATACTGGGAGGGCCACCGCTGTGTACGCTACCGGCCGCCAGGTTGCTGCCAGCGTGGGCGTCGCCATCCTCGCAACGGTCCTCGCCAGCCGTCTCGGTGCGCATGGTGCGGAGTTGGGCGACGCGCTAACGAGCGCTGGAGCCACGCAGGCGTTCCAGGAGGCGTTTTTCGCCGCGTCGTTGGTAGCACTCGTCGGCCTCGTTGCCACTCTCCTGATCGACGACCGGGAAGCCTCCATCTCAATGACGCCACGCGCGCGCCGTGCACCTCCGCCCGCGGATGCGGAGCCTCTCGCCACATCCATCGACGCCTGAGAACTGGCGCCACCAGTGGCGCCCTGGGTGAGAGCAGTCGCGGGGGCGCGTGATGCGGGGAGAATCTGCCGATGATAACGACGTGGGTTATCTGTATCTAGTTCCGCGCCAAACCTGCTGGCGGCTGCCACCAGGTTGCCCATCGGTTCGCTCGGGGCGCGACCGCTCAGATCGACGGACCTAGCATGGGTGCAGACCGACAGGCCCGGGTCGCAACGGGATCTGTGGACCACGACGCTGGCCCGCTGCCTCCCTCCGATCCCGACAGCGTGAACGCCGACCTCCTTGCGCCGAACCCCGAGTCGACGCGGTGGTCAGGGCGACGGCCGTGAACACCGATGGCGCTGATAACCTCGCACTCTCAAGCGTCGATGAGATGAGGACTCGCCTGGAGCAACAGGTGGCCGTCGCCGATCTCGGACGGCTTGCTCGCTCGGGATGTGACCTGCAATCGCTGTTCGAAAGGGCGGCTCAGCTGCTCATCGACCACCTGGGCGCCGACCTCAGCAGCGTGCTCGAGCTTTTGCCCGACGGGAAATCCGCCCAGGCCAGGGCGGGCGCTGGGGCTTTGCCAGAGCAATGCCTCCCCGTAGCGGTCGGAAAAACGGCGTCGCTGGCAGGTTACTCGCTGGCGATCCACCAGCCCGTGACTTCCAGTGACCTGACCAGGGAAACCCGATTCGCCCTGAGCGAGCACATGCGCAAACACTCGGTGATCAGCGGCGTTTCCGCGGTCATTGGGCTGGCTCCAGAGGCGTGGGGCGTCCTGATGGCGCACAGCAAGACGCAACGCGACTTCGACCGCTCAGAAGTTACCTTTGTGCAAAGCGTGGCCAACGTCCTGGCAGCGGCCATCGCCCAGGACAGCGCGACGAGAGAGATCAACTTCCAGGCTCTCTGCTCGACAGCGTGGTCCAGAGCATCATCGGCCACCGACCTCGAAGGGACAATCGAGTACTGGAGTGAGCAAGCGGAGAGCCTCTATGGGTGGTCCGCAGCCGAGGCCATCGGCCAGAACGTCAATGCCCTGCTGTACGAGCCCGAGCGCCAGCAAGACGCCTTGAAGCACTTCGAACGCGTCGCAAGCGGCGAGCACAGGGCGGGTGAGGACAGGGCGCGCACGCGCGATGGCCGGACGTTGCCGATCATGATCAGCGAATCGCCGATCCACGACCGCCAGGGCAGGCGTGTCGGGGTGGTTGGGATCACGGCAGACATTAGCGATCGCAAGCAATCCGAGGAGGCGCTCAGAGCGAGCGAGGAGCTCGGACGGCGCGTAATCAGCTCGCTGTCCTCGCTCGTTGCCGTCCTTGACCCCGACGGGACCATCGTCATGGCCAACGACGCCTGGATCCGTTTCGCCGGCGAGAGCCCGGGCCGGGTTCATGCGCGGCTGGGCGGCAACTACCTGGAGGCGACCAGGGCGTGGGCTACCCGCAATCCTGACGTTGAGGCTGGAATTGCCGGCCTTGAATCGGTCCTCGCCGGGGACTGCGATAAGGTCGAGCTGGAGTACGCCGCCGATGGGAGCGAGGGGCGCTCGTGGGTCCTGGCAACGATCACCCCCCTCGGCGGCCAGGGCGGCGGAGCGATCGTCTCGCATTCCGACATAACCGACCTGAAGCTCGCTCAGGAGTCGCTGCGCCAGAACAATCAGTACCTGGCTGCGCTCCACGAGACGTCGATCGCGCTGATGAACCGCCTGGACACCGACGACCTGCTCCAAGCCATCGTCAACCGCACCGGCCAGCTTCTCGCGGCGTCCGACGTAGTCGTATACCTGGCCGACCGCGGCGGATCAGAGATGACTCTGAGGGTGGCATCCGGGCTTTCCGTTGGCTGGAAGGGAACCCGGCTGGAGCGGGGCGTCGGCCTGACGGGAAGGGTCTGGGAGACGGAGCAAGAGCTCGTCGTCAATGACTATCAGAACTGGGAGGGCCGGCTCGAGCGATACACATCCGGTGGGTTCCAGTCGGCGGCAGCGGTGCCACTGAAGTCGGGCGACCGAGTCCTGGGCGTCCTCGGCGTCGGGCGCTGTGAGGAAGGCCGGCCATTCGAGGCCAAGGAGATGTCGCTGCTCCAGGGAATAGCGGAGCTCGTCTCTATTGCCCTCGATAACGCGGCGCTCTACGAGGCGGCCAGCGCGGAAATCGAAGACCGCCGCCGCGCCGAAAGGGAGTTGGAAGAGCGGCTCGCGCAGCAGGCCGCGGTTACCCAGTTCGGGCGGGAGGCGCTTGAGGACCTGGATTTGGAGGACCTTTTCGAGCGGGTGGTGCAGGCTGCGATGTCCACGCTGGGGACCGATTCAGCTTCGCTGATTGGCCTCGCGAGCCATGGTGGTGTGAGTGTGAGAGCGTGGGCCGCTGTGGGCCCGACGAAGCTCCTCGACCGCATTCTGAATGTGAGCCCCAGCGATCCGCAGGTCGTCTACGCGATGAAGGCCGGTGCGCCGGTCATCGTCGACGACCTCGAACACGAGAGCAGGTTCGTCCCAAGCCCCACGCTGCTCGAGGCCGGCGTCAAGAGCACCATGGGGATGGCTGTGCAGGGTCCGGATGCCATCTTCGGCACGCTCGGCGTGCAGTGCAGGACGTCGCGGACCTTCAGTGAATACGATGCCAACTTCCTGCGCGCCCTGGCTCACACCGTCTCGGCCGCGCTGCGCCGGCGCTCCGCCGAGGATGCGCTCCTGGCCCACGAGGAGCGTTACCGGGACCTGTTTGAGAACGCCAGCGACGTGCTCTGGGTCAGAAGCCAGGAGGGCAATTTCATCTCCGTCAACCGCGCCTTCGAGCGCCTGACCGGCTACAGTCGCGAAGAGGCGCGGACGCTGACGGTTTCGCGGTTGTTGGACAGCGAGCGCATGGGTGACATGACGGATCTCCAAGAGCAACTCGAGGGCAGAGATCACACGCCGTTCGAGATCTGCTTCGTGACGAGGGATGGTCGCCAGCTCGAGTTGGAAGTCAGCAATCGCCTGGTCTATGAGAACGGTGAGGCGGTTGCGGTCCAGGCCATCGCTCGCGACGTGAGTGAGAGGCAGCGGGCGGAGAAGGATGCCCAGGAGCGGCGCCGATGGCAGGCGCTGAGCAGCGCTGTCGCGCTGGCCGTGGGCGCTCCGATGCCTCTTGAGGCCGCCCTCGAAGCGTGTGGCCGGGCGATCGTAGAAAACTTGCACTGTGACATCGTCCGCATCTGGATTCTCGACCCGCGCTCGCAGAAGCTCCGCCTGGCAGCCGCGGCGGGGGCGAACGCGCCCATGATCGTGCCCCCGGACGGGATTCCGCTTGGCCGCTATGTGGCAGGACGAGTCGCCGCGACCAGTGCGCCGGAGTTCGGATCCGACCTCCAGAACGACGAAGAGCTGGGCGAGTGGGCCCTGGAGACCGGCACGGTTTCCCATGCCGGATTCCCCCTCCAGGCGGACGGCGAGGTAGCCGGCGCCATCACCGTGTTCTCCAGCCTGAAACTCGACCCCTCAGCATTCGACGGCCTGGCTCTAGTTGTACTGAGCACAGAGGTTGGTGACAGCCCGGGTGAATGAAAGGGGCCTCCGACGGAACGTGTGATTGTACGAATCACCGTCCGAGGAGGCCCCATGCACCGT